>CAHJWN010000087.1 GCA_903642265.1 Acidobacteriaceae bacterium | reverse complement strand
GGCGTAGAGGGCGAGAACGTCTGGCGAATGGCGGCCCGTGTACGTGTGCTGCTCGCGCATCCTGCAGTGGCGACAGCTGGAGCTTTGGCAGACAGCCGCCTTTGGGATGATGCCGACTTCCGCTGGCTGGCAGGGATTACAGAGTCAGATGGCGTTTCTTACGCGAACAAAGAATGTTTTGAGGAGTTGACCTGGTGGCTGCAGTTGCCACGCCTACTCACAGGTGATGATCCGGATGAGATTGAAGCGTTTGCTGCGGAAGCTGGATCGGCGGCACTGCGCGCTGGTTACGACGTGGCAAAGCTGAGAGAGCTTCTAGCCCCACAAGTATTGCCGACCACGCAAAAAGCTTTGGTCGAAGAGAAAAGCCCGTCGGAGGTAAAGCTGGTGGAAGCTCCCGCGTCCGAGGAGAAGCCTGTACAGGAAGCGATTCTACCGAAGCGTTGAATGGGTGGTCTGTTCGCCAGCTAGATAGAAGCGACGGGTAACATCACCACATCTTCTACAAGGCTGATTTCCTTCTGGATGAAAGGCTCGGCATAGCGCACGCCAGCCAGGAGTCCGCAATGGCGGGCCATGGCAAAGGTGCGCTCCCTGATCTCATCTTCGGGCACGAACAGGCCGCCGCCTTCTGATTGCGTTGCGTACTGCGAGCGGTACGCCATAAGCGCGGCGAAACGAGCTTCGACGTGGGGTGTGATGTCAACCGCGAACGTAGGGCGCACGTCAGCATAGAGGCTTGCATAAAGAATCTTGAAGGGCCGGTGCGGTGCTGCGGGGCTTTCCGTCTCAACCTTGGTAAGACCACTGACAAAGCAGGCTTCGTAGCCAAGAGTCGCGGTTGTGTAGTGGTCGGGGTGCCGGCCTTGCCAGTAGGGGAGGATGACGACACGAGGGCGCAGGCGGCGAAGAACGCCGGCGATCTTCAAACGATTTTCAAGGGTATTTTGAACGTTGCCATCGGGTAGATCAAGGGCTTCGCGAACGCCTACCTTTAGGATCCGGGCCGCTTCATTCGCCTCTGCTTCGCGCTCGGCCGAAGTGCCGCGGGTGCCGGATTCACCTCGCGTCAGGTCAAGTATGCCAGTCGTCCAGCCTCTTGCCTGCATCGCCAGCAAAGTACCGCCGCAGGTCTGTTCGACATCATCCCGATGTGCTGCGATGGCAAGGAGGTCGATAGTCTCTGCAGGCGGCATAAGAAGGCTAGTTTGCCGCGTTGGTGAGCGCGTCCATGTAGGCGACCGACAGTGCTGTGCCCTGGATTGTGATGTTGATGTTGTTGATCTCAGAACCGTCGGTCGTGTTGAAGGCGTGTATCTGGCCACCGTAGGCGGTGTACACCTTATTGTGCCCCTGCACCCAGCACATGCTGGCGAGATCGCCGTAGTAGTAGAGGTCCTGATTGGTGTTTGGATAGGGAACGGTAACTGCAGTTGCACCCTGGTTGGTTGCGGGAACGATTGAAGCAGTGAGGGCTCCAAGGTCGAAGCGGGTGAGGCAGTTGTAGTTTGCCGCCTGACTCGTGTCTCCCTGCGCGAAAAGGTTCTGCCGAACGCCGTTGGCGCATTGCTGCGAAGCAACCCAAAGAGTGTTGTTATCTGCGAAAAGGAGCTGCGAGTGATGCCCATCCGATATGGAATACGAGCCGGTAACGGTGTTGCTGGCTAGATCCATGGTCGAAAGATATCCGGCGAAGAGGCCGTTGGGATTGGCAACGCCAGTAGACTGCCCGTTGGCGCCGATGACGTTCTGCGACTGGCCGGCAAGATAAAGCGTCTTGCCGTCTGAAAGAGACGTCGTGATACCACCAGGTACGGGAACAGTAGCGGTGACGGGGGTGACGGTCGGCGGTGCGGTTGGGATGTTCGTGTTCACCAGTGCGGCTTGCGGGATGACGCTGATACTCGCTGTCACGCCACCAAGCTCAGGGCCGGAGTTCATGATGTAGGCCGAAGTTCCGTCTAGTGAGAAGTAAGCATTGCTTGGACGGTCAAAGCTGCCCGGCACGGGAACGACGCAGTAGACAGGCACAACAAGAGGCTGGCAGTCGATAGCGCCGATTGTTGCGTCGGCAATGGCTGCAGTCGTGAACTGGTTGGTATTGAGCTTGACAATGCGGTAGAGCGTGTCAGAGTTGCGCACCATCGCTACAGCAGCGGTGTCGCCCTGGTTGATCGCAACCTGGAAGACGTTGGGAAGGTTGAGGTCATACGTGCCGCCGGTGTTGTGGTCAACAATTGCCAGGATTCCTGCGGACTCTTCGGCGGAGAAGAAGCGGATGAAGTCGGCCGATACGGCAACGGCAGACGAAGCTGCGGGGAAAGCTGCGGCGGGGCCGCCACCGGACTCGGTTCCGTAGTTGATTGCCGTAAATGTTCCATCAGAGCGCGAGTACACAAAGCCGCGACTCTGCTCTGGGAAATTGTAGATCTGGCCTGGATAGCCGGACGAGTAGCCCGAGATTGTGAAACTCTGCTTGGTGTCCTGGATGTTGCCGCGGATATCGCGCAGGCCGTCGAGGATTTCGAGAAAACCCTGGGTGCCGTTCGCAGTAACGCCAACGAGTACGCGCTCGAAGAGGAGGCTGGGAGGTGTGGGCCGGCCACCGAAGTTATACTCAGGAACTTTGTAGAGCACCCTGCAGGCCGTAAGACCGATCGTCGCCAATGTAAGGAGTAGACCGCAAAGGATGCCAGAGCGGGTGAGGCGGAGTGACTTCATGCTGCTTAGACGTACCAAGAGACTTCGATTCTTCAACGTGAACAAACTCCAACCTTCAAATCGCAGGAAACAACGCGGGTACTATTTGCCCGAGTATACCAAAGGACGGAGCCGCAACGGAGTGTCCGCATACCCGTCGTCAACTGCCTTAGGATGGAACAACATGGTGAATCAAAGTAAGCTGCAGCGCCTGTTCGGCGTCGAGGAAGTCCCTGCAAAAGGCCGAGCCGATGGAAAAGTGAATGATGCGATGCCTCCCGTGCTGTGCGATGGTGCGATGGGCACGATGTTCTACGGGCAGGGCATCTTTATCAACCGCTGCTATGACGAGTTGAACAGCTCGCAGCCGGAGCTCGTACGATCTGTTCACCTGGAGTACCTACAGGCGGGCGCAAGGATCATCGAGACGAATACGTTCGGTGCCAACATCGTGCGATTGGAGCGCTACGGGCTTGCAGGCCGGGTACGCGAGCTGAACCTGGCTGGCGTGAAGCTGGCGCGAGAATCAGTCGAGCAGATTCGCGAGAAACAGGCTTCGGACGCCTTTGTAGCGGGGGCAGTGGGTCCACTTGGAGTGCGGCTCGCGCCGCAGGGGAAGATGCCTGTTGGGGAGGCTTTTGCTGCGTTCAAGGAGCAGATTGAAGCGCTTGCCGAGGGTGGCGCTGGAGTAGGTGCGGACCTCCTGATTGTGGAGACGATGGTCTCGCTGGCGGAGACGGAACAGGCAGTTCGGGCTGCAAAGGCGGTCGCAGCAGAGCTTCCGCTGATCGTCATGGTGACGGTCGACGAGGAAGGGAACTGCCTCGATGGAACGTCTGCTGAAGATGCTGCGAAGCTTCTGACTGAGTGGGGAGTCGACGCGCTCGGGTGCAACTGCAGTTCTGGACCGGCAGTGGTGCTCGGCGCGATTGAGCGGATGCGAGCTTCGACCTCCTTGCCGCTTGCCGCAATGCCGAATGCAGGGATGCCGCGATCTGTGGATGGCCGCCATATCTATCTGACTTCGCCGGAGTACCTGGCAAGCTTTGCGAGGAAGCTGGTGAAAGCTGGTGCGACATTTATCGGTGGCTGCTGCGGAACGACTCCTAACCACATTCGCGCCGTACGTTCAGCGCTGCGGGCCTTTGAGGCACAGGAAGGGGCGGTGCAGGTCGTTGGCGGGGCTGACACGGTCAGTGAGCGTGTGGAAAGCACAGTTGAGCCGCCGCCGTTAGCCGAGAGGTCAAAGGTCGGCGCCATGATCGCGGCCGGAGACTTCGTCACACTGGTGGAGATTGTGCCACCGAAGGGAATTGACTGCTCAAAGGAGATCGAGGGTGCGGCGCAGCTGCATCGGCTTGGAGTGGACGCGATTAATGTGCCGGACTCGCCGAGGGCAAGCGCCAGAATGAGCGCACAAAGCCTCTGTGTGCAAATTCAGCAACAGATTGGTATTGAAACGGTCCTGCACTACACCTGCCGCGATCGCAATATCCTCAGCATCCAGGGCGATCTGATAGGCGCATCGTCCATTGGCCTGAAGAATATTCTTTGCCTGACCGGCGATCCACCCAAGCTGGGGAACTATCCGGATGCAACGGCTGTTTTCGATGTCGACGCAATTGGTCTGGTTAAGATCGTAAAGGACTTGAACCGAGGGTTGGACATTGGAAGGAATTCGATCGGCGGTTCGACCGGATTCACGATTTCTGTTGCGGCGAATCCTGGCGTTCCGGATATCGAGAGTGAGATTCGCCGCTTTGCCTTCAAGGTTGAGGCTGGGGCGGAGTTCGCGATTACGCAGCCAGTCTTCGATCTGCGATTGCTGGAGCAATTTCTCAGACGTATCGAGGGCTTCCGAATTCCGGTGATCGCAGGCATATGGCCGCTGACGAGTTTACGCAATGCCGAGTTCATGAAGAATGATCTAAAGGTGAGCATGCCGCCGGAGATCATGGCGAGAATGGCGGCCGTGACGTCACCCGAAGCATCGCGCGCAGAAGGTGTTGCCATTGCACGCGAGATGCTGGCTGAGGTGCGCGGCGAAGTCCAGGGCGTGCAGGTGAGTGCTCCATTCGGTAAGTACACGGCGGCGGCACAGGTGCTTGGATTTACGAACGGTGCCGAATAACGAAAAGAAAGAAGGCGGGGATGGCGAAGTTTGAGGACAATCTGTCGGCGCTTGAGAGCGTAGTCGAACGGCTGGAGCGCGGGGACCTGCCGCTGGAAGACTCGGTGAAGCTCTTTGAAGATGGCGTGCGGCTCTCCACGGCGTGCAAGGCGGAGCTTGATGCTGCGGAGGGCAGGGTCCAGCTACTTATGGAACAAGGCAGAGGCCAGATGACCGTTGCGGACCTTGATGTCGAAGTAGACGAGTCTGAGGATGAGGTTGAGTAGTTGTGCGGCCACGTTGATAAAGGCCTGAAGGTACAGCATTAGTCGACAGATCAGAGTTGCATTTCTTTACTCCACAATAATGTGCGTTGTGGAGTATTATTCGGCCCGTCTCGCAGTAGCCATCTTGCCGCCCTCGTAGTCTGAACCTGAGAGCGGGCGGTCAGGATCGGAATCGAGAGGAGGCTTCATGAGGCACTTTGCATCGCGTCTGATGGTTTCATCCCTGGTGTTGAGCTCGTTGGGTTTGACGGGCTGCCAATACCATTCCAAGAAAGAAACTTTCTACCTGATCTCGAATAATCTGAAACTTCCCTACTGGAAGACAGTAAACGAGGGGTTTATAAAGGCTGCCACTGACTATGACGTTACAGCGCAGCTTGTAGGCCCTGATAACTATGACGCCCAGGCGGAGCTCGACGCATTTACCAGGGCTGTTGCGGCACGACCGGCTGGCATCCTGATCTCCGTTGCGGACGCGAACCTGATGCGGCCAGAGATCAACTCCGCCATAGAAGCGGGTGTGCCTGTGATCACGGTCGACTCTGACGCTCCACTCAGCAGCCGCCTCTACTTCATCGGCACGAACAACCTGGATGCGGGGCACCTTGGCGGTCAGCGCCTCGTTGAGAAACTGCACGGGAAGGGCCGTGTGGTCTTCTACACAATCACAGGTCAGCCAAACCTGGAAGAACGCTTGAAGGGTTATGAAGACGTCATCGCGAATCATCCGGACATCAAGATCGTTGAGATCTTTGACTCGAAGGGGGACACTGGTGCGGCATTTGACCAGACTGAGAAGTACATGGCGAAGACTGGTGGCGACAAGATCGACGCGTTTGTCGCGTTGGAATCCTCGGCTGGAACGAGCATAGCCGAGGTGCTAAAGCGCAAGGGTGCTTCGGACCGGCTCGTGATTGCTATGGACGTAAACCCCGAGACATTGAGTCTAATCAAGAACGGCAATATCGATTCGACGGTCTCTCAGAAGCCATTCACGATGGGTTACGTTGGTCTGAAGAGCCTCGATGAGATCCACCATAATCTGCCAAAGCAGTTCCGCAATAACTATGCCGTGGATTCGTTCTCCCGCTATCCACTCTTCATCGATACTGGCACGGCGATCGTGGACAAAATGAATGTCGACCTGTATTCCGGGTCGGCATCCGCAGCAGAAGGGAAGTAGGGAATGGCTTCCGGGCCGCGTTTGTCTCGCGGCCCGGGAGCATCCTGCCGCAAAGAAGTCCGCTGCTGACGACGAGACCTGTGTCAGCAGCGGACTATTTTGTTTGACTGGATGCCGCGCGTGGCATTCCTGGTGTCTACGACCAGGTTCGAAGCCTGGACTATCTTTTCCATATTGAAAGCGGAGTGATCGGTTGCGATCAAGACGCAATCGAAACGGGAGAGGTCTCGCTCGTTTTCAATCGGCGTCGAAATCATGTCGAGCGAGTACTTGCGGCCGCGGCCGATAGCCGGGAACAATGGATCGCTGTACTCGACGGCTGCGCCGGACGCAAGTAGCTTCTCGATGATGATGATCGATGGGGACTCGCGGAGATCATCGACGTCGCGCTTGTATGCGACCCCGAGCACGATGATCTTTGCGTCGGCGAGCGCGATCCCTCTTTCTTCAAGCGCCTTTGCTGCAGTGTGAATGACGAAGTCGGGCATGGACTCGTTGACCTCGCCCGCAAGTGCGATGAAGCGGCTGTCAAAGCCGTGCTGCTGGGCCTTCCAGCTGAGGTAAAAGGGATCCACAGGAATGCAGTGGCCGCCAACACCGGGTCCGGGATAGAACGCCTGAAAGCCGAACGGCTTCGTCGAAGCGGCGTCAATGACCTCCCAGATGTTGATGTCCATTTGCATGCAGAGCTGCTTCAGCTCGTTGACGAGCGCGATGTTGACGCAGCGATAGATGTTCTCGAGCAGCTTGGTCATCTCAGCGGCAGCGGGCGAGGACATAAGAACCGTTCGATCGAAGACGGTGCCGTAGAGCGCGGAGGCGGCCTGTGCGGCAACCTGATCAACGCCACCGATGACCTTGGGGATCTCGCGGCGCGGTGTCACCATGTTGCCCGGATCTTCGCGCTCAGGTGAGAAGGCGACCAGCACCCCTTCGATCTCCTGAGTGGCAGTCGAACCGTCCCGCTGAACCACAAATCCAGCGTTCTGCCCATGCCTGTTTATGGTTTCGACGACGATCTCTTCCGTAGTACCCGGATAGGTTGTGCTTTCGAGCACGATCAATTGCCCTGAGTGGATGTGCGGCGAAATCGTCTCCATGGTTGAGACAACATAGCTGATATCCGGCGTATGGTCCTCGTGCAGCGGAGTCGGCACGCAGATCAGGACCGCATCCATCTCGCAAATGCGCGAGAAGTCTGCCGTGGCACTGAAACCGGCGTCGTGTGCCGCTTGGATATGCCCGGCTTCAATCCGATGAATGTACGATTCGCCTGCATTCAGGCGCTCTACTTTATAAGGATCAATGTCAAAGCCGGTGACTCGAAAACGTTCTTCGCTGAAGAGGAGCGCAAGCGGAAGACCCACGTACCCAAGGCCGATGATCCCTATTCGGGTTGTGCGGGACTGCACATGGTTCAACCATTCTTGTGTAGAGATGACGCCCGACTGTCTGCTGACCATTGATCTATGTCAATGATATCAGTGGAGCTCGCCCCGGCTCAGGGTGAGATCTGAAGACGGCACACTGGAGATGGCCCTGTCTCAAGCGGTCTGTTGCGACTCAAGGAAGATGCTAGGTGATGACTTTGACTTCCCCGAGCAGGCTATAGAGCATCTCTGCTGTGTAAACAGCTGAAACGCCATTTGTGAAATCTACGATCATTCCACCGGAAAATCTTTCAGCCGACTGGATTGCCGGTGCGCCCAGGCCTGGCACCACCACGATCTGCTTGGGGCTGGAGATTACGTTTTCCTTGGATAATCGGTTCGTCACAGCTTCAGCATGAGGGCTGAATGTTAGGTTATGTGTTCTTTATTGAACATCTCCCAGAGTTTATTGGGGCTGTGTCGGCGCGAGCCGCAGACTCTGTGTCGGCCATGTCACTTATAGGAGTATCCTGCTAAGGACGGCGTGAGGTTATTGGGATGTCCAAAATATCCACCTTCGATCCCGAACTGTTTCTCGCGCAGACGGGTCTGGGTAGAAGCGTACGAAGAATGAAAGCGAAGCAAGCGATCTTCCGGCAGGGGGATCCTTGCGACGCGCTGTTTTACATACAGACTGGCCGGGCGAAGCTGACCGTTTTGTCGTCCACTGGCAAAGAAGCGACCATCACTCTGCTTGGTCCTAAAGATTTTGTGGGAGAAGAAGCAATCGCTGCCGTAAGAGGGTTGAGGCTGGCATCAGCAACCACGACAACTGCCTGCAAGGTGCTGCGTATTGAGCGGGATACGATGCTTCGAGTATTGCAGGAGCAACCGTCGCTCTCCAGGCTCTTTACTGCGTTCATTCTGGACCGCAGTATTAAAGTCCAGTCAGACCTGGTCGACCAATTGTTCAATAACACCGAGAAACGTCTCGCAAGGATTTTGCTACTCATGTCTGAGATAGGTAAGTCAGACGTTCCGGATACCATACTCCCTGAGATTACTCAGGCGACGCTTGCGGAGATGGTGGGGACGACCAGGTCTCGAGTCAACGTCTTTCTGAACCGCTTCCGGAAGCTTGGTTTCATTGAATACAACGGCTGTATCAAGGTGCACAAGTCTCTGTTGAACGTGGTGTTGCACGACTAGGCGACCGCTCGAGTTGGTGGGATGATGCTGAGTTAGTGGCGCCGGAATAAACGGGTGCCTTCCTGACGACGAAGCGGTCGGCGAGATCATCCTCGTCGACCGCCATCGAACAAAGCAACTAGCAAAAGCCTTTATACAAATCCAAGATTTGACGACGCAAACTTGGGGCTCAACGGGAACACCGTTGCCAAGTCAGCTTCGGGAACACCAAACCAGCTTGCGAGTGTGGCTGCGTACTGGGTGGTTGAGGTGGTTGGAATCCAGCGTCCGCTATTGCCCGCATCATCCGCGCCTCCCAGGACCAGTTCCGGGAACTTGCCATAGGTCCTCCCGCCTTTGACAGCATCACCCATAATGATCTGATGATTTCCCCACGCGTGATCTGAGCCTGCTTGTGAGTTCTCAAGTAGCGCACGACTGAAGTCAGAGACGGTAAATGTGGTGACTTGTGAGCCAAGGCCCATCTTCTCAAGGTCCGTATGGAAGGCACCCAGAGCTGCGCTGAGCGTATCCAAAACGTTCGCGTGCTGTCCTAATTGGTTCGAGTGATGATCGAAACCGCCCAGGGTCGCGAAGAAGATCTGCCGTCGTGCGCCAAGGGAAGACTTTACCTGCATGATCTGCATGATCTGCTGCAATTGTGCGGCAAGCGCGTTACTTGAGGGCAGCGACGTCTTGACCGGCGTTACCGACTTCAACGCACTGGCCAGATTGCCCCCATACTGATAGATGTTTGCAGTTATTTCGCCGTCCGCCTGGATGAGTGTTGCGCCAGAACTCATGGAGAGCAACTGCTGTGCTGTGTTGAGTCTTGGGCTACAGTAAGCATTTTCCCAGCAAGTTCCCAGTGTTGCTGTGGCTGTGCCGGGGCTGACGGTATAACCCTGCGTCAGTCTTCCGTTTCCGAAGAGATGTGATCCGGAGACCGACACTACGGTGGGTAATTGCGTGGTGCCATAGGTTGGCTGAAGCGCGTCTGCAACACGTCCTCCCCAACCTGTGCTGTCGTTGCTGAGCGCGTGTTCGGTTTGGAAAAAGTTTGTCTGGTCATAGTGCGAGAACAGGCTGGATCCTGCAGCGGAATTGCCTTCAAGATACTCTGCCCGCGTCAGGGGGGCGACCAGCGATCCAGCATTAAGAAGAAATGCAACCTGATTTTTTTGGAACAGCTTCTGAACTTCCGGCATGCTGGGGTGCAGCGTAAGATTTGTGCTGCTGTTCAATCCGAGCAAAGAAGAGCGGGAAAGCGCGAGTCCTTTTCGTAAAGCGGCGTACTCCGTGTAAGTGGCAGTGTCCCCGGGTACCAACATGTTATTACCATCGTTGCCTCCCTGTAACAGGATGCAAACGAGCGCCTTGTAATCGGAGCCGCCGCTGCTCTGCGCGAGAGCGGAAAGGCCGCCGAATGGATTTAGAGCAGCCGCATTGCCTGCGGCAGCAAGTGATGCAAGTTTGAGAAAAGATCGGCGCTGAATGGTCATGGGGGGAGGGCTCCTAGTTGATTATTTTGTACTGTGGGGAGGTGATGACCAGATACGCGGCGTTTGCGATCTGATCGTTCGTCTTCATCGGCGTGATGAAGGAAACGATAGCGGACTTCATCTGCGCTGGTACCTGCGAGTGAAGGAGGATCGATCCGATCTGGTCGACCAGCGGACCCGGTCCTGAAGCGGCTGCCTGGCCAAAGATGCCTGTGGACGTAAGGTTTACCTGCACAAGCGAGCAAAACTGGTTGTAGACGATCGCGTTTGCGACTGAAAGCTCGTCGATGACGCCGCTTGAGGTCTCAAGCTCGAACTCCGGTCCAAGGGTGTCGCTCGCAGGCACCACATAGGTCGGCGAGTAGAAACTAAACACGGTAACAGGCCTGAATGAAGCCTCACCAAGCTTAGGGAGAGTCTGCCCCATGATGTTGAAGTTGGCCACGCTGGAGCTGTTCGGTACGCCATTCAGGCTACGGAGTACAGCGGTCATCCAGAGGATCGGCTCACGCAGATGACCCGATGTCGACTGCGGCCGCGTGTCACCGGCGCGCGCCTCCGAGTCTAGAAGAATGGTGGAGATGACTGCGGCCAGGTTGCCCCGAACCCCCGTCCCGTCGTTTTCGAAGACAGTGGCTACACGAGCGACGTATTCGGGACTGGGATTGCTGCTTACCAGATGCTCGATGAGCAGTTTTGACACGAAGGGCGGCAGATTATTATCAGCAAAGATGGTTGAGATCACATCATCCAGATCCTCCTCTGCGGTCTGCCCCGCAGGAAGGGTGACGTTGTCGATGATTGCCTTGGGATCCGTATCGTGCTGTGCTTCAACCGCTATCATCGGGTCGAGCATGTCTGCCTGGGCGCCTCGACCTGTGACTGGCTGCCATCCAGTCAGTGCTCTTGCGAGCGCCTGCACCTGGTCTTCGGTGTAGACCTGAATCGGTACGCCTCCACGCGTCTGGCAAATGCCCTGGATGTTAAGCCGGCAGGTTCCAAGTGTCATCAGCTGCATGAATTCACGAGCGTAGTTTTCGTCTGCAATGTTCCCGGATGCAGGCTTGACGTTCCAAGCCATGTTGAGGAATTCACCCATAGCTGGGTTGAGGCTGACACTCTTCATCAGCGTCTTGTAGTTACCGAAAGCATTAGCAGTGAGTATGTTTTGATAGACAGGCAGACCCGCAGGCGTAACGTCATTGAAAGAGACGGTAAAAATCTCGCTGAGGGCAAGTGCAACCCGCTCCCTGAGCTGGTCGTTCCCTGTAAGGATGTCTCTGTACCAGGGTAGAACAGTGCACTGATACTGACCTGCGCAGTACGAGAGCGTGGTCGAAGGGGCCGCAGGCAGGATGAATCTAGGCGTGTTTATTTGTTCGGAGACATAGGCCGAAAGGCCGACCTGCTGGATGTGCTGAATGAGTGCGCTTGTAGGGCCGAATGTGGCCTGATCAGCCATGCGGGCGGCGGCGGCGGGTGTCGCTGCTGACGTCGTGGTGGCCGCAGCACATGTAGCCGAGGGAAGTATCAGAAATCCGGAAAGAACAGCCAGTGAAGCAGTCAGAGCACTCAGCAAAGAAACAGGCAATGCAGGAGTTACTGTTTTACGGTAGGTTCGCATGAGTAATACCTCTTGGAACACTTGAATTTGATACTACGCAATAGACAGATTTGTTCCATGACACTATTGGGCCATGGGACCTATAGATGTGGATCTTCTAACTGCCATGAATAAAGATTCCACTGAGCGCAAGCTAAAGATATTTCAGAGCGCAGAACAACTACATCATCCGGGACCACAGGTGAAGAGCAGAGAGACTGCTCATTATTTATCAAATTAGAAACACGGCCGAATACCTACGGCCTCAATGGATGTATTCACTCGAATAGGCATCCGACGAATACAGACATACACTCAAACTATTAACGCTGTAGAAGGTAAAGCTTGGGGAGTTCTTCAGAGTTTCCTTTTGAGGATATTTGTTCCAACATCAACCACGTAGTGAGTTTGCAAGAGCTTTGCTTACTACATGGTTTCTCTACAACGGGATTCTTTGCTCGTGATTGCTGACGGGCAAGGAGTCTTAGTAAGAAGTAGTGTGAGTTACTACGGTCAATATACGCGGAACAAAAATACCCAACTAGCGGAAGATTTTTCCTTACTATAGTTTGGGTTCTGGTGTCGTGTGTTTGTTGCGACTGACCTGCATGCAAACGATAACAGCTGCTAAGTGCCAATCCGCGGCTGCTGATCGACGCATTGCCCATCGAGAATGTGTGCCGACAGACTGCAGTCAGCACTCAAGTGAACTCTCTATTAACAAACGGTAATTAGCTTGCAAATATGTAGATGGAAAGGCGACATAGATTATTTATGCGAGGCCAACGATTCCCGATACACGGCGGCAGTCCTCTGCGCCATCAGGGTCAATGTGAAGTTTTGCGACACATGCTTAAGACAACGCTCAGCTGAGGGTAGTTCGATATTGCCCGAGAAGATCTGAGCAAGGCCTTCTGCAATTGAGGATTTGTCAATTGAAGAAAGCACGAGATCTTTGCTAAGTCCTGAGACGATATCAGGAAGTCCACCAACCGGAGTGACAACGCACGGTGTTCCTGCGGCAAGAGATTCTGCCGCCACCAGGCCAAAGCCTTCGAGCGCGGTCGTTGGTACGATGCTGAGGTCGGCAGCCCGGTAGACAAGCGGAAGTTGCTCGTCAGAGACAAAGCCCTGGAACCGTACCCGGTCCTGAAGGTTGAGTGATGCCGCCTTCTGTTCCAACTCCGCACGCAGCTTTCCTTTGCCGACCAGGTAGAGAATGACGTCTGGGTGTTGCCGATGAATTGTTGCGAATGCGTCGATCAGGCGATCAAGACCCATCCTGTTGACCAGGCGGCGAACTGAGACAAGGATGCGCCTGTCCGGCGGCCATCCCAACAGACCACGCGCTTCATTGCGGGTTTGCGCAATATTGAATCGATCAATGTCGACCGCTCCCGGCACAATACGGATGATTTCTTCAGGAACGTCGTAATCGACGTGGGCGATCTTTGCGAAGGCTTCAGAAAGCACGATGACGCGGTTTGCTGTCGCGTAGACCTGACGCTCCACTGCGCGCTTCCCCCAGACGGAGAGACTTCCAGCGCCTTCGACCTGCGACTCCGCGGCCCACGGCCCATGGAAGTGCACAACGTGAATGTGACGCTTCAATCGATCTAATATGGGTGCCGCAAAGAGAGCAAAATGGGACGCAATAAGATCCGGGTGTGTTCGGTCGATTGCTGCCGTCATCACTCTCCTCCCGGCAATAAGGCGCAAGATAGAACCAGTGCCCTCAGGAGCAAAGCTGTCGACGACACCCCTGCTGAGGTCACTCGCATTCGCAGGGGACGCAACAGCCCCGGTAAACTGGATACCCTGTCCGGGAAGGCTTTTGGCAAGGTCAAGGAATACGCGGGCGGAGCCGCCGGCCCCGGTCGTAGTCCACGAGATACCAATCTGGTATGAGGTGATCGTGCGTGAATCGGCCAGGTGTGTGGAAGGCTTCAGGCTAGTCAAGGTTACATATCCCGTATCGAGGCTAATGCATGTGCAATGCAGTTATTGATGAAGATGCAGGGTAACGGATACCACCAATGGTACTTGCTTCGGGCGAAATTACGTGAGAAGTTATACCATCGGTACAGTAATGCCAATCAAAGACCCTTTAGCCGGGGGAGAGTCAAGGCCTCTACGAGTGATGCTGTTTGATCACACAGCTCAACTGGGTGGCGGCGAGATCGCACTCATCGAGATGGTGGCCCACTTCGATCGAGCCAAGGTGACCCCGATTGTCCTTATCGCTTCTGAAGGTCTTCTGCCTGAGCGCATGCGACCGATCGCTGAGACCCACGTGATGCCGCTTGATCCGGAGGTGGTGCAGGCCCGGAAGGATGACCTTGGATCGGGCGTGTCTGCGATAGTAAAGCAAGTCAGTAAATCTCTTTTCTACATCTTCAGGCTCGCCCGCTTCATCCGAGAGAATCGGATCGACCTGGTACATACGAATTCTCTGAAGGCAGATATTCTGGGCGGAGTCGCCGCAAAACTGGCCCGTCGGCCGCTCATCTGGCACGTGCGGGACCGGATCGAAGACGATTACCTTCCGCGGCCCGTGGTCCGGATCTTCCGGTTCCTGGCACGGGTTCTGCCTGACTTCATCATAGGCAATTCGAAGGCAACGCTGGCCACATTGCATCTCGACGGCCGGGTTCCGTGTGAGGACGTTGCATCCGGTGTTGACCTCAGCACGTTCGGGCCTTCGGAGTCGGCGGATACTGGAACCCGGGACACCTTCGACATCGGCATCATAGGGCGGCTCTGCGAGTGGAAGGGGCAACACATCTTCCTGAAGGCGGCTGCCGAAATCTGTACTGAATTCCCGCAGGCGCGATTTAAGATCATCGGCGCCCCTCTCTTCGGAGAGGAGGGCTATGCCGAGGAGCTTCGCGACCTTTCACGGTCTTTATTCATCGAGAAAGTAGTCGACTTCATGGGCTTTCGGCCGGACGTACGGCAGCTGATTCCGAAGCTCGACCTGGTGGTGCACGCGTCGACTACTGGAGAGCCACTGGGACAGGTCATTCTGCAAGGGATGGCTGCCAGCAAACCAGTGATTGCAACAAATGGCGGAGGCGTTCCAGAGATCGTGGAGGATGGTGTGACTGGAATCCTTGTTCCAATGGGCGATATTAATGCCATGGCAAAAGCTATGAGGACCGTTTTGCACTCCGGCAAAATGGCTCGTGAGATGGGACAACTTGGTCGTCGCCGTGTAGAGATTCGCTATACTATTCAGAGCACCACGCGCAGTATTGAAGCTATCTATGCGAGAGTCATGCGGCAGCGAACGACATGAGTTCCATGTTGGCGGAACTTTCTCAGTTTAATTGGTAGTCCTATTTGGTTTGTAGATTTCTGACAGCTTATAAGAGGTTCAAATGGCCCAAGCAGCAAACGCCGATCGAATCGCCGAGTATCTCGGGAACGGACTTCAGCTACCCGTAAGTATCACATCGCTGAAGGAGAGCTACCAGGGCGCTCATCCCTATCCTCATATTGTCGTCGAGGATCTCTTTCCCAAGGACCTCTTGCAGGGAGTTTACCGCGAGATCCCTCCAATGGAGAGTTCGAATTGGGTGCACCACGACGATGATCACCAGAACAAGTTTGGATTGCGCTCCTCCCTTGCCTTGAGTGAGAAGGGAACTCAACTCGCCTCAATATTGCATTCGCCGGCATTTCTTTACTTCCTCTCGGAAGTCACTGGAATCTGGGGGCTGCTCCCAGACCCCTATTTGCAGGGAGCGGGTTATAGCGTAATGCCGATCGGCGCGAAATTTGACGTGCATATCGATCGGAAGACCGACTACGTAACGGGACTGCGCCGCAGGCTTGCTCTGATTGTCTATTTGAACGAAGACTGGAGGCCAGAGTACGGCGGTCAACTGGAGCTCTGGAACAAAGAGGGGACTAAGTGTGAAGCCGTGGTTCAGCCGACTTTCAACAACATGGTTCTCTTTGAGGTAGCTGACGGTAATTACCACGGCAATCCAAACCCCATCGCGTGCCCACCAGGACGAACACGGAATTCTTTTATGGTCTACTACCACACGGTGCCCTCCGAGGGTCAGGTGGGCACTGATCTTCTGTCGTCAGTGTTTGCGCCAAGTTTCTATAAGAAGAAGTTTCGCTTACGGACATTTATGCGGGATTGGACCCCGCCTGTGATCTTCCGGGCAGTGAATCGAATACGCTCCAAGTCGGCTACATCCTAAATAGACCGCGCTAATGCGGTCAGCGTGCTGTGCGATCGGATCAAATTCTACCGACTTGCCAGTGCCTGACCGCTAAGCTCTGGAATTCCAATATGGTTGAGGAATCCTAAGAACCTGCGCTCGAAGGTTTGAACATCAAACTTCTCCGCATGCGCTCTTAGCCGTTTGGAATCCCATTCCTGCGCTTCAAAACGGCGAATCGCATCCATGACGGATTCAACTGTTTGCTCAGGGAAGAACACACCTGACTCTCCATCGATAATTGTCTCAAGCGCCCCGCCAGCTCCGTAGCCGATGGTTGGCCGACCTGCTGCCGCTGCCTCGAGCGGGGTCATCCCAAAATCTTCCTCTCCAGGGAAGAGAAGTGCTCTGCAGTTTGCCATGTAGTGATTCACTTCACTGTCTGAGAGCCTGCCCATGAACTGAACCGAAGGACCTGCCGCTGCTTCGAGGCTCTTCCGATCCGGACCGCCTCCTATGACAATAAGCCGCCGATTGAGCCGAGTACATGCTTCAACGGCTAAGTCCAACCGCTTGTAGCCAATCAGGCGAGAAAGAACGAGGTAATAGTCGTCGTGGCTTGTCGCAGGGGTGAAACGGTCTACCTCAATGGGCGGGTAGATGATTTCAGTGTGCCTGCCATACGCTTTATAGATGCGTTCAGCGACAGATTTCGAGTTGGCGATGAAGTGATCTGGCTGACGAGAAGCGCCCATATCCCATCGCTTTAGGCCATTCACAAGCAATGGAAGCACTGTTCGTTGAGCCAGTCCGAAGGACTCTCTCGCAGCATAGGAGTTGTAATTCCACACCCACCGCATTGGGGTATGGCAGTAACAGACGTGAATCGCATCACGATTAGTTCTTACGCCCTTTGCATACCCTGAAGAGCTGGATAATACAAGGTCAAACTCTTGAAGGTCCAAAGAGGCAACAGCGACGGGATACAGTAAAAAGTACAGCCGGTAAAGCTTGTCGATTGCGGGGAGTTGCTGCATCCACGAAGCCTGGAAGGGCAAATCGCGAAGGGAGGCTGGCATGCTCTTACGAAGGCCCACGGTGGTGACCAACGTGGCCGAGGGAACCATGTTGTACATTACCTCTGCTACACGTTCTGCTCCGCCCATCTGGACGAAGTAATCATGCACCACAGCTACTCTCATTGGGCCCCCAGGCGCCGTTTACCAATGTTACTAAGCAGCGCCTGTTCTTCGAAACACAGCAGGAAAGGTGCGCAGCAGAATTTTGAGGTCCATTGTCAGTGATCGCAGTCTCAGGTATTGAACATCAAGGTCAATGCTGTGTTCACGTCCTAGAGCGCTGCGTCCGCTGACCTGCCAAAGTCCAGTCATCCCAGGCTTAACCCGCAGCCGATCTCTGATTAAGGCGTCCTGCGTATTGTAAGCATCGCCAATAGACATTGGGCGCGGACCTACAAGCGACATCTCTCCCGTAAGCACGTTCCAGAACTGCGCTGCCTCGTCTATGGAAGTTCTTTTTAGGAACTCGCCAAGCCCTGTTGTGTACGGTTTTGCTTCCTGAAAAAGGTTGAAGGGATGCAATGTACCTGACACATTCGACGGGAGCGCAAACGTTCTAAACCGGTACATCTTCAGGCGCTTGCCGTTCATTCCCAGGCGATCTTCGGCCACGAATATTGGTCCTGAACTGGACATCTTGATGAGCAATGCAAGTGCCAGGCCGATCGGAAACAAGACGATCATGCCAAAGAGAGATCCAAGGATGTCGAAGAGGCGCTTCCCCATATGGGGCGTAGAGACATAAGTCCGTTTTGGAGAGAGGTTGATGAACACCTGTTCACCCAGAACCATTTGACGGTTTGAAGTCGAGTAGACATCTTCCATGCTGTAGACCTTCACGCCGAGCGAGACGGCAACATCGATAGCGCTTTCGATCTGGTCATAGCAGGATCGGAAAGGCATTGCGATGTAGATGCGATCGATCCGGTTTACAACGATCGCCGCTCGCAATTCATCCAGGGTGCACAGGAATCGGTTTGCAATATCCGGAGCCATCTCGGACGGGTCGCGGTTATCTACGAAGCCGAGCAGGTCTACTGAGTTCTCCAGGTTAATTCGAACTTCGCGCCATGCCCTGCTGGCTCTTCTTCCGCTGCCAACGATCACGGCCCGAGGCCTGTCGGCCTTCCGCGAGGCTGATCTCAGTGCCATGCGAATGATGGTATTGCCCAGTTCCATGAAGAGGATCGCCGAGACAAACTCTCTAGCCAGTGGCTTTAAGGCAGGTGCCATGAAGCGCAAACCTATCGCAGTGGCAATACTGAGGGTTGCGGACGAAAGCAGAAGCTTGCCGCTGTCTGACCAGCCAGACGTGTCGGAAACTGTACGAAGTTCCCTAGGAAAACTAATTGACCAAACAACCAGAATCGCGAGAGCCCACCAAAGTTCCTCACTCGTCTTTACGGCCGCCAATTGGCTACGCAGAACCTGCCAAGCGAGTGGGCCGTGATCACCCAAGACTGCACTCAGCACCGAAAAGAGAATCACAAAAAAGAGCAAGTACGAGACAGGTCTAGCTATTGCCTGGTCTAGCCGAGCTTGACTCGTCATTGACCCTCCCAATATGCATGACTAAGACTTAAATTTATCACATTAGGCTCTGATTGACGAAACGTCAACGGAGTTTACCAGGATTGTGCCAGAATAGCCGCACGGTAGACGATGGCCGTAATCGGGCCTTATGCCCAGGCCGTGCGAACTCTGCAGGCGGTCGGCTAATATCAGAGACATACGGCCTTCGCAGGGCACCCCGTGGGCGCAAAAATAAAGGGAACAGAATGAGAATTCTTCATGTGACGAATAGTCTCTCCATCTGGGGAAACGGAATTGTCAACG
>CAHJWN010000086.1 GCA_903642265.1 Acidobacteriaceae bacterium | reverse complement strand
GGTCGGAGGCATTGCAGCTTCGCCGAGTGATGGGTCGGCAAGACGCATCAGGTATTCCTGCGCGCTGAATCCCACGCCCTTCTTAGGCGCTTGGACGTAAGTTCCACCAGGCTGCAGCAGTCGAGCCTTGCGGGTGTCCGCTAAATAGCTGCCTAGTATTTGATTCCGGAGACGGTCAGATAGGACCGGGTCAGAGACAGGGAAGACAACTTCGCATCGTTCGTGAAGATTGCGAGACATCCAGTCTGCGCTCCCGCAGTAAACCTCCGGTTCGCCGGCATTGTTGAAGCTGAAGATGCGGCTGTGCTCAAGGAAACGGCCGACTATTGATCGAACGCGAATGTTCTCGCTGAGGCCAGGAACCCCGGGTCGCAGCGAACACATACCACGGATGATCAGGTCAATCTGGACACCTGCCTGCGACGCAGCATACAGAGCTTCGACCGTTGCGCGATCCAGCAGACCGTTGACCTTGGCGACAATCGCCGCTGAACGTCCAGCCTTCGCGTGTTCAGCTTCGCGGCCAATCAGCTCTAGGAACGTGCTGGCCATGGTGAGCGGGGCGACGAGCAGAGGTTTGTATGCGTCTGATTCGGCTTCGGCAGTCAGGTAGTTGAACGTAGCCTGGACCGCGGAGGTGATCTCCGGGCGGCAGGTGAGCAGGCTAATATCGGTGTAAAAGCGCGCGGTGACAGGATTGTAGTTGCCCGTGCCGAGATGGGCATACCGGCGAACCACACCGTCCGGGTCGCGGCGGACGAGTAGAGCCAGCTTGCAGTGGGTCTTGAGACCGAAGACTCCGTGGTAGACGCCTACGCCAGCCTCTTCGAGTTCGCGAGCCCAACGAATATTGGAGTCTTCATCAAAGCGCGCCATCAGTTCGACAACGACGGTCACTTCTTTCGTCTGACCAGCCTGAGTGAGGGCGCGGAAGATGGATGAATCTTTGCTGGTGCGGTAGAGAGTTTGCTTCATGGACATCACGGTTGGATCCAGCGCGCCGGCAGTGATGAAGTCTTCGACGATTTTGTAAGAGTCGAAGGGGTGATGAAACATGAGGTCGCCTTTGCGAAGTTCCTCGAAGAGGTCGGCGCTCTTGCCTTCACCCTTAACCGGAAGGTGAAAATCGTTGGGCTTGAAGTCCGGATACTTCAGGTCGGCCCGTTTTACCTCTGAAGCGAGATTCATCATGCGGGAGAGATTGACGGGGCCACGCGTCCGGAAGACCTGCCATGGGTCAAGTTCGAAGTTGGTGCGGAGGCGCTCGACTATTTCCTCGTTTGCACCGTCCTCGATCTCGAGGCGGACGGCATCGCCCTTGCGCCGGTTGTGGAGCTCGGAGCGAACGGACTCAAGGACGGAGCGTGACTCTTCTTCCTGCATGTAGAGATTGCTGTTACGCGTGACCCTGAAGGCTGAGCGCGCAAGAACTTCGTAGCCGGGGAACATCCGGTCCACCTGGGACTCGATGAGTTCATGGATAAGGATGAAGTCAACCGCGCCCGCAGGGGCCGGCAGGCACACGAGCCGCGTGAGCGAGCGAGGAACAGTCACCACGCCCAGCAGCGTAGAAGTGTTTCCTTTCCGTTTGTGACGAAGGAGCAGAGCAATGCAGAGCGCCTTGTTCAGCACCCGTGGAAATGGGTGTGAGGGATCGATGGTGACCGGTGTGAGAAGCGGATCAACTTCGTCGGCGTAAAACTTGAGGGCGTGAGTGCGGGCTTTTAGGTCGAGTTCGGTGAACTTGAGGACGCGAACCCGCTCGGATTTCAGGGCCGGTAAGATCAAGTCGTTCCAGCAGGCGTACTGGGCCTGAACAAAGTGGGCGAGGAGAAGCGAGAGGCGATCGAGGCGCTCCTGCGGTGACAGACCGCCTTCGTCTGCTGGTTGAGGCTGGCTGATGCCGTCTTCAATGCGCTGAAGGATTCCTGCTACGCGGATCTCCACAAATTCGTCGAGATTACTGGCGGTGATGGCGAGAAACTTTACGCGCTCTAACAGAGGATTGGTAGGATCCTGCGCTTCTTCAAGAACACGTTCATTGAAGTGCAGCCATGACTCATCCCGAGAGAAGAAGAGGGTGTCGACGGGATGCTCGGCCGGAGGCGGGGCGAGCGGAACGGGCTTCGATCTCTTGGCAGGCGTTTTACGGCCAGTTCTGGCTGGAGCGGGGGGCTTCTCTGCAGATCTTGTGGTCATATGTATCTGGGAAGACTATCGCAGACGAATGAACAGGCGGCAAATTTGCCCTGGTGGGAATCCGCGATCATCGTTATAACGGCGACCTGCCTACCTGATGTTGAGCAAATTGATCCAGTTGGTTGTTGCGCGCTGATCCTCGTACTCAAGTGGTTCAAAAACTATGTGGCAATGCGTGTCGAGGATGTGTGGTGCTCGGTCGGCGAAGAAAAGTCGGCTACACACTGCTCGCTAAGTACAAGGCCCGGACCTTTCGGAAGCGCATATTTGAGAACACCAGTCGCAGTTGCCTCTTCAGAGTCAGGCAAGGTAGCCAGACTTGGCGACGAAGCCAGATGTCAATGAAATCATGTACTATCGTCAACGAAAACGTATTATCAACGCATCTGGTTTGCGCAATATCCAGAGAATCCCACAAAAACGGGCGGTCCTCAAACCGTACTGAGAAGGCAGCGAACCCACAGCGATGGCGATCTCAAGCATAGGCACTCCCAGGACGACTTCTGCGGCCCCTGGCTCCACCAATTACAGCGCGATGGCGATGGTCACGACGTTGTTCTTCTGCTGGGGCTTTTGCACGGTTATCAATGACACGGTGATCCCGCACCTACAGACTATATTCGCCCTGAGCTATCTGCAGGCGTCGTTGATCCAACTGGCATTTTTCAGCTCCTACTTCGTGTTCGCGATGCCGGCGGGCAAATTGGTTGAGTGGATTGGCTACCAGAAGAGCATGGTAGTTGGGCTGCTCACGATGGGTGCTGGCGCATTACTGTTTGTGCCGGCAGCATCCGTGGCGACCTACGGTTTCTTCCTCTGCGCCGAGATCGTGCTTGCAGCGGGCGTAACGATCCTGCAGGTTGCGGCAAACCCATATGTGACAATTTTGGGACCACCGGAAACGGCATCAAGCCGCCTAAACCTGACGCAAGCTTTCAACACTCTTGGCGACACGGTAGCTCCCTATGTCGGCGGAGCGTTGATCCTTGGCACCGCAGTCGTAGCAGACCCTAATCATCCGCTTACCGGGCAGGCGCTGAATGCATTCCGCATTCACCAGGCGGCGAACATCAAGCTGCCGTTCATCTCCATCGCGGCCGTCGTCGTGGTTCTTGCACTGGCAATAGCGCTCTATCGATTTCCAAGGATTGAGACCACGCAGGATTTTCGTCCAGGAAGCCTTGACATTGAGAAGGACAGCATCTGGCACCACCCGCATCTCTACCTTGGCGCAATTGCGATCTTTGTTTACGTAGGCGCAGAAGTATCGATTGGCACCTTTCTGGTGAAGTACTTCAATGATCCCCTGATCGCCGGCTTGCCTCTTGAAAAGGGAGCGAAGCTGGTCGCGCTTTACTGGGCGAGCATGATGGTAGGGCGGTTTATCGGGTCCGCTGTGATGCAAAAGGTCGCTGCGAACAAGATCCTTGCACTGGCAGCCATCGGCGCGAGCGTTCTGGTACTCGCCTCTCTTATCGGCACAGGTTACTTCGCGTTGGTGACGATCCTGTCTGTAGGTCTCTTCAACTCGATTATGTTTCCAACCATCTTCACCCTGGGAGTGGCTGAATTAGGCCCGCTGACTGGCAGAGGATCTGGTCTGCTTGTCCAGGCAATCGTCGGTGGAGCAGTGTTTCCAGTCATGATGGGCGCGCTTGCCGACCGGTTCGGTGTCCATCACTCAATGGCTCTCCCGTTCTTCTGCTATCTCTTCATCATTTATTACGGATGGACGGGGTATAAGATCGCTCCAGATGAACCTCAGGCACATCTATCAGCTGTTTCGTAGCCAGGATGTAATAACCTGCTGGCAGGAGCGAGCAACAAAGTAGAGCAGGCGCACCTATGAGACTATTTACGCACGAGACTTCAGGAGGATCATCGATGACCAGAAACATATGGACGGGCTTGCTGTTAGCTTCGACACTCACGCTGGCTTCAGCCGCTCCTTTTTATTTATCGGCGCAGACGGCAGGACAGGACATCAAGAACGCAGGAACGGACACAAAAGATGCTGCCAAGAGCACTGGTCGCGGGGTGAAGAAGGGAACAAAAACGGGCTACCACAAGACAAAGGCCGGAACGAAGAAGGTGTATCACAAGACGGGCCACGGCATCGCCAAGGTTGGAGACAAGATGTCGGGAAAACCTACCCCTCAGTAATTAACAGGCAAAGCAACCGCCCGGTTCCTCTGATGAGGAATCGGGCGTTTGCTTGCCTAAGGGGAGGGTCCCTGAAGGCTACTGCTTGTTGCGGAGCTTGCGATATGCGTCAGCGATAATTGGCGGGGTGACGGCGTGAAGCAGCCCCTTGCCGTTCCCATTTGACTCTGCAGGCTTGGCACCGGGCCGCGTTTTGAAGACAGTCGTATGGTTTTCGCCGATCTCTTCTGATGGACGACCATTTGAGTAGTAATAAGTGGCAATCGACTTGCGCTTACGGTCCGGCGGACAGGAGAGCGGCGTCGGGTGGCCGTGGTACGAGGTCTCCGTGGTGCTGAAGATTGCGCAGCGATTGAAGATGGGAAGGATCTTGGCTTCGCAACCATTCATCTCCTTGTCCCAAAGTTCAAAATGACCGCCGTAGCTTTCTTCCCAGTCTTTGTTGAGATACACAAGGACATTAATGCGACGATCCAGCAGCAGCTGCTCATGCTTGTTGAAGTCGACGTGAACCTCGAGGTGGCCGCCAGGCTTGATCTGGTGCAGCCCCCCGCCCACATAATGTGGATCTGGGATGACGCCATTAATCCCGGTGAGAACTTCAAGAAAGTTCGTCATCGGTCGGCTGTTTAGAAAGAAGAGGATGTCGCGAATGGGAGCAGGAAGCTTTTCAACTTTATCGAATGCCAGCTTCTTCTCGTTGGCATTTGAGAACTCATTCCATGCCAGTGCCTTGGGTTCGGGAAAAGCTTCAAGAGCCGCTTCGAGGGGAGCGACTGGCAAGAAATTGTCGAAGTAAATGTAGGGAAACGGCTTGTTTGCTGCATACTTCGCGGCATTGTCGTGCGCCAGCTTGTCGAGGTGCGCGGCAAACTCGTCGGTGTACAGCTGGTCCGAAAGCGCATTGAGGACTTCAGTCATGTTCGTTCACCTTTTGCATCTTCAACTATCTGTGAGACAGCGCTACTGCACCGACCGGGAGTTGCGCTGATGAGGGAGGACGCATGGACTTTCTGCTCGACCTGACGTTGTTTCCTCGGGTGGTTGTTTAAGGATTGACCAAAGCATTGTTGTAAGTCAATCGAAAAGTACCCCTTGGCATCCCACTTCAGCGTTAGAGCTCCCCTTATCTGCTACTTACGGAAGGTTCCTGCGTGCTCGAACGGCGTGCTTTCACGGCTCAACATCCAGTTGGGTGAGAAGAAACGCGTAATCAAATGCGACCTCCTGGAGGTAATCGTATCGCCCTGACGCTCCTCCATGGCCCGCATCCATGTTGATGTGGAGCAGGAGGGGTTTGTCGCTTTGACCGTCCTTAGCCTTCAAAGTGCGAAGCTTGGCGACGTACTTTGCGGGTTCCCAATACATGACTTGTGAATCGTTCAGGCTGGTTTTGACAAGCATGGCGGGATATGGCCCTGGCTTGAGGTTCTCGTACGGCGAGTAAGCCAGCATGTAGGCGAACGCTTCAGGCTCGTTAGGATTACCCCACTCCTCGTATTCAGCGACGGTCAGGGGCAGGGTGGCATCGAGCATGGTGTTCATCACGTCGACGAATGGAACGTGCGAGAGGACAACGCTGAAGAGATCGGGCCGCTGGTTCACGACTGCTCCCATCAGCAGACCGCCAGCGCTTCCGCCTTCGATCGCTACGCGAGCAGGGTCACCATACCCTTTGGCGGTAAGCTGCTCTACGGCGGTTGTGAAATCTGTAAATGTGTTCAACTTCAGCATCATCTTGCCGGCATCGTGCCAGGCGTCGCCTAGGTCGCCGCCCCCGCGGATGTGCGCGTAGGCGAGAACCAGGCCGCGGTCGAGCAAAGATAGACGAGCCGCGCTGAAGCTGACAGGAAGCGCATAGCCGTAAGAACCATAGCCGTAGACATGGAGAGGGTTGGTTCCGTCGCGGCGGAAGGTATCCCGCCGATACACAATTGAGACCGGCACTTCGACGCCATCTGAGGCTCTAACCTGGATGCGTTCCGAGGCGTAGAGCGCGGGATCAAAGCCGCCGGGAACTTCTTGCATCTTCAGCAGAGTGGAAAGACCGGCGGCCAAGTCGTATTCGTAAATAGACGACGGCGAAACCAGAGACTGGTAGCTGTAGCGGAAACGAGTGGTGGAGAACTCGCGATTGATGTCAGGGTGCGCGGTGTAGGTGGGCTCAGGGAAGTCAATACGTGCTGCTGGACCCAGGCGTGGCAGACGGAATTCCTTACGAAAGTCGAGACCTTGCCCATCTTCAATAAACGGATAGATGTCCATGATCGGAAGGCCGAGTTCGCGCCTGGTAGTGACGAGGAAACTCTGAAAGAGGTCGAAATCTTCCAGCGGCGCTGCGGAGTCAAGCGGCAGCAGCTCTTCCCAGTTCCCGCGATCTGGGCTTGCCACGGGCGCGGTCACGAGGCGAAAGTTTCGCCCTGTGTCGTTTGTCCGGATGTAGAGCGTGCCATCGCGGTGCTCGGGGTAGTACTCCTGGTCGTCCATGCGGGCTGCGATGAGTCTGAAGGACGCTTCAGGCTTATCAGAAGGTAGCAGGTGGTACTCGTTGGTGGTGTGACTGCCGCATTCGACCATTAGAAACCTGCCATCCCGCGTCTTGCCGATACCCAGATTGAAGCGCTCGTCCGGTTCCTGAAAGACAAGGTCGTCCTGCTCGACTGGATCGCCAAGGGTATGACGAAAAAGTCGATCATGGCGCTTGGTCACCTCGTCTTCCGTGGTGTAAAACAGCGTTTTAGAATCGGCAGCCCAGGCCAGAGAGCCGACGCGCATTGCAGTGTCAGGCAGATCCTGACCGGTTGCGAGATCGCGAATGTGCAACGTGTATTGGCGGAATCCGGTGTTGTCGATCGAATAAGCGAGCAGCGTACCGCTAAGCGTGATAGCCATGCTGCCGACAGACATAAAAGGCTGTCCTTCGGCAAGTTTGTTGACATCGAGCAGTATTTCTTCTGGGCGGCTTTCATCGAACTTTGAGCCAGCCCCAGTACGGCGGCAGTGGATGGGGTACTGCAATCCGGCCACGGTGCGGATGTAGTAGAAATAGCCGTTCATCAGATAGGGAAGAGACTGGTCCGTCTCCTTGATCCGGGAGATCATCTCGTCATACAGGGTTTTCTGGAGGTCTGCGGTAGAAGCCATGAAGGCCTCTGTGTACGCATTTTCCGCGCTGAGATAAGCAAGGGTTTCAGGAGAGGATTTGTCCCGGAGCCAGGCGTAGTCGTCGGTGAGCGTGATGCCGTGGTGGATGGTGTTCTTTGGCTCAGGACGGGCCATAGGAGCGTTTGTCGCAGTTACAACGGTCATGAACTGAGGATATCGCGTCAATCAGGGATCTCGCGTCTCAGAGAATGGAACTTAGTGAATGATCGGCGCGTAGAATCGGGTGAAATGTTGCGGATGATGCGAGTTGTAGTCGGTGTAGTGCTGCTGCTGTCCTTTGGACACGCAGGAGCAGAGACGGTAGCTTCACTTCCGGTGCCAACAGGCTACGTGAGCGACCTTGCTCAGGTTCTGCAGCCAGGTACCAAGGCCCGGCTGGAGGCACTTTGTACGCAGGTCGATCAAAAGACCAAAGCGCAGATTGCAGTTGTAACGATCAACAAGATCGACGGTGATCAATCGATTGAGGAGTTTGCAGTCGCGCTGGAGGAGAAGTGGAAAGTAGGACCAAAGGGGACCGATCGCGGGGTCCTGATGCTCTTCGTGATGAATCCAAGGGGCGGCCGTATCGAGGTTGGATACGGACTTGAGGGCATTCTGAATGATGCGAAGGTGGGAGATATCGGGAGAACGATGGCACCGGCGGCGCGCGCCAACGACTATGACACCGCTATTCCGCTAGGAGTGAACGCGGTAGCGCAGGTGATTGCGACAGATGCCGGAGTGACGTTGACACAGGGCCTGGCAGGAGTTCACCAGTACCATGAACAGCAGACCGCTACACCAGTGCAGCTCAGCTTCTGGCAGGTTGTGATTGGCGGCGGCGTGGTACTGCTCATACTGATCTTCCTGGTCAGCACTGGCAATGCAGGTTGGCTGTTCTTTCTGGTGATGAACCTCTTGGGCGGCGGTGGTGGCGGTGGTGGGGGCGGTCGCGATGATGATCGCGGAGGGGGCGGCTTCGGGGGCTTTGGAGGTGGTAGTTCGGGGGGTGGAGGCGCAAGTGGAGACTGGTGAGATCGGTATGTAAGCATCCTTAAAGTAATGCAGGTTCCGACGCTTCAGTCGCAAATCACAACCAAAATAGTAACAATGAGCGTAAGGAGAACAGCAGATGAAGGGTTTATGGATCGGTTTGGGTGTAGTTGGGGTAATTGTCTTGCTGGCGATCTTTGCTGGCGGGAGCTACATCAGTGCGAAAAACACTCTTGTACAGAAGAATGAAGATGTAAACCAAGCCTATTCACAGCTGAATGTGGTCCAACAGCGGCGGCTCGACCTGATCCCAAATCTGGTAGCCACGGTCAAGGGATATGTCAAAGAAGAATCGACCGTGCTGACTAATATTGCGAATGCACGGGCAGGCGTGCTTGGCGCGCCGGATAAAGCATCGAGCATCAATGCAAATACGAAGTTGGATGTGGCTTTGGGGCCATTCTTCCGGCTGCAGGAACAGTACCCCGACCTAAAGAGCAATCAGCAGTTTATTCGGCTGTCCGACGAACTGGCAGGAACGGAGAATCGGATAGCGACCGAGCGGCAGCGCTACAACCGCACGCTTGAGGATTACAACGTGTACGTGCGCCAATTTCCGAACAGTTTCTGGGCGGGCATTGCAGGCTTCAAATATCGCGACGAATACTATAAGGGCAATCCGGAAAATGGCGCCGCGCCGAAAGTGGATTTCAACAACTAGCTGAATCATCGCAACAAAAACAATGGCCAGCTTTCCCCTTAGTTCGGAAAAGCTGGCCATTACTTGTCCTTCGGTACCGCTGCCGCACGAGTGCTTGCTGCCACTCTCTGCTTATTTGGTAAAGGATGCGATTGCTGAAGCTTCATCGTCTTTTACATCGAAGACGGTGTACAGCTTTGTGATTTGTAGAAGGTCGTGGACTTTCTTGGTCAGGTTCAGGAGCTTGAGCTCTCCGCCAGAATTCTTGACCGTTGTAAAGGCGCTAACAAGCTCGCCGATGCCGGAACTGTCGATGTAGGTAATGTCGCCCAGGTTAAGCAGAATGTGCTTTGTGCCCTTGGCAAGAACGTCGCGGACGGCGTCACGAAGGGTAACGCTGCCCTCGCCGAGGGTGATACGGCCTGACATGTCGAGAATCGTGATCCCATCCACCTGGCGGGTGCTGACCTTCATGCTCATGTTGTTTTTTCTCCTGATTAGGTACCCGATTGCGCGGGCGGGCGATGCTTGATGAGAGTAAGTTCGGTACCTGGATGCAGCTGGCGAAAGTGTACCTCATCCATAAATGCTCGAATGAGGAAGATACCACGGCCAGAACCGCGCAGGATGTTTTCTGGCGCAAGCGGATCCGGGATCGTGTCCGGGTCGAGACCCGCACCTTGATCGGCGATGCGAATGGTTAGAGCTTCTGCGGTGGTTTCAAATGCTGCTTTTACAGTCTTGTTGACGTCGTACGCGTTGCCATGGAGAACAGCGTTGACTGCTGCTTCGCGGATGGCCATCGCTATGTTGCCGACGGTATCCTCATCAAAACCTGCGCTAACGGCACAGAGTTCCGCCGTTTGTTCAATCTTGTTAACGCTTTCGATCGAAGAATCGAGCGTATAGCTGACACGGCTTGTCGTTGAGTCGGCCAAAGTATTCCTTGCCTGATCTTTGGTTTCGCGCCCGATTGCAGGCGTGTGTGCCGTGTGTTCTTGCCGGATGTGAGCAGATTCACCCGGTGTTGGCAGTTTGCTTGTCGCAAGGTTGAAAGTCAAGACGACAGAAGCCGGAGAAAACTGCTCCTGGGATTTCCCGGCTTAGGCTACGATGCGAATACGAGGTTGCTTGAATGATTTTACGTTTCCAGAGCATTTGCGTGCCTGCTGCGGTTCTGAGCCTGGCATTTCTCGGCTCGTCCGCACCGACGCTGATTGCTCAGACGGGCACGGCGGCGAAACCGCTGACGGCGATGCCTTACTCGCCCAGCCTGGATACCGCAAATCTTGATCGGTCGATTGACCCGTGCGTTGACTTCTACAAGTTTTCCTGCGGTGGCTGGCAGAAGAACAATCCGATTCCCCCGGACCAGTCGTCATGGGACGTGTATTCAAAGCTTGCGGACGAGAATAATCAGTTCTTGTGGGGTGTTTTAAAGGAAGACGGAGCGATCAAGGATCGAACACCTGTCCAGCAGAAGGTAGGCGATTATTTCGCGGCCTGCATGGACACCGATGCAATCGACAGGCTTGGGGCGGAGCCGATTGCGAGTGCGATGTCGCGACTGGATGCCATTCCAAGCCGCTCGTCTTTAATCACGCATTTAGCGGACCTGCAGCACCTCTCATCTGGAAGTTACTTCTTTGCATCGCTTCCCCTGCAGGATCCCGACGACTCAAACACAATTCTTGTGTGGCTGGGACCAAACGGCCTGGGCTTGCCCGACCGGGACTATTACCTGAAAACCGATGCAAAGAGTGTTGAGACGCGTGCCAAATACGTGGCGTATGTCAGCCAGATGCTGGTGCTCGCAGGTGAGGCTCCCACACTCGCTGCGGCGCATGCTGCGGACGTGCTGAAGATTGAGACAGTGTTGGCGCAAGCCTCGCTTTCGCAAGTGGATCGCCGAGACCCCTATAAGACATTCCACAAGATGACGGTCGCGCAACTAAACAAGGTTTCAGGCGTGATTGACTGGCCGTCATACTTCAAAACGCAGGGTGCTCCCGGATTGGCTACGCTAAACCTGGCGGAACCGGAGTATCAAAAAGCTGTCGATGCGGAACTCCAGACTGAACCGCTCGATGCGCTGAAGGCCTATCTGCGTTTCCACCTGGTGACCTCAGCAGCTCCGATTCTTTCAAGCGCGTTTTCTACAGCTGAGTTCGATTTCTACAGAGGTTATCTGCGTGGAACAAAGGAGCAGCCGCCAAGATGGAAGCGATGTGTTCGCGCCGTCGACGGGCAGTTGGGCGAGGCCTTGGGACAGGAGTTTGTGCGCCGGACCTTCAGCCCGGAGATGAAGCAGAAGACCGTTCTAATGACGGCTCAAATTGAAGAGCAGATGCAGATCGAGATCGAGCAGCTCGACTGGATGAGCGACAGCACGAAGAAGGAGGCGCTACGAAAATTGCATGCACTACGAAACAAGGTCGGCTATCCCGACCAATGGCGTGACTACTCTGCGCTTGCTATTACTCCAGGTGACTACTTTGGCGACACAGTCAAGGCAGAGCGCTTTGATCGTTCGCGTGAGTGGGCAAAGGTAGGCAAGCCGGTGAACCGGAACGAGTGGGGCATGACTCCGCCGACGGTGAACGCCTATTACGACGCGCAGATGAACGACATCAACTTTCCTGCAGGCGTACTCCAGCCTCCGCTTTACGATTCCAAGATGGACGACGCTCCGAACTATGGCAATACCGGAGCCACCATAGGGCATGAACTGACCCACGGCTTTGACGATGAAGGTCGCAAGTTCGACTACCAGGGGAATCTTAAGGATTGGTGGACTCCGGACGATGCCAAGCACTTCGACGAGCGCATTGGGTGCGTGCGCGATCAGTATGCGCAGTACATAAGAGTTGACGATATTCACATCAATAGCAAGCTGACCAGCGGCGAGGATGTGGCCGATATCGGAGGCACTTTACTCGCCTACATGGCATGGAAGAAAGCCACCTCGAGTGACAAACTTCAACCAGCCGATGGGTTTTCACCAGACCAGCGGTTCTTCGTCGGCATGGCGCAGTGGGCATGCGGAAATACGCGTCCTGAAGAAGAGCGAGCGAACGCTGTTACTGACCCGCACTCGCCTCTGTTTGCCCGGATCAACGGTGTCGTTTCGGACATGCCCGAGTTCAGCAAAGCTTTCAGCTGCAAGGCTGGTCAGCCAATGGTGCGGGCAAAGGTCTGCAAAGTCTGGTAGCGGTTTGGAGCCCTAATGACGATGAATGCGAATATCCGGACGAGTGTTTCTTCGCTGATGGGCGCAGCGGTGACGGACATGCAGGGCCGCACGGTTGGACATGTGAAGGAGTTTGCCGTCGCGCCTGCCTTGGACGCGGGGCATGTAAGAGCTTTGATGGTAAAGCTGAATGCTCCGGGAAGCGGGTCCAAGCGATCCCTGGTACCGATCTCGGCGCTACAGCTAACCACGGCCGGCGCCATCCAATTGAAGGATAAGCAGGCGGCACTCGCCGTTGACGATGGTGACGACTTCCTCTTGCTAGAAAGAGACTTGCTGGATCAGCAGATCATCGATGTTCATGGACACAAAGTGGTGCGGGTGAATGACGTCGACCTCGTCTGGGAGGCAGGCAAGAATGGCACCTCGGGTCTTACCCTGCGCATCGCCGAAGTAGAGGTTGGAGTGCGTGGAGCGATCCGCCGCTTGTTGAAGGGGCTTCCCGCCGGGACTGTCGATCGGCTCGCGTGCCGGGTCAAGTCAAGCGTCATCCCATGGGAGTTTGTGGACCTGATCGACCGTGACCCTTCCCGACGGGTGAAGCTGAAGATTGAGCAGGAACGGTTGTCCAGAATGCATCCTTCAGACATTGCCGACATTCTGGAGGAGTTGGCTCCAGCGGAGCGGCAGGCACTCTTTCAGAGTCTCGACGAGGAGGTTGCGGCGGAGGCGCTGGAAGAGGTTGAGCCGAAGATGCAGCGGCAATTGATTGAGGGGCTCGACTCCGAGAGTGTCGCCGGGATCGTTGAGGAGATGGACCCTGGAGCTGCGGCAGACCTGTTATCCGAACTCACTGACGAACGGTCAGACGCGATCCTTGAGGAAATGGATCCTGAAGAGCGGCAGGAGGTTGAGGAGTTGCTGGAGTTTTCAGCAGACTCCGCCGCCGGGCAGATGACCACCGAGTACATATCACTCGGAGCTGAAGCCACAGTCGCCGATGCAGTAAATGCACTTGGAGACTTTGAGGGAGATGTCGAGACGCTTACCGAGGTCTATGTGCTGGATGGGAAAGGACGGTTGCAGGGGATTACTCCGCTCGTAAAGATGCTGCTCGCTCGCGGCGATGCCAGGCTTGCGGATCTCACAACAGGGCACATGGTGACGTGCAAGATGGATGATCGGGCAAAGAAGGTGGCGGAGATCTTCGACAAATACAACCTGCGCTCGCTCGCGGTAGTGAACGCTGATAAGAAGATGATGGGCGTAATCCTTGCAGAGCATGTGATCGCTCAATTGCGGGAGCGGTAGACCGCGGCCGACATACAATCGGGTTCAATGAAGATCCTCTATGCGGGAACGTTGACCCAGAACGATACGGCACTCTATCGGCTTTGGGCGCTTGAGCGTTTAGGCGCGGAAGTGATACCGCTGGCTTCACAATCATACGAATCAGCAAACCCGCTTGTGCGGAAGATGCAGTTCCGGCTAAGCATGGGAGCGGGAGTGGATCGGCTGAACACCGAGCTGCTGAGAATTGCCACGAAGGAGCGCCCGGAGATCTTCTGGGCCGATAAGATGCTGTGGGTAAAACCCGCCACGCTTGAGGCTTTGCGTGCGGATGGGATCGTTACGGTCAGCTACATGATCGACAATCTGTTCGGTGCCCGGCAGGATCCGGGATGGCGGCTTTATAGGAAGTGCATACCGTGTTTTGACCTCCACGTGGTGCAGCGAGAGAAGAACATCGCAGACTATAAACAGCATGGCGCAAAGGATGTCATCAAGATACAAACGGCTTATGAGCCGACGCTGAACTTTCCTCCTCCTGCAGGTTGGAGCGATGCGGAGTGCGATCGCGAGGTTTCCTTCATCGGTACGCCATATGATGATCGGGCTGCGACGCTCGAGCGGCTTTGGCGTGACGAACGGCTTGCTATCTCTGTCTCGGGAGCTGCACGGTTCTGGGAGCGGTCACTTGGAGCAGCGGCCTTTGCCGCGATCTTCACGGTGGGGGAACTTTTTCGCGCGGACTATCGCGAAGCCATTTGGCGGTCAAAGATCAACTTGAGCTTTCTGACGCACTCCAATGGAGACGAATTTGCACATAAGAGCTTCGAAATAGCCGGCTCTGGGGGCTTCTTAATGGCAGAAAGGTCAAGCGGCCATTCAGAACGCTTCGTAGAAGACGAGGAGGCTGTTTTTTTCACTGGATACGAGGAACTTGTAGCAAAGATTCGCAGGTACCTGCCTGACGAAGCCGCGCGGCGAAGGATTGGCCGGGCGGGTCGCGCAAGGGCAGAGAGAGACGGGTACCACAACGATCAACAGATGAGGTTAGTGCTGGAGCGCGCGGCGGCGTTGTTGCCCCGGGTTCAGACAGATGGAATGGGCTAAGCAGGCCGAGACTACACGCTCCCCGTTGGGCTAACCTGTTGAGACACGGCTTCGAAGATTGATAGGTGGGTGGGTGATGTATCGCGTTTCCAAGTTCTCGTTCGGTGCCCTAATCGCTTTGAAACCAGAGTGGCGGCGGTGACGCTCTGGCGCCAGTGGCGCGTCCGCATCTTTATGTTTCTTGCGGTGCTTGGACCAGGCTTTATCACGGCGAACGTTGATAACGATTCCGGTGGCATTCTCACCTATTCGCAGGCGGGTGCGCAGTATGGCTATCAGCTTCTTTGGACCATGATTCCCATTACGCTGGCGCTCATCGTGGTGCAGGAGATGTGCGCGCGCATGGGTGCGGTCACTGGCAAAGGGCTCAGCGACTTGATCCGTGAGGAATTTGGTCTGCGGATGACGTTTGTCGTCATGATCCTGCTGGTCATCGTAAATTTCGGGAACGTGGTGACAGAGTTTGTGGGCATCGCGGGTAGTCTGCAACTCTTCCACATCAGCAAATACCTAAGCGTGCCGATTTGCGCGGTGATCGTCTGGGCGCTGGTGGTAAAGGGCGACTACAAGAGCGTCGAAAAGATCTTCCTGATTGCAAGCGTCTTCTACATCGCATACATTGTCACGGGCGTGCTCAGCGGGCCGAATTGGCACAAGGCCCTGGTGGAGACGGTGAAACTGCCGCCCGTCAGCGCCTGGAAGGATAAGTCCTACTTGTATATGACGATCGGCGTCATTGGAACGACGATTACGCCGTGGATGCAGTTCTACCTGCAATCGTCGATCGTCGAAAAGGGCGTCACGATTAAGCAGTACAAGGCTTCGCGGCTGGATGTGATCGTAGGCTCTGTATTCACCGACGTTGTGGCCTGGTTCATCGTTGTGGCATGTGCGGCGACTCTCTACACCCACGGCATCCGAACGATAAATGATGCGTCAGTGGCTGCCGAGGCGATGAAACCGCTGGCGGGACAGTACGCGTTCATTTTGTTTGCTGCGGGATTATTCAACGCCTCCTTGTTTGCGGCCTCGATTCTCCCGTTGTCGACGGCCTACACGGTCTGCGAAGGCCTGGGCTTCGAACATGGGATCGATAAAAGCTTTACCGAGGCGCCATTTTTCTACTGGTTCTATACGCTTCTGATTGCGGCTGGAGCGGCAACTGTACTGATCCCGAACTTCCCGATGTTTCAGGTTGCTGTGCTCTCGCAGGTCTTGAATGGCGTACTCCTGCCGGTCATCATGATCTTTATGCTGCGATTGATCAACAAGCACGAGTTGATGGGAAAACACACAAACTCACGCTGGTTCAACGTTGTGGCGTGGAGTACTGCAGGCATCGTGATTGCAATGTCGCTCGTACTGGTCTGGAACCAGCTCTAAAGAAGGCGGCCTTCGGAAAGATCGCGAATGAGACCAAGATCGGCGGCAAGAAAGTCGTAGCCGGGAAGGGCAGTCAGGGGTGACCAGCGCATGTCGTTGAAGATGCGATTCTCAAGAGCACCGCCGAACTGGTCAACGACGAAAAATTGCAGGTCGATCGCCCCGCCGTTACGGTAACGATGGCGAATTTGAGCAATTCTGCGACCAATTGTTGCGTGTATGCCTAGCTCTTCGTCAAGCTCGCGAGCCAGAGCTTCTTCGGGAGTCTCACCCGGCTCGATTTTGCCGCCAGGAAACTCCCACTTCAGGCTCATCGGCTGGTCTGGCTTACGCTGACAGATTAGAACCTCGGTCGCCTCAGACTCCATCGCTTGGCGCAAAATCAGGCCCGCGACCACGAGTCGCATGGGCTTTGGAGCGCCAGGGTCGAGTTTGCGAATAGGCTCTTTCACCATCTCTCAGTAGTTTAGACGCTCCGTGAAGCGGATTGGACTTGTAGAAGGCGGTAATGCGAGGTGGCTCAAGGTAGACACTGCGGCGGATGAGCCTACCTGCTTGGGGAATTCGCAGGAAAGTAGATCGGCCAATGCATGAGTGCGGCACGCTCAACCAGACCAGTGGACGGGTTGACCGGGAAAGCGCGGCGGGCGATTGCAAGCATAGCGGCGTCGTGAATGGAGTTGCCAAAGACTGCATCGGGAGCGGTAATTCCTGCACGTGCTAAAGCCAGGACCTTGCCATCGTCCGTCGGGACATCGAGAATGCGATCGGTGACAAAGCCGTCTTCTATAGCGACTCTGGCGCAAAGTATTCGGTCACTGTGAATGCCAAAGCCGCGGAGACCTGCTTCAATGACCCAGTCGTTTGTGGAACTGACTGCCCAGATCTCGCATTTGCGCTGCTGGAGTTCTCGGACAAGAGCGAGCATCTCTGGAAAGATGTTCTGTTCGATCTGGCTGGAAAAGAACCGAGCTGCTGCTGAACGCATCTCGTCTTCGCGAAGCCCCTGATAAACCTGGACCATTTCACCGCAGATAGCGACCTCTGAGACCTCTCCACGCTGGTAGCTGCGGTATCGAGCGTCAAGCCAGTCAATCGCCTCACGGGAGAGCAGGCCGGAGTCGATGGTCCAACGCATGAAGGTGGATCCTGCGTCGCCGGACCAAAGTGTCCCGTCACAATCGAATACTGCCACCTGCGGATCGAGTGATAGAACGGCAGCATGAAAGTTTTGCGTTGAAAGGCTTTTTGTCGCGCCCGGGTCTGCGGCGAGATGGGTGTTCAGAAGGGACGACTCTGGGGCGGAGCTCAAGGCTGGATCTTCAGTTCTGCACGACATTTACGTGCTTGAGTTTTCTCAGGAGGATTTGAACTCCAGGAGACTAGCAAGAGTTTACGCTTGCATCGATGAACGCAGGCGTCGAAAACGCCATAGAAGAGGATGGCATCGTACTTGGTGGAGGATTTATGAGCGACTTTCAAGTTTTACATGGGGCCGAGGGGCTAAAGAAGATCGGCGACCTGGTCAAAGACATTCGCATGGCGATGTTGACGACGGCTGCGCCTGATGGCTCGTTTGATAGCCGTCCAATGGCAACGCAGAAGGCGGACGATTTCGATGGAACCGTGTGGTTTCTTACGCAAGCAGGGTCAGGCAAGCTGGGCGAGATTAAGAATGACTCGCATGTCTCGTTGATCTATGCCGATAGTGGCAATTCCAAGTACGTGACGGTCAAAGGTATCGCTTCCACAAGCACGGACAAAGCTAAAATCCATGAGTTGTGGAACGCTATGTACAAGGCCTGGTTTCCTAAGGGCGAGGACGATCCAAGTATTGTCGTTCTGCGAGTCGACGTGACGGAGGCCGAGTACTGGGAGGCGTCATCCAGCAGGCTCGTACGAGGGGTCAAGTATCTGGCGGCCGCCGCAACGGGCGGGGCAGTCGATGTTGGCGAGTCCGGTAAAATTCTAGTGTCCTAGTTCAAGAGTCCAGTTTGCGTTCTTCGAGGGCCTTCAGCGTGTCTTTGCTGAGGGCTTTCTCATGCAGTAAGAGTTCGGACGCTTTTACCCGGGGATTGGCGTGGAACCAGCGTTGGAAAATGTTGTCACTAAGTAGGTTCGTCAGCGCAAGCAGTGACATGCCCTGGTGATGAGCCATCCACGATTTGACGATCTCTGGAGAACTGCCCTTCGTATAATCGGCAGCCTCGTAGAAGCCGTATGGGCCAGTCCAATCGAGAGCTGTCATGCGCTTGAGATTTGAGATCGCCTCACTGCGCAGGATTGGAAGCGCTAGAAAAGTAGCGTAGGGCGCAATGACAGGGCCGTCCTCCGCTCCATATTTGAGAGCCAAGGATGGAATGCCCCATGCCTGGTATCCGTAGCGGCCAAGGGCATCGGTTGTTGCAAAGCCAGATTCAGAGATGCCCCACGGAATGTTGCCGAACTTCTTCAGATGGTCGCGCTGAATGGCGACAGCAGCCTCGAGCGACCGATAAATAAGCGTATTCGGGAACGTCTTCATCCAGAGAGCAGGCATCATGTACTCGAACATGGTGCCTGTCCAGGAAAGCAGGCAGGCACGTCCCTTGACCAGAACATGAGAACGGTCCAGGCGAAACCAGGACTGCTGTGGAATATCACCTTTGGCAACTGCAAGGAAACTAGCGATCCGGGCTTCCGAGGCGAGCAGATCGTAGCAGGCAGAGTGAAGTTTTGCGGTTGGACCGTCGTAGCCGATCGAAAGAAGTTGCCGCTCTTTGACGAGCAGAAAGCCATACTCCATGGCCTCGGCATGGGATTCTGCCTGCAACGCTACCGATGTGATGTCCGCATGCAGCGCGCGAAGATTCTGGTCAGCGACGACGATGAGTTCCTTGAGCTTTGCGCTAAGCGACTTCAGTGACGAACCCGAAGCGAAGTTGCAGGATGCTTCATCAAGCTTTGCCTGGATGGTCTGCGCATAGGCGGCAGCAAACTCGAGCGGCGGGGAGTTCGAATCGATCTCAGTGCCGAGAGGCGCGGATTCGAACAGTGGCTCAAACTCCGGAAGGCGCCAGGGGGCGTAGTTCTCGATGTAGTTTGTCAGGGCAGTTATTTGACGGTTGCACTCCGCGGCAATCCAGGCAGTGTCGGGTGACTCGGACACAACGGGCTCGGCATGATCAAAGAGCGACCTGGTAAGTGCTC
>CAHJWN010000085.1 GCA_903642265.1 Acidobacteriaceae bacterium | reverse complement strand
GCGAGACCGGCAGTACAGATCAGGCAAACTGCGGCTGTGGAGAGAGTGCGCATGGATAATACCTCTGCCCGTAGGAATGCATTCTCCAGGCCAAACTCTCCTTACCCACCTGCGCACAAAACACAAGACTTAGCGAGTATCTGTCGAGTGCGGAGGGGTAGCTCTGAGCGCTTTGATCACAACAGGTGTGCTCTTTTCACACGGCTCAGATCCGATCCAGGTATATAGATCAGCGGCAAACGAAACAGTAATAATGACTTGAGTGCAGCAGGTAATTGGAACCTCACCTGCATAGAAGGTGTAGGAAGCCGGGCGAAGGTCCGGGGAAAGGCATCGGATGAGCAGAATTCTTTGGCGCAGCCTTCGGACACGCATCGTTCTGCTCGCGATCACCACGTGTGCCTTCCTCGGTATCGCCGCCGGGGGACTCTATAGCTTCATACGCAGCAGCCATACCGCTACGGTCAGCCAGGCAGAACAACATCTCTCTCGTGTTGCTTCGAGCTTCGCCCGTACGTATGTCAACCAAACGGCTCAAGGCGTATCGCTCCGAAACGAGGTGTCCCCTAGTGAACCCCACAGGCCGCCGCCGCCCCCTCCCCCGCCTCCTGGACCTGATCGGCAAGACTCTGCTCCGCCCCTTAGGCGTATCGATCCGCTTTCTCAGATCACGGCAGGCGTACTCCAGAGGGAAGAAGGCATCGAGGGCGGCTTTTTGCTGCGCGACGGACCGCTCGTTGGCTATGCCTTCCCTACACACGAAGGTCCAGGACCAGAGAAGGAAATGCCGCAGCGCGAAAGGCCGACCATCGACCAGCTCGCGCACCTCGCAGTGAAGAGTGGCTCGACGCAAAGTACCTCATTTGAAGGACCGCATGATGTTGTGCTGTTCATCGCTCAACCCGTTCGCGAAGATGTGGGAGGAAGCCAACAAGTTACCGGAGCTGTTTGGCTGATGCAGCGACTGCCTGACCTGAACCGAGGCCGCAGCAGAGAACGCTTACTTGCAAGCCTGGGGTTTGGCGCTGCAGCGCTTGTGACCGCTCTCCTCGCGTGGTTCGTGACAGTCGAGATAAACGGTGGAGTGACTGCGGTCACTCGCCGCCTTGCCCTCTTAGAACAGGACCTCTCAAAAACTGTTCATATCGACAAACGGCCTCAGCTTGCGGAGTTCGAAAGAGTTCTGGCTGGAGTGGACGCGATGGCGGCATCGCTTCACCGCAGAATCGCAAACGAACGAAGTCTTGAAGACCAGCTCCGCCACAAAGAACGGCTATCATCTTTGGGCCAGTTCGCCGCCGGTGTTGCTCATGAGCTGCGCAATCCACTCGCAACGATTCGCCTCCGGGCCCAGATGTCTCAACAAGCGTCATCGGAGGCCCTTCTCGCACGGAACAGCAATGTGATCCTGGAGGAAGTCGACCGACTTGATGCGATGATTGGCCGGCTTCTTCACTTCTCGCGCCCCATCTCTCTTGACTGTCGCGAGCTTAACTTAGCCGAACTATGCTTATCGGTCATTACTTCCTGGCAGGATCGAGCACCTCAGGGAGTAACTCTGCGATGCCATACCGAAGAGAACATCGTCATTCTCGCGGATCGTGGCTGTCTTCTTCAGGTGCTCGACAACATCGTTGAGAATGCAATTCAGGCGTCCAAGAAATCGGTAGGAGAAGTCGTTATACAAATTACCCGTCACATAGACTCAGTTCAAATCGACGTGATTGACAGTGGCACTGGCTTTGACGCCACTGCTCTCAAGCATGCTTTTGACCCGTTCTTCACAACCAAGGAGTCCGGCACCGGGCTTGGCCTTTCGATTGCGTTCGAGCTTGTCCAGGCTCACGGTGGCGAGCTGAAGGTCGACTCTGGCACCACCGGAGGAGCCATCGTCTCAGTAGTCCTCCCTCAAGCCTCTTTGAAACAGGACGGGACACTATGACCAAAATCAAGAAGGCGCGGCTCCTAGTCGTCGACGATGATCGAAACTTCCGAGAAACGCTGGCCGAACTGCTGGAAAGCAATGGTTATGAGGTGCGAGCAGCGGCCAACGGTAGGGAGGCAATTTCGCTTTTGCAGTTAGAGGATTCAGACCTCACGCTGTGCGACTGGAAGATGCCAGAATCTGGTGGAGAGCAATTTCTCAAGACTCTTGCTGCCGACGACATACCCACAGCCATGCCTGTCCTGATCATGACGGCTCATGGGACCGGCCCAAATGCGCTGCAGGCTATGCAGCTCGGAGCCTACGACTTCATCACCAAGCCGCTTGATATGGAGAAGGTGCTCTCAACCGTTGCGCGCGCGTTACACCATATGAAATTGCAACGTGAGGTGGACGACCTGCGAAAACAACGGTTCTTTGAGGCTGATTCAGGCTCGACTGTCTTCATCGAACCTGAACGATCATCCCTACGCCTCATTGGTAGCTCCCCAGCCTGGATTGAAATTTTCAAGAGCATCGGCAAGGTCGCGAGGACGGATGTTGGGGTGTTAGTGCTGGGTGAGTCTGGAACTGGTAAGGAGATGGTTGCGCGCGCTATTCACGAGAACAGTGGCCGTAGCCGCAAGCCCTTCATAATCGTCAACTGTGCCGCGCTTCCCCCCGACCTGCTTGAGTCTGAGCTGTTCGGCCACGAAAAGGGATCTTTTACAAGCGCTGTCACTAAGAAAATCGGCAAGTTTGAAGCCGCTGAAGGCGGCACAGTTTTCTTGGACGAGATTGGTGAACTTCCCCTTGCTCTCCAGCCCAAGCTGCTGCGTGTTCTGCAGGAGCACACCTTTGAGCGTGTCGGAGCGACAGTACCAATCGAGGCCGATATTCGGATCGTAGCTGCCACAAACAGACAGCTCGAGCAGGAGGTTGAGTCGAAGAACTTTCGTGCGGATCTGTTCTACCGGCTCAACACATACACTCTGCGCTTGCCGCCTCTGCGCGAACGCTCCTCCGACATCCTCCCACTTGCCAACTACTTTTTGGAGCAACATGCCAAACGCAACGGCATTCCGCTGCAAAGTCTCACCGCAGCGGCTGCGGAGGCTTTGACCAAGTACTCATACCCTGGAAACATTCGGGAGCTGGAGCACCTTGTTAACACAGCAGCCGTTCAGGCTGGAGGCCGCATTATCACGGTGGAAGAGATTGAGAGCCTTCTGGTACAGAACCATGCTGGGCAAGGAGAGCTTTCAATCGAGACGCTTCTTGCTTTGCCTTTCCACGACGCTATTCGCGTCCTGGAGCAGAAGCTTCTTGAGAATGCGTTGCAGTCGGCGGGAGGTAACAGGTCTGAGGCTGCCCGCAACCTCGGAATACATCGGCGACTCCTATACGAAAAGCTTCAGCAATATAAGTTGACCTCGTAATTTTGGTTTAGCAAGCGATGCAATCTGACGGGTCGATTGGCATGGCTGTTGATCTTCACGAGCTACGATCAATTCAGTCGACAGTCTCCATAAAACGTTTAGAGAAAGCAATTCGTAGCCCGCGCTAACACGTTCTTGTTATTCCACTGCGCGATCCGAGTCTCTCTGACTGCTAGGCAGACAGCCCTTATGACTCACCAACTAACGCGCTATCAGACAAAGCAGGCCAAGGTAAGCTATTCAGCAGAACTTCAATGCCCACGATGGAGCGAGCGGGACGTCCTTTTTCTCTTGTGTTTATGCGGAGGACTCCCTATCGACGAACAGCATCCATTCGACATTCAAGCGTCAAAAGCATGGATTGACAACAATTAAGTTCAGTCCTCTCGTTGCAGAGCTTGCGTCTATCTCGATCTGGCGCGCGTGCGCTCGCAAACAGCATCAAACTGATGAGCCGCTTGAGAAGCAATCTAAAACAAACTTGAGATCAGAACTCTGCAGTTCGCGTTCTTGGTGCCACATCTCCGGGTAACCTGCGCTTGTGAGAACACAGGTCGCTTGTCAGGCAGCGACCTCAATGCTCAGGATCTCGACGACGTCCGGCATCCAAATCGTAAAGGTGGAACCGACTCCTAACAGGCTGTCGACTGCGATGTACCCGCCCATCGCGTTGCAAAGTTGTTGACTGATGGCCAGTCCTAGACCGCTACCGCCATGCTTTCTGGTGAGTGAGGAGTCGCCCTGAGAGAACGTCTGAAACAGCCTGCCTTGCTCCACAAGCGAGATGCCCGCGCCTGTGTCCGTCACACCCCAGAGTACCCACGCTCCACGTTCATCCACGTAACGCTCGACGGCAATCGAGATCGACCCACCTTGGGTAAACTTGCAGGCATTGCCAATCAGGTTAAGCATGCATTGCCGGAAGCGCAGTGCATCCACCGCCATCATGCCTTGCCAGATCGGAGTTGTTAAAGCAAACGTATTAGCGTTTGTCCTCGCCAATATCTCAGCCGTAGACATGACCTCTGCCAAAATGTCCGCTGTAGAGACCGGTTCACAGTAGAGCTTCATCTCACCGGCTTCAATCTTTGAAAAATCAAGAATATCGCTGATGAGAGACAACAGATGGTGCGCACAATTGAGGATTTTATGCAGATCTCCAGGCATCGTCACAATGCCACTATCGATTGCATCTTCGTGAAGCATTTCGCTATACCCGATGATTGCATTCAACGGCGTGCGTAGCTCATGGCTCATGTTTGCAAGGAATGAACTCTTTGCATGATTTGATTCTTCCGCCAGCACCTTGGCTACGCCCAGGTCATGTTCGATGATCTTCCGCTCTGCGATCTCGGTCGACAGATCCTTGGTTCGCTCTGAGACCTTCTCTTCGAGGCAATCGCGGGCACTCTCCAGGTCTGCCTGACGCTGCTGAAGATGATCCATCATTATGTTGAACTGATCGATGAGGACCCCAAGCTCGTCATTCGACGCTCGCTTCGCGCGCATCAACAGGCTGCCTCCACACGCTACCTGTGTTGCGACTGACGTAAGGTGAAGAATTGGGCGAGAGATAAGGCGCTCGAGAAAGAACGACAGGCATAGCGCGAAGATAGTGTCCGTTGTCAGAGAAGAAAGGGTCTCGCTTGCCGCGAAAGAATCAGCGAACAACATGGCCGGGCCACTTGTATCTGCAATGAGTTGAGCGGCGGCGAACTCTTCCTTCTGCAACGTAGAGCGATCATAGGCAAGCTGAAAGAACCACAAGCAACAGCAGGCAATCAGCACAGTAAAGGATGCTGTAGTTGTAAAGAGAAGAATCAGTTTTCCACGGATGGAACTACCATTGATGAGTGACATGTCAGTACGTCACCATGGCAAGATGGAGCAGGCGCGAACTTACCGTGAGACTGCTACGCTGGGCCGCACTCAGATTGATATGAATGCGCACATGGTCTTCTACGTTCGGCAAACCAACAACCTGTTCCGGATTGTCGGCGTTGGTCTTTTCAGACACAGTGAGAACAGAGTTTTTCGCCAGCTCTGCCGACGCCCGAACGACATTGTTCCTTTGGCTTGCAGCAACGTAAAGGACATGACAGGTGTTGGCGGTGTCGAGTGAACTGAGGTGACGAACCACAATAGGTTTGCCATCAACAGCTTTGCCTGGCAAGAGCAGATCCAATTCCACGTTCAGCGGATCGGACCCAAGTACACAGATATAAAACACCGGATGTGTTCCATCAAACTTCGTGGCCGGCCACTCAATGAACTTGGTCAGATTGAACAGCATAGCTGCCCGAATATCGTATTCGTCAGCCGTTGTCGTCTGTGCATGGCTGATAAAGGTACTTGTGTATTGCAGCGCGATCGTTGTAATCAACAGAGACCATCGTCCGGCTTTGCTGATCGAGAGACGCGACTTGTGTCGTCTGGAGGCTTTCATCAGAACGTCCACTTTACGTTCAAGAACAGGGACCGTGGAATGTAGAGTGAAGTCACCGCAGAGACTCCATTGCCAATCTCACGATGCCGTGGTGTCAGTAGATTGGTTCCTCCTGCATCGGCCTCGAGATAGCGGCCTATCCTGTGATGAAGATGCAGGTCCACACGGGCATACTGCGGAACCGGGATAGAGCTGTCTAAAGGCGATTGAATTGGCGGCGGCAAAGCGGATACATACGCTGTAAACGCATTGAGACTATACCCTTGAGCAATCTCCCAGGACATGACTCCCGTCACCGAATGCCGCGGGGTGTTCCACGTGTCCGCAGGAAGATCAATGGTACCTGCGCCGGCCTCTACCGTACGCGCCTGCATCCAAGCATAGCTCGCTTGCAGAGAGAACCTGGACAGGGGTTTCCACAAGACTGCCGTCTCTATTCCCGTCGTCTTTGCACTGGATCCATTCGTATAGACAAGATCTGTGTGCAGAGAAGGGGCGGGTGTCGGCACGAACTGAACGTCTCCAGCAGCTAAGGAGGCAAAGCGATGGTTGAAGTTGAAGAACGCTGCCGTATCCACGGTGAGCGTGCTTCCCACTCTTCGCCTGTAGCCCACTTCGAAAGCATCAACACTCTCGGGTTTAAACGCAGGGCTACCCTCCAAAGTTGCGCTAAGGGGAAGCCCTTGCACCGTCCCGAGGGTAAGAGGGATTTTGAACACTGTGTACTGGAGAGCGGGAGCGGTCGAAGCACGCGAGAACGCAGCCCAAGCAGATTGCTTCTCATCAGGAGCCCACAACATGCGGACACTTGGCTGCACCTGGAAGCCTCCGAGTGTCCCATCCTGCAGCTTGCCGCCGAGCGTGAGGATAAGGCGGTGCGGTACAAGAGTGACATCATCCTGAAGAAAGCCGTCAAGCAGGTAATTCTCATACACTGGTTTGGCCGACAGTGGAATTGCGCCCCCGATCACATCCGAGGTGTATCGAAATTCAGAACCCCAGACCAGGTCGTTCCTCTTACCTCCAAGAAGATGATTCTGGTAATCAAGATCGTAGGTGGTTGTCAGGGCAAGGGCTGCGACCTCATGCCTGGACGTCTTACCGAAGTAGAACTGAAGAGCAGAGTCCTGGTGCTGCTGCGTATGCTCCCACCGGCCTAGGGCGTACACGCCGGCAATCGACCCATGGTTTTCACCGCCTGGGCCGACATTAAGTGCCAGAGAGGGCAGCACCTGCTGTTCAAGATAGCCGCCGTAAGTCTCGGTACTTAGAGTAAGCCGGTTTGCCTTGTCGCGCTGCCATTCAACACGTGCGCCGCCGCGCAGAGTCTTCTCTCCGTCAAATGCTTTCTGACCAAAAGGGTTGTCCAAGGCTTCACTTTGAAGAAAGGAGGTGTAGCCCCGATATTGAAGCCGATCATTAATTGAGCCACCATATCGAAGGTAGATGGCTTCGGCGATCCGGTCTGAGTGGACCGACACTTCAAAGCCCTCTGAGCCCCGGGCGCGTCGGGTGATGATATTGATCACGCCATTAAACGCGTTCGCTCCCCATACGGCAGCGCCCGGACCGCGAACCACCTCAATCCGTTCAATCGATTCCAAGGGCAGTGCGCTCTCATCCCAGTGCACTCCGGAATAGATCTCTGAGTAGACGCTTCGCCCATCGATCAACACGAGCAGCTTGTCTGCATAGGCGCTGTTGAAGCCGCGAGCGCTGACCGCCCATGTTGACGCGTTCACCTGTGCAACTTGCAGTCCGGGTACCGTTCGTAAGATATCGGGAACACTCGTCGCCGCTGAGCGCTCAATGTCTTCGCGGGTAATGACAAACACAGCTGCGGGTGTGACCCACAGGTCTTGATCTTTACGGGCGAATGAACTGACGCGAAGCTGCATCTTTGTCAGTTGCTCCAGACTTTCACCCGAGAGGTCCGGTGCACCGGCAGTCTGCTGAGCCTCCCCGATCCTTATATGACCAAGAAGACAACACAGCAGCGTAGCGGCGAGACGGACGCCCACGCTCATACCTGCTCCTGAAAATGCTTTGGCAGTTCAGCAGGAACGGGGAGTGGCGGGCCGCCCTCATCCGAACCTTCACACATCAACATGTGATGAAGAGCATCTGCATTCAGCGGCTTGCCAAAGTAATAGCCCTGGCCAAAGCGGCAACCAAGCGCCCTGAGCGTCGTCCGGTGAGCATTAGACTCAATGCCTTCCGCGATTACTTCAAGCCCGAGAACATCAGCCATGTTAATGATGGCACGCACCAGTTCGCCTGAAGACGCTTGTTGAGGATCAAGACTGGCAATGAAGTATTTGTCGATCTTCAGCGTGTCGAATGGAAGTTCCCGCAGATACTTGAGCGAAGAATAACCAGTGCCAAAGTCGTCCAGGTCCAATCCGACCCCGATTTCTTTGAGAGCATTCAATGTCAACCGTGCCGACGCAATGTCCTCGAAAAGCGCACCCTCTGTCAGTTCAAAGTGCAGCAGCCTGGGCGCAAAGTCAGTCTCACTAAGGGTGCGGACTATGCCACTCACCAGGTTTTTTTGCTTAAATTCACGAGGCGACAGGTTTACTGACAACTCAAGCGGGGGATCACGAAAAAACTCTAGATTCCAGCTGCGGATCTGTAGACAGGCCTCCCGAAGCATCCAGGCGCCAATCTCGACGATCACTCCTGTTTTTTCAGCGATGGGTATAAAGACATCCGGTTGTAGCAATCCCCGTGTCGGATGAATCCAGCGAATAAGGCTTTCAACGCCATACATCCGTCCAGTCGTGAGTTCCACTTGCGGCTGAAAGACGAGGGTGAACTCACCTTTTGCGACTGCTGTCCTAATGTCATTCTGTAGCTCGAACTGCTGCGACGCTACGTCCCTCATAGCAGGATCAAAGAGGACGATCCTGCCACGATTTTCAACTTTACCCGTGTACATCGCGATGTCGGCTTCGCGCAGCATATCTTCAGGGGTACGATGAAACTCGCTCGCTAGCGTTGCACCAATACTGAACGCGCAATGCACGGAAAGCCCATCCAGATCGAAGGGTTCCTCGATGTTTTCCTGCAGTTTTTGGGCAAAGGCAAGTACTGCGGTGCTCGTAGCGGCACCCTCTAAGAGGACGGCAAACTCGTCTCCGCCCATCCGTGCAATGACTGAAGCTACAAGGCTGGTCTGCTGTTCGGCCCACTGCAAACCGGTCGCCTTCAGTCTCGCTCCAATGAGGCAAAGCAATCTATCGCCGGCAATATGGCCAAAGGTATCGTTGATGGTCTTGAAGTCGTTCAGATCAAGAAAGAGCACTGCATGGGTGGGAGAAGGTGAACCTCCCTGCGCGACTCTGCAGGCAAACTCGCCCGCCGCAATCTCCAACTGGCTGATGAGCAGAAGCCTGTTCGGAAGTCCGGTGAGCACATCGAGCGTCTTCTCTTCGGTTATGTCAGCCTGCGAACCAGCCATCCGTAAAGGCTTACCCGTTGGGTCCCGTGTCGTAATCGCATGGCACGACATCCAACGCGAAGACCCGTCCATGTGGCGCATCCGGTACGCGCACTGAAGCACATCGTTTTCACTTGCAAGGTACTGCTTGATCTCGTCTGCTATTTTTTGCCGGTCGGCCAGAACAATGCGGGAAAACTATGCTTCCACACTATGCTCCACCTCTTCGCCTAAGCCCAGCATCTCCCGCCAACGCGGCGAAAAATAAATAATGCCGGATGCAAGATTCCAATCCCAAAGTCCTTCGCGCGAAGCCATGGCAACCAGCGCATAGCGTTCTTCGCTCTTGCGCAACTCTGATTCCATGTGCGTACGTGCAAGTTGTTATCGGATCCGGGCAAGCGCCACAGTGTAATCGATTGGCTTGGTGATGTAGTCATTCGCTCCGTTCTCAAGCGCCTGACTGATCTTGTCGCTGCTGGCCACGGCCGTCACCATAATGACAGGAAGAGTATGGGTCAGCGGGACCGCGCGAAGACGATGCAGCACTTCAGCGCCGCTCATTTCAGGCATCATCTGATCGAGCAGGATGAGATCGAACGGCACCTCTGCGATCAGCCGGAGAGCTTCTCTCCCGCTTGAAGCGACCTGAACTAAGAAGCCGGTACGAGTCAACCGACGGGAGAGCATATCCAGATTGAACGGATCGTCATCCACCACAAGCAGTGAACCAATTTGAGCGCTGAGACGTTGACTGCTAAGAACGGTCGAGCGCGTCTGATCCAATGGGATACATCCTGTCAAAGAGGTCCGGAGAACTAGCTCCATGTACTCTTTCGGCACGAAAAGCAAAAGCGATACCGGCGTGCGCATGGACCGCAACATCTCGCTAGGCCAAAGCCTGCCACGGCCGTATAGAGGGGCTTAGGGCTGGTGCTCAGCTTCGAAGAAGGATGTTGTCGGTTTTCATCGGATAAAGATTCTTTGCCAACGCGTCAAGGATGTGGATTTCCTTCAATCTCCTATTCATACGCGCAGACTAAGTCTTATCGAGCAGTCCAGGAAGCCTTACTGCGCCTACGCCACCGAACCACAGCCCTTTTTGGAGACCTAAATTATGAAGCAATCTGTATGGAGCAAGGGGTGCGCAGCCGTTGCGATCGGCGCGCTTATGCAATCCTCTTTAGGACTCGCACAAACAGAGTTCGTGAAAACAAGTGAACGCGTACCTCAGCGTCAAACGCAGCCTGCACTTGATGACAAAGACCAGGTTGAGATTGGCCCCAAGTCCAGCGAGGAAGTCGCGGCCCACGTCATCCGCATGGAAGCTTCGCCCAGACTGACGGCAGATCAGAAGATTGAGCTCCTTCGCAAAAAAGTCAAGTATGTGTTCGTTCTCTTCCAGGAGAATCGGTCCTTCGACTTCTACTTTGGTACTTACCCTGGCGCGCATGGTTTGTTCTCACAGCCGGAGTCGAGAACACCGGGCTTCAAGCAGCCAATCGTCGATGCGGATGGTAAAGTAGGCACGATCTCACCCTTCAAGATCCCGCAGAGTGTCGTGAACACCAGCGGAGCAACCGTGCTCCTCTACCCGGAAGATACAGATTCGGTCAACCATGCTCACGTCGCTATTGACGCCAAGCTAAACCTGACACCGTCGCATGTTGCCCGGAACGACCGCTACGCCTTCGTTGAGCAGGGGTTGACCGGCACACTAAGCTCCGACGGCAAGACCTACACGGGACCAGCACCGACGCAGCAGCAAGTGCAGAAGGGTGAGCTTGTGATGGGGCACGTTGACTGCGACACCGCCCCATTTCTCTGGAATTACGCAGACCGCTTCACGCTGTATGACAACTTCTTTGACACGGTGATTGGACCTTCAACGCCGAACGCTATTGCGATGATTGCCGGTCAATCAGGTGAGACGCAGTGGGTGAAGCACCCGGAGCTCGCGAGCAACGTAAACCTAACGGCCGGACAACTTCCCGTCACAGCGGACCCAGCGCCTTTCTGGGGATCGGCACTCGACTTCCTGACGCCGCCTTCCGAGAAGCAGCCTACTGAATCCGGCGCCGCTCCGAGCGGCAACCCCGCGTCAAACCTGACGTTTGCGACTCTGCCGCTCTCGTTCATGGGCAAGGACATCGAAAAGACAACGGCGCAGGATCTTGATCCCAGCTTCGACCTGCTGGACGTCAAGGAAGACATTCGCAAGATTGCTGGCGACAACAACAAACCGGTAAATTGGGGATGGTTTCAGGAAGGCTACGATCACGAGTCAACCGACCCTACTTCTACGGCGACCAATGCGAACTACATCGCACATCATAATGCGCCGCAGTATTTTGGATACGAGGCGAACAACCCGGTTGAAACGAAGGCTCATTTGAAAGGCCTCGGCGACTTCTACACTGCGATCAAGGCGAAGGCCCTTCCGGCAGCGGGCGGCGTGTTCTACGTTCGTGGCGGCTACGGCAACCTGGACGGCCTAACGCCTCGTTCGCCCAGCCCTGCTGTGAAAGCAGCTTTTACGGGCAACGACGATCATCCGGGGTACTCGGACGCGCAGATCAGCGAGTCACTACTTGCAGATTCGATCAATGCAATCGCCAGCAGTAAGTACTGGCCTGAGAGCGCGATCATCATCACCTACGATGAGACCGACGGCCTGTTCGATCACACGCAGCCAGTGATTCGCAGCTTTGATCCGCTGGGGAATGCGCTCGATCAGGGTCCAAGAATCCCGATGATCCTTATCTCACCGTATGCCCGCGCGCATGCAATCACGCACGAAGCCACCGAGCATGGTTCGATCATCAAGTTCATTGATGATCTCTTCAATCTCACACCCCTTGCTGATCTTCCCGATGAGCGCAAGGCACGAGAGTTAGGCGAGAAGAACTATGGTCAGAAGAATCTAGGACCCTCCGATGGCTATACCGAGGGTGTTGGCAGATTGCTCTCAGGATTCGACAACCAGCGCCTGCTGGGTTCTGCACCTCCGCTTCCGGCTTCGTACGCGATGATTCCTGAAGCAGCGGTCACAACGTTGCCACATGTCGGCGCTCAGGGCTGCCGCGCCTTACAGATAACTCCCACCGACATGGTTGACGGCAAGGTAATCGATCCTGCTCCGGCGGACTTCAATCCGCGCCCGAGCACCAACCCTGGACTACCGACGTCTGGTATCTGGCCAACCAACTAACTGCATGCGTATAAGTGAGGGCGGCGTGAGAGTGATCTCCCGCCGCCTTTCACATTGATTGTGTTCCTCTCAAGTAAGTCTGAAAGTCTTCCCATGCGATCTGCTGTATTTTTATCTGTATGCCTTTCTGTGTTGCCAGCCTTGTCTGCACAGACAATTGTTCCCACACATACAAGCGCAACACTCGCGAAGGTGCGGGCCGCACAATCGTTGAACTGTGGCGTTGATTTCGAAGAGGCCGAGTACTCAATGGCGGACGCGCATGGGAATCATTCGCTGTTCGATCTTGATATCTGCAAAGCTATCGCCGTGGCAGTGCTCGGACCTGGCGCCAAGTTTACAGCCGTGCCATATCGCGCGGAAACCGACGCGTTGAAGGGCCTTGGCACAGGCCAGATTGACGTATTGGCAACAGGCTCGCTCAACTACTTGAACACAGCTCCGGGAATTTTTGGGTTCAGCGCGCCGGTGTTCTATGACTACCAGGGCTTGATGGTGAACAAGGCCCTGGGCATCCACTCGGTCCAGGACCTCGCGAACAAGAAGACGTGCTTTCTGGTCGGCACAGAAATCGAGTACGGGCTGGATGCGTTTATGAAGCGCCAGGCCATCAAGTGGCTGCCATTTCCGTTTTCGGAAGAAGGGGAGATGGAAGCGGCGCTCGTTACCCGAAACTGTGCGGCAGTCTCTGCCGATGTCTCGCAACTGGCGTATGAGCGCATTGCGTTCCGTGGCGTGGCAAGGGATTTCGAAATACTGCCAGAGGTAATTGCCAAGGATCCGCTGGCGATCACCTACCGGACTGACGACCTGCAGTGGGGAGCGATCATCAATTGGGTTGTGAACGGGCTGGTGCAGGCAGAAGAATCCGGAGTGACCCAGACGAACGTGGCAGCGATGCAAGGTTCAGATGATCCTGCCATTCAGCGCCTTCTTGGATCGCATCGTGGTTATGGTCAGTACCTGGGGCTTGAGGATGCATGGGCCGCGCACATGATTGGCGCGGTGGGCAACTACGGCGAGATCTTTGAGCGCGACCTCGGGGCGGGATCAGTGATGCGACTCGAGCGTGGGAAAAACAACCTGGCTACCCACGGTGGTCTGATGGTAGCAACACCTATGAGGTAAACCGATGCCATCGAGTCTCATGGCAACCATCTCATTCAAGGTTATCCCGCGACCGCAGTATCCAACACAGCTGATTCCCTGCTGAGGTAAGAGCAGAGTTTGATCGCAGCATTGAAGACTCCTTAAACACCGGGGCTCTGCGCAGATGCCGTTGCATCGCGAGTCGTAATGCCAGGAGAGAAGCAGACACTGCGTGCCTAGCGGGCCGTCACGCACCGTGCTTTTCCATTTTTGAAGATGCCACCCGCTTCCAACCCCATCCACATACGAAAAGTCATGAAGTTGCCAAACGACCACACGGTGCTTCTTTGTTTCAGAGTCTCTTCAGCCTGAGAATACGGTCGGGCTACATGCTTGGTACGCCAAAGGGTCTATTTGCCGTAGATTACAAATCAAGGCCACTGTGACTTGAACAACGAAAGTACAAAGCAAACCGATTGTTTGTGGCGACAGCTTGACCACTACGCCGTAGCCACAGGCTGCTTGCCAGCAGTGCTCGAACCAGGTCGGAGCGTCTTCTCCTTCGCGCAAGTTGGACACTTCTTACGAGAGCTGGCGGTTGTTCTTGAGAGCGCTGGCGTCAGCATGAGTAAGACGGTTGCCATTGCACTTCCCAGTGGGGCCGGCGCTCTGGTCAGTGTGCTCGGCACCGCCCGCTTCTGTACAGTAGCCATGCTCAATCCAGCTCTGACCGTCGCTGAATTGGAAGCTGATCTACTGGAGTTAGGTGTGATCGCTGTACTCCTTGAGCCGTCGAACTACACCGCAGCGTCGGTAGCGCAGCGCCTGGGCGTGGCTGTGATTGAGGCAACTTGGACGAAGGAGGCCTGCGATTGGCGCGTCTTGTTTCATCCTGATCGCGACATAGCCCCGCCAGAGGATACGGCTGCCAGAAATCCCGCCAAGATCCTCCTGCACACTTCAGCAACGACAGGCAGAAGGAAGATCGTCCCAATCACGGCACAGAATCTGCAAGCTATGCTTTGGAATACCGCGACTGTGCTTGAACTTGGCAGCAAGGATCGGTTGCTCTGTATGGCAAAGCTTTTCCATACGCAAGGGATCCTCTCCCCTCTTGCTCAATTGATGGCGGGAGGCTCGGTCATCATGGCTCCTGACTTCAGCCCCGAGAGCTTCTCGATGTGGATCGAGGAGCTGATGCCCACCTGGTATACCTGCGGGCCGACGTTCCATCGCGCCATCCTGGCCCATGTTAAGGATCACCCCCTCGCACCGAGGTGCTCTCTGCGCTTTATCCGTTCCGGCGGATCTTTTTTGTCGCGGGAGCTTCAGCTCGAACTTGAGGCGAACATCAAAGTTCCCGTCCTTAACGTCTATGGTCTTACCGAGACCGGCGCTGTTGCGTGCACGCAGATGGGGCTGGTCGACCACAACGTTCAAATGGACTTTGGCGCGGTTGGGAAGACTATGGGTCCCAAAGTGACGATCATGAGTCCGGAAGGCGCCCTGGTTGAACAGGATCAGGAAGGAGAGATTGTCGTCAGTGGTCCGAGCGTGATCGCTGGATATTTGAACGATCCGGCAGCAAATCGCGAAGCATTCCGTGGTGAGTGGTTCCGCACCGGAGATCTTGGCAGACTTGATCGTAACGGACTTCTTTATGTCTCCGGGAGGCTGAAGGAAATCATCAACCGTGGCGGCCAGAAGATCATCCCTGAAGAGATCGACGCCGTGTTGCTCCGACATCGAGCGATCAAGGATGCCGCCGCCTTCGGTATTCCCCATGCCACCCTGGGCGAAGACATCATGTGTGCAGTAGTTTTACACGCGTTAGCAAAGGTTGAGGAGCTGGAACTTCGCACCTATATTGCCAACGCACTGACCGCGTACAAGGTTCCCAGGCGAATCTACTTCCTTGAAGAGATCCCGCGCGGCTCAACAGGCAAGCCGCTGCGACTGGCTCTTCGAGCAAGCGTTGTTGATTCCAGCCAACATGACCCGCCATCAAATGGCATTACGCGCACGGGAGAGGAACCTGCCGGCAACAAGCGGGCTGGCGCAAAAGGTGTCTCCCAAACTACGCCAACGGATGTGGAAAGAAGCCTCGCGTTTGTCTGGACAAGGCACACACAAGGCGGCGATGTATCTTGCGAAGAAGACTTCTTTATGCGAGGGGGCGATTCGCTCAGTGTGGTGGCTATGTTTGCACAGCTTGATGCCCTTCTCGCTCTTGATGTCCCGCTGCCACTGGCCGACTTTTTCGACCATCCGACATTCAATACTCTCACCGAGATCGTGGCCAGAACGATGGCCGGCCATGTTGTACAAAGCCCATCTCACGCGCTTAGGCTCATTCCCCTGAGGGACAGAAGAGAGGGCCTACCCTTTTTCATGATTCCTGCTGACGGGGAAGAAGGCTCAGCTTTCCGCCGCCTTTCGAAGTACCTTGACCGAGAGCATTCGCTTGCGTTGATTCGACCTGAAAGTACTTGGTACAGCCAATCGAACGTCTCACTTATTGAGACTGCAGCAGAGGCCGCAACGCTCATCGTGTCGGAGTGTAGAGGACCATACTTCGTTGGAGGCTTCTGCTACGGAGGCGTCCTGGCGTTCGAGACGGCCTACCAACTCGAACAACGAGGCCACACGGCGTTTCTCGTGCTGTTTGACGTTCCGACCCCTGGCCGACCTCACCTTTTAAGGCAAGGCCACGTTTACCTGCGTTCTCTCGTAAACATTTGCCCGATCGCATGGCGGGCAAGGAGTCCGCGACCGATATTAGGACAGTTGAGGAAGATTGCTCGTCGCTTTCTCTGGTTCATAATCCACAGCATCGGTGTGCTATCAAAAGTCCGATCCACGGCTTTTCCTCTATGGCGGTGGCTTCGCGAACAGGCGGAAACAGGTTACTTTTCGGTCGCCTACCATCCCGAGCCGGTAAGGGCGCCCATCCTTCACTTCACTGCTCAAGACGCGCGCGACATCCTCGTGGTCACGTCGCGCAACGGATGGCAAGAGTTGGGCTTATCTGGGCTTACGACTGTAAGCCTGCCGGGGGAGCATCACGAACTAATTAGCAATGGCAATCTACCGGCGATCAGTAAGGCCATCAGGTTGTGGGTCCAAACCCTGGGTGTTTAGGTCACGGACAGTCGTCCGGCGGCCTTGCAACTCGAGAGCATGTGGCTGACGCAACATCGCTGCCGCTGGAACTCAGCCATACCTGGCCTGCAGGCCCGGTCTACATGTGCTCGCGTTTTAAAGCCTCAGACAGAATTTAGACCGAATCGACGCTAGACGCTTGTCGCACTCCCCTTTCCGCGGATTTGATGTTGCGGAACCGGAGCAAGTATTCAGCGGTACTTATTTCGAAGCTGGCCCTTTCAGGTGGACAGAATCCCACATCAAACCGAAGAGATATTCACCGCTTTGAGCTGCGGGTTCCACCTGGCACTCGCCATACCGCAGATACATTGAGGGCCGTTCTCCAACGCAGCACTAGATCAACAGCAAAGGTAGGCTATGGCAAAGTCAAAAAAGATCCGAGAGACGCTCCCTGCAGATCAAACGATAGGCAATGGAGGCGAACCTCATCAGCGAGCGGGCGGAACCCACCCCGCTATGACGAATCAACGTGGGCAGGTCATCGCTGATGACGAGAACTCCTTAAAGGCGAATGAGCGCGGTCCGGTGCTGATCGAAGATCACCTCCTAATCGAGAAGACACAGCACTTTGACCATGAACGGATTCCCGAGCGAATCGTTCATGCCCGCGGATTCGGAGCAAAGGGTTATTTCGAGCTAAGCGATTCGCTCAAAGGAATCACAAAGGCGCGTGTCCTTACCGAGGTTGGTGTCAAGATCCCCGTCTTTACCAGGTTCTCGACAGTAGCCGGGAACGCCGGCTCCGCTGATACGGCTCGTGACGTTCGTGGATTTGCGGTCAAAATGTATACAGATCAAGGGAACTGGGACATCGTTGGCAATAACATTCCGGTGTTCTTCATCCAGGATGCCATCAAATTCACAGACCTGATCCACGCCGCGAAGCAGGAGCCCGACCGCGGTTTTCCGCAGGCGCAGACGGCCCATGATACTTTTTGGGATTTTGCCTCTCTCGTTCCAGAGACGACGCACATGCTGATGTGGATTATGTCGGACCGCGCCATTCCTCGCTCCTTGCGCATGATTGAAGGTTTCGGTGTACATACCTTTCGTCTCATCAACGAAGATGGAGAGTCGACGTATGTGAAGTTTCATTGGCGCCCCAAGCTCGGCATGGCCTCCGTGGTCTGGGACGAAGCTCTCAAGATCTCTGGTGCGGATCCTGACTTCCACCGACGCGATCTTTGGAATGCCATCAGCGAAGGCAATTTCCCGGAGTGGGAGCTTGGTGTGCAGCTTTTTGACGAGGAGTTCGCAAACAAGTTTGAGTTTGATGTGCTCGACGCCACGAAGTTGATCCCCGAAGAAATCCTTCCGCTCAGAATTATTGGCAAGATGGTTCTCGATCGCAACGTCGACAACTACTTCGCCGAAACTGAGCAAGTTGCGTTCGCGACGACTGACGTTGTACCGGGAATCGACTTCTCGAATGATCCCCTCCTGCAAGGTCGCAATCTTTCGTACATCGACACACAATTGAGTCGTCTGGGTGGGCCGAACTACGAGCAGATCCCTGTTAACGCTCCCCGATGCCCAGTCATGAACATGCAGCGTGATGGCCACATGACAATGCTTCCACAGAAAGGGAGAGTTTCGTACTCGCCTAGCTCGCTCGAAGTGGATTCGCCTCGGCCCGATCCCGCCAATGGCTTTCATTCCTTCAAGGCAACTGAACAGGGAGATAAGCTAAGGATCAGGGCGGAATCTTTCGGCGATCACTTCTCGCAAGCTCTTATGTTCTTCAATTCGCAGACTGAGCCGGAACAGAACCACATCATTTCAGCTTTTATATTCGAACTAAGCAAGGTCGATACGAAGGCAGTGCGTGCAAGGATGGTAGGCCAACTAGCAAATGTTAGTCCCGTTATTGCACAGCGTGTGGCTGATGGACTTGGAATGCAGGGTCCGATCGAAGCGATTGCAACGAAGATCCCAGCCAGAACAGACCTTGCTCCCTCGGACGCATTGAGCATCGTCAAGAAGATGGTGCCCGGCCTGGCCACTAAGGTAGTGGGCTGCCTGGTTGCAGATGGAAGCGATGCGAGTGCTGTCCTTGCGTTGAAGAAGGCGGTGACGGCGGCCGGGGCAGATCTCAAGATCGTCGCACCAAAGATCGGCGGAGCAGTTGCTGCAGATGGCTCTCTGTTAGAGGCCGACTTTCAGCTGGCCGGCGGTCCGTCCGTACTCTTCGACACGGTTTACGTCTCCTTGTCGGGTGATGGTGCGACGCTTCTTTCTACCGAAGCGGCAGCTGTGTCCTGGGTTCACGATGCATTCGCGCACTTGAAGGTGATTGGCGCCTCCTCTACTTCTCAGCCGCTGCTGGATGCGGCTGGCGTGGTAGTCGATGAAGGTATCTTCGTCGGCGGAAAACCGGCGGAATTCCTCATCAAGGCAGGAGAAGGTAGAGTTTGGGATCGTGAGCCCAGTGTTCGCACTGTGTTCTAGATCGAACTTCACCGAAGCCAGATCAGGGTCTTCAATTGTGCTATCCCGAGCCCCGGAGGCAGATGCCTCCGGGGACTCTTTGTTTGGGTACTTGAATACGTTGGGCCGCAGGTCTCAAGGCGACATGTTCTTCTGCGTAAAGGCGGTCCAAGGCACATGCCATTCTGCGAATTATGGAGCGATCAGCAAGGCAGCTACAATCAAACAGGACTTGCTCGCGAGGTGT
>CAHJWN010000084.1 GCA_903642265.1 Acidobacteriaceae bacterium | reverse complement strand
CCAGCAAAGAAGGCTGCGCCCGCAAAGAAGGCTGCGCCCGCGAAGAAGGCAGTCAAGAAAGCCGCTCCTAAGAAGGCTGCTGTCAAAGCGCCTGCGAAGAAGACTGCTCTCAAGAAGACCGCAGCTAAAAACATTTCAGGATCTGCCGCGAAGAAGTCCAGTGCTCTGCGCGGCGGTAAGGCTGTCCCTCAAAAGACGGCTGGCAACAAGGGCACTGTGAGCAGCAAAATTCCAATCAAGAGAGGTACTACCTTGGCAACGAAGAAAGCAGTAGCGAAAAAGGCAGTCGCAAAGAAGGCAGTCGCAAAGAAGGCTGTCGCGAAGAAGGCCGTTGTGAAGAAGGCTGTCGCAAAGAAGGCCCCAGCGAAGAAGACTGTTGCAAAGAAGGCTGTTGTGAAGAAGGCCACAAAGAAGTAACCCGCTCCTAAACCGCAGTAACGGCAACGATTTCAAGGCAAGCAAAAAGGCCCGGTCGCTCATATTGAGTGCCCGGGCCTTCTTGCATCGATTCAAACTTCTGCGTGCAGTAGCCTGGCTGTGGCCTGCCGCTTACTTCTTCATCTCGGCAATGGTCGCAAGCACTGTCTCGCTGTGCGTGTTCGGATCAACCGAAGCCCAGGTCTTCGCGACTTTGCCTGACGGATCGATCAAGATCGTATCGCGCTCCGCAAACTTCATCACGCCCATGTTCTTCACCGTCACACCGTATGCGTCCACGACTTTGTGGTCTGGATCCGCAAGCAGCTTGAAGGTCAGGCTCTCCTTCGTGCAGAAGCTCTTGTGGCTCTCAGCCGTATCAAGCGAAACGCCCAGCACCACAGCATTCATCGCCTTGTACTTCTCCAGGTCGCGCTGAAAGTTATGCGCTTCAATCGTGCAGCCCTGCGTCTTGTCCTTCGGGTAGAAGTAGAGGACGACCCACTTACCCTTGTACTCGCTCAGGCTCACGGCAGCGGTGTCCTGCGAGGGCAGCGTGAAATCTGGAGCTACAGAGCCGGTCGAAATCAGGTCTGCTGCGTGGGCCCGAAGGGCGAGGGAGGCTGATGCGACAACAAGAACCGCCGAGGCGGCCCAGATTCCAAAGCGTTTCATGATAATCGATCTCCTGTGGTTCTCATTAAGCCTGTGGTTCTCATTAAGTATGACGGATTGCGAGCTCATTGGGCCGCAATAATAGCAATGTTCGCGGTATTTGCCGCTTCGACTACGGCCTCAACATCGAAGATCAATGTCCGTCCCGCGTCAAGTGACAGGCACGTTGCCCCCGCCGCTGTCATCGCTTTGATCGTCGCCAGACCAATCACGGGCACATCGAAACGCATGTCCTGATTAGGCTTGGCGACCTTCACGACGGTCAGCGATCGGCTCAGCGTAGAAGCTGCCCCTTCGTCATCCATTGCTCGAAACAGTTCACCAGCCCGCGCGATCGTGGCATCCGTGCCTTCCATCGCTTCCACCGCGACACACGCCTGCGCCGCAATCACGACCGTCTGCCCGAGATCGAATCCCGCTACTCCGCGCGCCACCGTTCTCCCATACGCGATATCTGCGGCCTCGACCGCATTCGGAGCGCGCCGCGTCAGAACGCCCTCCTTCCCAAGCAGCGGCTCCAGATACTGCGTGGACGAGATCAGCTCGATCCCTTCATCGCCAAGTACCCTGGCAATCGCGCCCAAAAGCATGTCCGTATTGCGCGTCCGCAGCGAGAGAAGCAGCTTTGCCAGCCGCCAGTCAGGCCGTATCGCAGAGAATATCTGCTTGTGCTTTACCTGCCCGGCCATTACTGCACGGCCGACACCCTCTGCGTGAAACGTCTCGATCAGCCGCGACAACTCGCCCAGCGAGAGCCAGTGCACCAGGACCTTCGCATCGCTCGCAGCCCGTGCTTCGATCTCAGGATCGGTCTCTTCCTTGATCGCCGCGACCACCACCGTAAGCCCATGCGCCCGCGCCGCATCCAGCAGCAGAAAAGGAAATCGCCCATTGCCTGCAATCAGGCCCAGTCGATCTTCGAGTACAGGCGCTCGCGTCATGCGTTGAGTTTAGTGCATCACCGAAGCTCGGCTCCGCGATTGGATGCAGGCGTTCGAGCCGAGTGCCCATTCATCGCGCCTGTGCATTTGCGAACAGAGGACCGGCGACTCATACTCCCGTTTCCCTTAGTACACTTGCCATGTGGACGAAGAGACCCAACCCGTAGAAGCTCTAGCCGAGCAAGGCGCCCTGCCGGCGCGAATCGTGGGCTTTGACGTGGGTGACCGGCGCATCGGCGTCGCCCTCTCCGACCCTCTCGGCTTTACCGCCCAGCCGCTCTTCACCCTGCACCGCACCAATCATCGTGCCGATTTCAAGGCCGTCGCCCGCGTCCTCCGCAAGCACCACGTCCTCGATGCCGTCGTCGGCAACCCGCTCTACATGTCGGGCGATCAAAGCCCGCAGGCCGCAAAGGCACAAGCCTTCGCGGAGGAGTTGCGAACAGAGTTCGGCATCACCGTACACCTCTGGGACGAGCGCCTTTCCACCACCCAGGCGCATCGCCATCTCGATGACGCAGGCCACGCTGCCATTGGCCGGAAAAACATTATCGACCAGGTCGCCGCCGTCCTGATCCTGCAGTCTTGGCTTGACGCCCGCGCCAGCCGCATCGCACGCGAGCAGAAGTAATCTTCCACACGCGTGCGATCGGTTTGGTCCGCTTTAGATCGACAACGCCATCATCCGGTTCAGCCGCTGCACAAAGCTTGCCGGGTCCTTCAGCGGCACGCCCTCCATCAGCAATGCCTGGTCAAGCAGCAACCACGCAGCATCCTCGGCCACTGCATCTTCCGGCCTGGCCAGCAACTTCTTAACAATCGCGTGGTCCGGATTAATCTCGAGTGTGGGCTTGGATGCCGGCATGTTCGTCTGTCCCATCGCCCGCATCATCTGCTGCATCTGCAGCGATGGCTCTTCTTCATCGGACACGATGCATGACGGACTATCGGCAAGTCGCACGGAAACGCGTACATCCTTCACGCGATCGCCCAACGTCGCCTTCAGCTTATCGAGCAGAGGCTTAAGCGCCTCCGCCTGGTCCGGCTCAGCTTCATCCTTCAGGTCTTCGCTCGTTGCAGTTTTGCTGACGGCTTTAAAATCAAGGTCGCCATACTTGTCGACACCCGCAAAGATCAACTCATCGAACTCATCGTCGAGGATGAGCACTTCAATGTCCTTCTTCTTGTAAATCTCGAGGAGTGGCGACGAACGCAGCATCGACTCCGCATTCCCCGTCCCCGCTCCGCCCGTAATGTAGTACAGGCTTTTCTGCTCCGTCTTCATGCGCGACTTCGCGTCGGCGAGGCTCGTCAGCCCCTCAACCTTGGTCGACTTGAATCGAACCAGGTCCAGCAGCGCCTCGCGGTTCGCATAGTCGCCGTGAATGCCCTCCTTCAAGGGCCGGTTGAACTGCCCAATAAACTCGAGATACTTCGCCGGCTCATTCGCCGCAATATTCTTCAACTCCGAAAGAATCTTCTTCACACTGGCGGTGCGGATGCTGGTCAGCACCCGGTTCTGCTGCAGAATCTCGCGGCTTACGTTCAGCGGCAGGTCTTCGCTGTCAATGATGCCGCGCACAAATCGCAGGTACGAGGGCAGAAGCTCCTTCGCGTCATCCATGATGAAGACGCGTTTCACGTACAGCTTCACGCCAACCTTATAGTCAGCCTGGTATAGATCGATCGGTGCCTTCGCCGGAATGAAGAACAGGGTCGTGTAATCCAGCGATCCCTCGGCCTTCGTATGGAACCAGAACAGCGGATCTTCCCAGTCGCCCGAGATCGACTTGTACAGCTCTTTATAGTCCTCGTCCTTGAGCTCGCTCTTCGACCGCCGCCATAACGCGCTCGCAGCATTCACCTGCTCGGTCGTGCTCTTCTTTTCGGACTTCTTCTCTTCCTCATTCCACTCACTCTTGTCATGCGTCAGAAAGATCGGGAACGCAATGTGATTTGAATACTTCTTTACGATCTCCTGCAGCCGCCATCCGTTCGCATACTGCGCACCCTCTTCGTTCAGGTGCAGCAGGATCGTCGTACCTGCAACGTCGCGCTCGGCCTTCTCAATCTCGAAGCCGGTCTTTCCATCACTTGTCCACTTCCACGCCTGCTCTTCGCCAGCCTTGCGCGAGATCACCTCAACGCTATCGGCCACCATAAATGCCGAATAGAAGCCAACGCCGAACTGCCCAATCAGGTTCGAATCCTTCTTCGCGTCGGTCGTGAGCTGCGCAAGAAAGTTCTTGGTTCCGGAACGCGCAATCGTGCCGAGGTTCGCAATCAGGTCCTCTTCACTCATCCCGATGCCGGTGTCGGCAATCGTCAAAGTCTTCTTGTCTTCATCGAGCTCAAGATCGATGCGCGGCTCGAACGGCAGCGACTTGTACGCCTCATCAACCAGGGTCAGGTGGCGCAGCTTGTCCAACGCATCGGAAGAGTTCGAGATCAACTCCCGCAGAAAGATCTCAGGATGCGAGTAAAGGGAATGGATGATCAACTGCAAAAGTTGACTGACTTCGGTTTGAAACTCTTGTTTCGCCATAGACCTCCATTATCAACAAAACTGGCTTCGGACTAAAGGCCCGTCCACGGTCTGCGAAGTTACGACACACACGACCCGCCGGGTCCCGCACCCTACCCGCAGATCTCGCGAGGGTGTCGAGTCTCCTGCTGGTGGTGCAAGGTACTGAGGACGACGTTGTTCCAGTTGCACAGGGAGAAGGGGTCTCCGCCGCCTCACCCGTAAGGCGGAAGTGATGATGGTGATCACCCGTTGCGCACCACGATAATCACCCGGTGGCACCACAATGATCTCCCGGTAGGGCACCGCCAGCAGGCGATGCCACACCGCTGTTCCTTCAGCAGATCGCTACGATCAAACGCCTGGCCTAAGCATCGTCATAATCCTCAGTAATCGACATGAGAAATGCCACCAAGGCCTGCACATCGTCATTCGACAGCGACATATTTGCAAACTGCGCCGGCGCATTCCTCAGACTCCCAGCCTTCGCCAGCGCCGAGCTGTTGATGTAGAAGTTCACGACATCACCCAGCTGCGCCCGGCTGCCGTTATGGAAGTAAGGTGCCGAATCGACCAGGTCTCGCAGCAGCGGTGTCTTGAACTGCGCAATCGTCGATGCCAGTCCCATGTCCACCGTACAATCCTGCCCGGCCCCGCACACAAACGACGTCAGGTTTGCCTGCGGGTTTGGGTAGTCCGCATTCTGGTAGATGTTCCACAATCCCAGGTCAGCATAATTTGCGTTTGCTGAAGCGGGCCGCCGCATTGCCTCCATCGCATTTGGATGCGTTGGGTTCCGCGGCAGATAAGAGTCATACGCCGACGTACGCTCTGCCAGCCCCGGCACATGCAGCGCGGCAAACGCCCCCGCACCGTGCACGCCGTCATACTCATCCTGCGCCACGCCGGTGTTATGAAACGCGAAGTCCGAGAAACTTGGCGGCGTATGGCATGCCGCACAATTGCCCGCATGCTGGTCCGTCCCACTGCCTGAAACTGCCGCCTTCAGGAAGATCTTCAAGCCCTGCAGTTCCAGCGCTCCAAATTTGAAATCGAAGGAATGATACGCATACGTCCCATCTGCCGGCGTAATGTATGACGGATTGTTCAGCGCAACTACCTGGCTATAGAGCCGCTGGCTATATGCAAGATTCGTCTCACCCACCAGCGGAGCCAGTGGAAGATGGTTCCTGTTCAGGAACAGATCGTACGGCGACGTGTCATACCGACCCGAGTTGTCTTTCTTGAACGACAAATCTTCGAAGTACTGCGCCATGCATAGCGCAACTTCATTCACGATCTGCGCGTCCGTCGCGGTCGTCACATCGATTCGCTGCGAAGCCGGCAGCAGGAGGTCCGGCGTGATCCTCGGATCCGTTCCCTTGAACAAGATCCCATACGAAAGCCCGTTGCTGCGGTCAGCCGCAAGCTGGTCCGAACCATTGTCCCCACGAATGACCGCCGCGATGTGCGCGATCGCCGTGTTGTATTCGGTAGACTGCCAGCCAAAGTTTCGGCCTGTCAGTGTGCCCACCACGAGATCGATCCCTGTCGCAAACTCGCCATCGAAGTGCAGAAACTGCGGCCCGCTATGCGGCGCAAACGACCCCACCATCTGCATCGCGTTGCGCGGTGTGGTATCGAATCCGTTCTGGCTCATCGGCAAAGCGCTGCGCGTCGTGAAATCTGCGTACGTACGGTTGCCCGCATTCGCAACACCCTGAAACTCCGTCACGAAGTGGCACGACCGGCAATTAATAGCTTGCCCGGCAAACGGTCCAGGCAGAGGACCGGTCGGCGTCGGCACCGTCGCAACGACCGGATCGCCAACCGCCAGCGGCGCATTGACCCCCGTCATGTGCGTGGCAAAATATTGCGAAAATCGTGTGTCGAGAAATAGCCGCTCGCCAATCGGATCCGCCGCCGGCGTCGCGCTCTCATCGGCTTCGCCGCCCAGGCTTGGCGCCATCCCGGAGCTACATCCGATGATGACTGCACATGACAGAACGGTCATCGCGCCTGCAGCCAGCATCGTCTTTCCAACCTTGCGGCGCATTCTCTTTACTTCCTGAAGATTCACTGTGCTGCTCCTTCTACTGGTTTCGCTGCTGGCAGGTTGATGCTTCGCATGTACGCCACAAGCTGCCAGCGCTCCGGCTCCGGCATGGAACTCCAGGACGGCATACCCTTCCACGAGTTGCCATTCCGCAGCAGCCAGGCCAAATCACCATCGGAAGCCCCGCTCACACGTGCGCTGATCAGCGCTGGTCGACTACCCTTACCCTGCGCCTGGGCTCCGTGGCAGTGCGAACACTCGGCCGCATACACATGCGACCCCGCCTCCGCCGCAGTCTTCTGGTCAGCCAGCGGACTCACGCGCACATGGTCGCCCGCCGGAACTCGCCGCAGCCAGCTTCCATCCGCAGCGCCCATCAAGAGGCACGCGCCCACGCCCACCATCGTTACTGCACTCAATCGCTTCATTGTTCCCTCCGGAAGTGGTCCCGTATCTGTGAGAACTCATACGAAACCTTTAGCCGCCAAAGCACCGCCGCGCTGTTCGCGTTCAACCCAAACTCCGGCCCGGCAGTAATCGTGTAGTTGTGCGGCGAGTTGTAAGCGATTGTTGGCCCCGCATAGATCGAAGTGCTTTTGAACCCGAAGTCGTATCGCGTTCCCAGCCCGCCAAACAACTCGCCACCGACGGCAAAGTATTGCCTGCAAAAACGGCAGTCCGTCACACTGGCATGGTTGGTCAGCGAGTGCGCCGCGCCAAGTGCATATCCAAACTCCCACGGCTCGTTCGACACGTTCTTCTCGGCGATAATGTTCTCTGAAACGTTGAAGCCGTTGAAGTTGCTCGAAAGAATCAGCTTGCCTTCGATCGAGTGCTCAACATCCTTGCGCAGCACGGAATTGGCAATCGCCTGGTTTGAGATCACATCGTGCCCCGTAATCTCAAGAAAGCTCTTATCGGCGGTACTCACGTTTTCGTACTCCAGGTAAAGCACCGGGTTGATCCAATGCTCGCTGCGCAGCGGCCGAAAGCGGTTCTCAAAGCGGAAGCCGGTAAACACGGTTGAATCGTGCACCGTGCTCTGACCCTGCAGGTAAACCTCGGCCGTATACCAGGCCGCGATTCCATATTCGAGTTCCAGGGTCTGCGCGTAGAACGGATTAGCGTTCTTCGGAGTTGCACCAATGTTCTGGCTCGCAATCTCAAGGTTTCCCGGCTCCTCCATCACGTGCGAGTACGTGACGAAGTACGGTGGCTCCTGCGCGAGCGCCGCCGCGGTGAAGCCAAGCAACAGCATTAGAAAAGTTGGGAGAGTGCGTGCAAAAGCGGTGTTCAAGGGCGTACCTCTGCGTTTGGCTGGGACGGAGAACCGTCTCGCCATTCGCATATCCGACCAATTTGGTCTTTGATATATAAGACCATGTTAGTCGCCGATCCGTCTATGCTTTTCTTGTTACAGATCGGGTACTTCGATCATTGGGGTACTTCGCTGATCGCGCACAGCGGATCCGGAATCCGCGTCTTTACCGTTCCTGATGGTTGGGTTTTGTCAGTCGCTGCGCGCTGCGTCGTATAATCTTCTTTTCACCTGAACACGCTGCCGCAGTCACACCGTGCGTGCGTTCTAGGTATCCGGAAGGTCCATGCCAGAACAAGTAAAGAAACGGCTCGAAGAAGAGATCAGGTTGCTTGAGCACGAGCTTACAACCGAACTGCCTGCAGAGATTAAAAAGGCGGTGGCGCTGGGCGACCTCAGTGAAAACGCTGAGTACCACATGGCCAAGCAGCGCCAGGTCTTCGTCAACGCACGCCTCGGCCAGCTGAAGAAGCGCATGGGCGAGCTCGCCATGGTCAACCTCGTCAACATTCCGCACGACAAAGTCGGCTTCGGCGCAACCGTGGTCGTCTTCGACTCCAGCAAGAACGAAGAACTCACCTACAAGCTCGTTACCAGCGAAGAATCGGACGTTGCCCAGGGCTTGATCTCGACGACCTCGCCCATTGGGCGCGCCCTGCTCGGCAAGAAGCTTGGCGACACAGCCACCGTAGTCACTCCGAACGGCAAGCGCGAACTCGAAGTCTTGAAGCTGAAGACGATCCATGATGTCGCGGAAGCAGCTGAAGTCGCTCCATAAGCAGGAAGTAATGGCTGCTTAGAGCACCAACCGTATTCGATGGCCCGCAATACATGACCTGGACAAGCGAATTTGGCAGAGGCAGCGGATGGCTGCTGCAAAAGATCGTTAACGGTCTTGCCCTCACGCGCATCTCGCCCAACGCCCTCACCTTCATCGGCCTGCTCATCAACATCGTCGCTGCGCTCTTCTTCGGCTTCGCCCGCTCGGAGAATGCAAACCGCATGTTCATGTACGCCGGCCTCACCATCATTGGTGCCGGCGTGTTCGACATGGTCGACGGTCGCGTCGCACGGCTTACCAACCAGGTCTCAGTCTTCGGCGCCTTCTTCGATTCCGTCATGGATCGCTACTCCGACGTCGCCATCTTCTTCGGCCTGCTCGTCTTCTATGCCCGCGGCAATCGTCTCTTCTACGTCGGCCTGGTCGCCTTCGTCATGACCGCCTGCCTCATGGTCAGCTACACCCGGGCACGCGCCGAAGCCCTGATCGGCAGCTGCAAGGTCGGCTTTATGGAGCGCCCGGAGCGCATCGTCTGCGTCATTCTCGGCGCGCTTGCCAACCGCTGGGGGGTGATGGCCGCCGCCCTTTGGGTGCTTGCCTTCTTCTCGACGGTCACCGTCATCCATCGCATCCGGTATACCTATCTCGAAACCGAACGCCGCAAGATGCTGGAGCTGGAGTAGAGCTAGAGGAATGGATTGGTCACGATAAGATCGCCAGAGCGCTGTCCGTGCTGTAGGTCTTCCGTGTAGAGCACATCACAGTTCGCTTTGATGGCTGCGGCAACAATCACGCTGTCGTACCAGCTCAGCTTGTAGCGCGTATGAATTGCGAACGCCTTCTCGAACAACTGCAATGACGACTGGACCGCAAGCATCGGGTTGAACGTCTCGCGAAGATAAACTAAAGATTCGTCGACACTCATCGCGCCAGGAAACTTCTTTAAAGAAGCATTCACGAATTCCTGGACAACCTGATAGCTGATGATGCCGTTGCCGCTATAAAGCGATTCACGGATGAGGACCCCGGCAATCGCTCGTTTTCTGGAATCGGAACGGTCGAGAGAATAAAGAAAAATATTCGTATGAAAGAAGCACCTAGCGGCGCTCATTCATTTCTTCTCGGGTAAATTTCCCTCCGGAGTTCACATGCTTCATTCGGGCCATCATTCCATCGAACTTCTTTACCCGCTCAGTGCCGAGGGCCAGTCTGGCCAGCCAGTCGTTCAGCACGGCATCGCGAGTCGTATGGTGCTCCTCGGCTTTCCGCTGCGCAACATCAAGCACCGATTTGTCCACCGTTAGACTGATCGTCTCCATAGGATGAGTTTAGTACTGCTTGGTCTGTAACGCTAAACATTGTCAGCCCTAACACTGAAATCGGCATCAATGCCGCACACGAGGGTCGAACGTGACAGCATCGCGGCGTTTAGTATGCTGATCCCGAAATCGAGCGTTGCAAGATTATGCAATTTTGTTCGGCGGTCGCCCGCTTCGACGAACGACACGTTCAACGTGTACTTTGCTTGAGTGCGTCAATTTACTGCGTTTCCGTTCTGACCCAGGCACACCGATCGCGTTACAGGAGAATGCATGTCCCCGTTGATTTCTAGAAGATCGTTTGCGCGCCTCATGAGCGCCGCCGCAGGAACGCTGTCTTTGCCACTCTCCGCCTCGGCTGCGCCGGGCGCTGCTCCCCTCGCGCCCGGTAGAACTGAGAGCACCGCGCGGCCATTTCCGGCGGGCTTCCTGTGGGGATCGGCAACCGCCTCCTACCAGGTCGAAGGCGCAGTCAACGAAGGTGGCCGTGGCAAGACCATTTGGGACACCTTCTCGCACACGCCTGGTAAGACCGCCAACGGCGACACCGGCGATGTTGCCGACGACAGCTACCACCGCTACAAGGAAGATGTCGCTACCATGAAGGCCCTTGGCCTGAAGACCTGCCGCTTCTCCGTCGCCTGGTCACGGATCTTCCCGAGCGGCACCGGCGCTCCCAACCAGGCCGGCCTCGACTACTACAGCCGCTTCGTCGACGAACTTCTCGGCGCAGGCATTCAGCCCTACTGCACGCTCTTTCACTGGGACCTTCCGCAAGCGCTCGAAGACAAGGGCGGATGGCAGAGCCGTGACACCGCCAAAGCCTTCGCAGACTACGCCGGATACACTGCCGGCAAGTTGTCGGACCGCGTCAAGCAGTTCATGACGGTCAACGAGTTGCGCAGCTTTACCGAACTTGGCTACCAGAACGGAATGCACGCTCCGGGCCTCAAGGTCGATGCGGCACACTTCGCCCAGGTCTGCCACTACGCCGTACTCGCCCACGGCCTCGGCGCACAGGCCATTCGCGCCGCGGCAAAGCCCGGCACAAAAATCGGCCTCGCCGACAACGCGCAGGCCACCTGCCCTGTCCTTGAAACGCCCGACCACATCAAGGCCGCGACCACGGCAATGCGCGAGCTCAACGCCCAGTACCTCACCGTAATCATGGAAGGCAAGTACACAGACGCCTACCTGAAAAGTCTGGGCGCTAACGCACCGAAGTTTACCGATGCCGATCTCAAGGCCATAAGCAGCCCGCTAGATTTCGTCGGCTTAAACGTCTATCAGCCCACCTGGATCCGCGCCGACAACTCGAAGGAGCTCGGCTTCTCGGTAGTGGAAGGCCCTGCCTCCTATCCGCACATGCTCAGCCCCTGGCTCACCATTGGTCCTGAGTCGCTCTACTGGTCGCCGAAGCTCGTATCAAAGCTCTGGAAGCCGAAGGAGATCTACATCACCGAGAACGGCTGCTCCTCCTCCGACGTTCTCACCCCCGACGGCCAGGTGCTCGATACCGACCGCGTCATGTACCTCCGCAACTACCTCACCCAGCTGCACCGCGCCATCTCCGAAGGCGTTCCCGTCAAGGGCTACTTCCTCTGGAGCCTGCTCGACAACTACGAATGGGCTGACGGCTACGGCAAGCGCTTTGGCATCACCTATGTCGACTTCCAGACGCAGAAGCGCACCCCGAAACTAAGCTCGGAGTTCTACAAGGCAACAATCGCGAAAAACGCCATCGTTTAGTGGGAAGCAAAAAAGCCGACGTTCGCCCCTGCTTAGAGGAGGTACGCCCTTCTGCTTGTCATTGCCGCAAGAAATTTGCTGTGCGGGGATGGTGCCTGTCTTCGCTCTCGCACGGAAGATTCTACCGCCGCAGCTCCGCCAGCATTGCCGTTACCCGCGCCAGCGGAAGCCCCATGACATTGAAGTAGTCACCATTGATCCGTGGAATGAACTTCGCCGCGCGACCTTGTATGCCATAAGCTCCGGCCTTACCAGCCTGTTCGCCAGTCGCAATATAAGCAGCAATCTCGTCCTCCGTGAGCGACGAAAACTCCACGTCGGTAATCTCTGCCGCAACCAGCGGTGGAGCAGACCCGGTGATCAGCGCCACTCCAGTAATCACGCGGTGTGTGCGCCCAGACAGCATCCGCAACATGCGTGCAGCATCTGCATCGTCGTCCGGCTTGCCGAGAATCCGGTCACCACACACCACCGTCGTATCCGCACCCAGCACAATAAGTCGGTCACGGTCAGCATGCCGCGCAAACACCGCCGCCGCTTTGTGCTCTGCCAGCCGCTTTACATACATGGTCGGCTGTTCGGCAAGCTGCGGAGTCTCATCGATGTCCGCCGTCTCTACCGTGAACGTAAGCCCAATCTGCTCCAGCAGGTCGCGGCGGCGAGGCGATGCCGAAGCCAGGATCAGCATCAGGCCGCTGTCTTCTCAACCGAAATGACGCAGCTCATATGATGAATCTCGCCATGCCCCAGCGTGATGCTCGCATCCCCAGAGTTCGCACTCTCGATACAAAGCATTCCTTCCCAGCCTTCGGGCTCCATGTCAGCCATCTTCGCCGTCAACTCCGTCCACGGATTCCAGACGATCGTCGTAGACGAGTTCCACTTCGCCACAGTAATCTTCCGCGCATTCGCCTTATCGTCAATCACGCATGTGCTCTGGGTATCGACATAAACGCGGTCTGTATCGCGGGTCAGCACCATGGGATCTTCAGTCTGCGTCTTCTTCACGCTGCCGTCCCGCTTGTCCAGATACTCAACGCCGTGCAGGCCGGTTACCGCGGTCTCCCGGACGTCCCCGACGGCAAAGTAGGTATGAAACGCCTCCTCATAGACCATCGGCGTGTCGCCATCGCTCACCACCGTCAGCTTCAGGCTAAGCGTGCTGCCAAAGGTGAGATGAAACACTACGCGGAAGTGATCGAAGCCGAGCGCCCGCGACGTCTCATTCGGCATCAGTAAAAGACTCATGTGCAACTCATCGCCAACCAGCGCGGCGAAGCCAAACTCCCACTCCTCTGTACGCGCAAAGCCATGCGCAGGCCCGGCCTGCCCATCGTGGCGATCTCCAAACCACGGGAAGATAACCGGGATGCCGCCGCGAATCGCCTTACCTTTTTTGTAACCCGAATTGCCGCTTAGGAAGAGCACCGGCGCGTGGTCTACGGGCTTCCACTCCGCCACATGCCCGCCCTGCAGATAAACCACCGCTGAAGCCAGGGCTGTCGTAATCACCGCACGCGTCAGTTCGCCGTGCTGCTCAAACACCAACACACCGGGCAATCCGAAGTTTTCGTTCAGTCTCGTGATTTCCATGTCGATGCGAGTGTAACGCGCTGCTGCCCAAAATGCATTGTGCACGGCAAGTTGCACTCTAGACAAAGCCGACCCTAGAAGGAGATCCGCGCTCCAAACTGAAATTGTCTCGGATCAGACGCCGCTGTCGGCCTTCCCGCATCGGTGTAGAGAAGGTCGACGTCCAACGTATTGTTTTTGTTAATGAGGTTGAACGCGTCCGCCGTAACCTGCAGCGCAAGCTCGTGCGGCAGACTGAAGGCCCGCGCGAGGCGGAAGTCGGTGAATACAACGTACGGCTTCACTCCCGCATTGCGTCCAAGGTTGCCGTTGAATGCAGGATCATTGATCGCAGGGTTCGCCGCAGCGTCGATGTAGCACGGCAGGTTGAACGCTCCAGTAGGAGAGTACTTTGAGACCACAGGCGCCGTTCCGCAACTCGTAGGCGCAGACCCGATCGCCACGGCGTTCGGCCGGTCGGTCAGCGGATTGAAGTCAAAGTTTGTATCAGTCCCGGTAAGTATGTTGAAGGGTCTGCCGGATGAAATTTCGATGATTGGCGCAACTGTAAATCCGGAGAGCGCGGTCGCCATGAATCCTGTCCCCGATACCTTCCCCGAGTTGTAGACGCCACTGAGCACAAGCCGGTGCCGCTGGTCGAAGGTAGAGCGAGCCCGCTCCACATTCGGAGCGAAGTTGTTCTGCGGCGAGTCGGACGTCGAGACAACGTCGGTCGAATCGTCAATCGCATGCGACCACGTGTAGCTTACAAGACCCTCAAACTGCGATGAAAAAGATTTCTTCAGGTTTACGGACAGCCCGTTATAGCTCGACGTTCCAGTGGTGAGGTTCGGTGTCATATCGCCAAACGGAACCTGCACACCAACACCTAAGCCGTAAGCGGCGGCAAGCTGGCTTGCAAGCTCGACACACTGCCCTGCGCCTTGCGAATCAAGAAACTGTCCAAGCGATGTGTTCAAGCCGGACTTGCGGAAGAAGTTCAACAGTGGCGGAGCCACGTAGGGGCCGTTCGGACCGACGCCGCACGGAGCCGTCCCGCTGGCGGTCGCAACCGTGAGCGGATTTGACGTCGGGCCAGCAGTCGCCGGGGCCGCCGTGCCCGCGTTTACGGCCGCCACGGCGTTGCGCCAGTTATTCACCACGAGCGCCGGATTTACCGGGTTCACGTTGACCGGTCGATTCAGGTGCCTTCCGCCGGTCGAGTTGAACGCCACGTTCAGCGAGTAGTTATGTCCCAGGTCCCGCTCCACTCCGAAGGAAATCTGCTGCACGTACGGCGTCACATAATGCAGGTCGGCAGGTAAGCCCGATGGCAGGATCGCGAGCGGAAATCCTGCAGCCGAATAATTCTGGTTCACGAATAGTGAAGCCGAGTTATCGGGATCGAAGCGCTGCTGGCCCGGAAGATAGTTGAGACTCGCAACCGGCAGGCAGTTCCGGTTCGACAGCGACCCCTGGAATGTATTTGTGGCATTCAGGTTAAGCGGATTGAAGGTGCTCGCCGCAGTGCACGGCGCCCCGCCCGCAAGAATAACCAGCGGCACGGTGGCGGAGTTGAACCGCAGCGATTGCGACTCCAGATTGCCTGGCGCGCGATCATAAAAGAGCCCATAGTTCGCCCGAACCACCGTCTTGCCGTCGCCGGTTACGTCGTAAGCTGCCCCAATACGCGGAGCGACATTCGCGTCCTGCAGCCGAATGCCCTCACGAATGCCGTAGATCCGCTCCGCAATCAGAGTATTGGCATTCAGCGCACCCTGCGTCGGAAATCCCTCCACGTCATAGCGAACGCCATAATTCAGCGTTAGCTTGGGCGTAATCCGCCAGCTGTCTTCAAGAAAGCCGCCAAGCGTCTTCAAATCGTACTTTGTGCTGGTCGTGCCGATACCCTGCGCGAACGACTGCGGCAGCCCCAAACCATATGCCTGGATTGGCGAGAATCCTGGCAGCCCTGCAAGCGCCGGCGACACATCGGTCGCATTCAGCGCCGCAAAGCTGTAGTCGCCGCCACCATAAAGCTGGCCTTGCTTTACATTGATCACGATGTAGCGAAGATCGATCCCAGCCTTCGCCGTGTGGCTGCCCCGCGTGTACGTAAAGTTGTCCTGCAGCTGCGTCTGGTCTTCAACCCGATCAACCACCGAAAATGGCGTCTTCCCAAAATATGCGAAGCCCGGTATGTTGACCGCTGCGCCATCGCCGCCGGGAGCCGTCGTATTCGCAAACCGAATCGGATGCCGCGCAAACTGCGCACGAAGTTCATTCACCTTGTTCGATCCGAACAGCGCCGTATGCTGCCCCACAACCGCAAAATCATGAAAGCTCTGCGTCGCTGTGCGCGAGAACGAATTCTCGCCAAGATTCTGGTTCGCCGCATTCTCCTCAATCCCCGAAATGAAGCTCGGACTTACGCTGGCGCGCAGAAAGAGCTGCTGATTCTTGGTGAGCTTATGGTCCAGACGCAACGAGTACACTTCCGTCTTCTCGCCAATTGGGAAGTTGCCAACCAGCGAGTTCAGCGGCACAAATGAAGCTGGCGTCGCCTGCCCCGATGTCACGAAGTTTGTCGCACCTATGGTGGGCTGAAGAAATCCTGGGTTCTGCCCTGTGGTCGCCAGCGAGGAGCTCGATCCCACCAGCGCGATGTACTGCTGGATACCCGGAGTGCTCGCCGGCAGCGCCGCAAGCGTCCCTGCTTGTTCCGGCGTTCCTTGTATAGAAAGCGAACCTGCTGGCGCACCGAAGAACTTGCTCACATCGATGGCCGTCAGCCCGAAGTTATTCGCTCCAATATCCGAGAAGCCGCTCTCTTGCCGCCGCGTGATCTCGGTCGAGAAGAAGTAAAACGTCTTATCCGGAACAATCGCTCCGCCCACGGTAAACCCGGCCTGCACACGCGTGTACGCCGGTTGATCAACCGTGCTGAAGGGGTTCGTCGCCTGGATATACCGGTTTCGCAGAAAGCCGAACGCACTCGCATGAGTCTTGTTTGTGCCCGACTTGGTGATGATGTTGACCACGCCACCCGATGCCCTGCCATACTCCGCCGCAAAGCCGTTCGTGATGATCTGAAACTCCTGCACCGCATCCTGCGAGACTGTCGCCCGCGTGCCTCCCGAGACGTAATCGCCCGAGTCTGCACCATCAACGTTGATTGAATTCGATCGCGCCCGGACGCCCCCGAAGTTCAACCCAGAAGTCGGGATCGCCCCAACCGAAGGCGCCGCATCACGCGCAATCTGCGAGTTCGTCAACGTGAAGTTGATGTAATTGCGTCCATTGGTCGGCAGATTGTCGATTTTGACTTGATCGATGGTGGTGGACTGCGAACTCCGCTGTGTTTCGATTACATCCGCATTCGACTGAACCACAACTGTCTGTCCAACGGAGCCAACCTGCATCGTGACCGGCAACTCTGCCTGCTCGCCCACCGTGAGTGTGACATTCTGCTGCAAGCTTTCACTGAAGCCCGGAGCCTTCGTCGACAGCGCATAGCTGCCAGGAGGCAGAAGCAGCAGCTGATAATTCCCCTGCCCGTCGGTCGTATCCGACCTGCTGAAGCCCTTGCTTGCGTCGGTTATAACAACCGTTGCACCTGCGATCACTGCGCCCTGAGAGTCGCGAACACTTCCCACAAGCTGTGCCGTTGATGTGTTCTGCGCAACAAGCGAGGCAGGGGGCAGTTCGAGTGGCGCGAGGAAAAGTAAAACAGAAAGGCGAAACCAGCGATTGAACATGTACTGACACCTCGGCGACTCGTCCATCGCGCACCGCAGACCGTTTGGCGGCACTAGAAAGCAGCTATTCCGCGCGGCCATTTTCTACATGAACAGGCATTCAGTATGCAAGGTGATATCTACATCGAGGGCTTGTTTAAACAAGAACGTGCGAGCTTGGTGGTCTGAACTTCAGATCGCCGCCTACGTCAGATCAGTAATAGGGGACCGGTGCAAGATTTTCAGGATCTTTCTTCTCGTCGTAATTAAGGTTCACTAGATTGTCGCGGTAGTCGATCTGTAGCGCCAGCCTGTTGAGCACAGGCGCCCCCATAAACCCCGACACTTCAAACCCCTCATCATTCGAAATCCCGGTGTTGTCCATTGCCGTCATACTTCGCACATGCAGCCGCACATGGCCAAACGTGACTACAAACCTCTGTGTCTCGTACACATGGTCAACCTCGCCCGAGACGCCAAATACCCGTGTGTCAAAGTCTCCGTGGACCTTGGTGACTTCACGCGCGGCCGCGGGAGAGATCGACATCAGGCCGGCACCAGTATCAATGACAAACAGCTTGTCGGTAGCGCCCCCAATGCTGACCGGAAGCAGCAGATCATGTCCGCTTCGCCACACCATCGTCCAATCTTTCATCTCTGGAGCGATATATCGATCATGGAAGACTGGCACCTTGTCATCCTTCGCCTCGGAAGTATTCTCAGCCGTCTCATCAGGCCGCTTTGGCAGCGAGCCGAGCTTTACCTTTCTCGCTGGAAAATCAAGCGTCACGAGGTATTTTCGAAAAAAATCCGTTCCGATTAACCCGTCGACTCCCAGCTTGTCGCTCTTCTCGAGGATGGTTATCGGGCAATTCTTGAACTCCACGCCGCCAATGCGGATGCTCTCCACATGAGCAGCAGCGCTTTCTATCCCGCCCTGATCACCAACCCCTCCAACCACAAACTTCTCGTCATGTACCAGCCGAAGCCGGGCTGCTGCCTTTCGCGAAAGCAGAATTCCGCCCGCTCCAGTGTCGATTTCGAGTGTCCGCTGAGAGCCATTCAGCTTCACATAAAGACCGAAGCTCCTGCGGTGTGCCGAATCTTCCATGATCTCTTCCATGTGGAACTCAGCGTGATCCACTGGCTGCACCGCCTGGCAATCGTTTTCGCTGTAATCTTTGTCGTGCGCCAGACTCTCCGTTAGACTTTTGCGATCCGCCGCATTGAGCAAATTTTCATCCTTCACCAGCGCCAATTCTTTTTCACGCTGCTGCGACCGCCGCTGCGTTGTCGCCCATGCATTGTCTACCTCAATGTCATGCGGAGCCAGCACGTGTGCCGTTGCAATCTGCCGCGCAGCAGTAGCGTGGTCTCCCAGCAGATCCTCGATCCGAAACATCATCAGCAATGTACGAGCGTTACACGGGTCGGTCTTCCGAGCTGCAAAGACTGTCTTCAGAGCCTCAGGGAACTCTGCTTCGCGAAAAAGAACTTCGCTCCAGGTCTCCAAGGCGGCTCCACTATCAGGATTTGACTCTTTCCATGCTTTCGCCTGGTCGGAAGCCTCCTGCAATTTGCCTTGCCGTAGTAATGTCCGAATAACTCCTGCCCGTGAGGCCTCAGGTGAAGTGTTCTCCAGCTTTTGAAAATACTCCAGGGCAGCTTTGTAGTCTCGTCTGGAAAACGCCTTTTCACCATCAGATGGCGGCACAGTCGTCACAACACAGTTAACGCGCGGCTTGGCACTGCCCGTCCCCGCAGACGAACTCTCATGTGAAACCTGCGCCCAGCTTGGACATACTGTAACTGCAAGCTGCGCCGACACCAAGGCAAGAAAAAATCGCAAGCTGAAACCAGCTAAATTCATGCAACCAACCTTGCAAGTACTTTTTATTGGCTGAGTGTATAGCTTCAGGTCTCGCTGGAGAAATCTTTTTTGAAGGTCTTCTTTGACTTAAGTGTTAGCGGTTTCTAGTCAGTCCTGGATTGCGCATCCACGCTCGATCTTGTTTCGCACTTAGTCGCCTGTGACCCTAATTGCGCGTCACCCCGAGGCTCGCGCCATCCGGCGTCTGGAGGCCCCACGCCATCCTTGGCGTGTTATGCGCCAGCCCGATCCGCCCGTCGGGCCCGAGAAGAATAATGCCTCCATGCCCACCCAGCCGCTTGTAGAGATAGGCGATCGCCTGCGCCGCAGCCTCTTCAGGCGCAACTCCTGAAGCCACGCGGTCTACCGCCCACTTGCCCAGCACCAGCTTCATGATCGGCTCACCCCACCCCGTCAGCGACACCGCGGCTGACTCATTATCCGCATAGCAACCGCAGCCGATCAGCGACGAGTCACCCACTCGCCCTGGAGCCTTTGACAAGGTGCCACCTGTACTCG
>CAHJWN010000083.1 GCA_903642265.1 Acidobacteriaceae bacterium | reverse complement strand
TATCCCGGCCGCGTCTGATCGCATAAATCGATGCACCAGGCCTATGCAGCTAAACTAAACTCAGCCAGTAGCGTCCAGGCGCGCGAGGTTTGGCACAGGAGATACGCACTTGTTGGGTCCTTGCTGGACACCGGAACTCGAAGCCACTGTCCGTTCCGCAGCGCTCGATGCCGGCTTCCATCTCGCCGGTATTGCAGATGCCGAACAGCCCTCAACATCCGTTCGCTTCGAACAATGGGTTGCCGATGGTTGTGCTGGCGAGATGGAGTATCTGAAGCGCCGCGATGCCGGTGGCACCCTGCTGCGAAGCAGTCTGCGCGTTGCACTGCCCTGGGCTCGCTCCATTCTTGTCTGCGCCTTGAACTACGATTCCCCGAACCCCAACTCAACCGACCCCGCACCCCACGAATCAGGCTGGATAGGGAGATATGCATGGAGCGGCAAGCGATCAGAAGCCGCCCAGACCGAGCACGCGTCTGCGCTCCTGCCAACTGACTACCACAACGAACTACTAATCCGTCTTCGCACCGTCGAAGCACGTATCCAGGAGCTCGCTGCATGCGAGACGCGCTGCTATGTCGACACTGGCCCCATCGTCGAGCGCAGCTTCGTCTCCGCAGCTGGTGTCGGCTGGATCGGCAAGAACACCTGCGTGATCAACCAGCAAATCGGTTCATGGCTGCTGCTCGGCGTCATCGTAACTTCGCTGCCCCTGGCAGTCGGAACTACGGTGCGCCTCTCAGCAGACCGTTGCGGCACCTGCACCCGCTGCATCGACGCCTGCCCCACGGACGCCCTGGTTGCTCCGCGCCAGATGGATGCCTCACGATGCATTGCCTATCTCACCATCGAGAAGAAGGGCTCCATTGACCCTGACTTGCGCCAGGGCATGGGCCGCCAGATCTTTGGCTGCGACATCTGTCAGGATGTCTGCCCCTGGAACTCTCGGAACAAGAACTCCCAAGAGAAGAGCGCCCGACAGAAGAACTTTCAAGCAACGGACTCGCAGCACACGCAGCTTGATCGCGTCGGGAACGGCCCGGCCTTATCAGCCAGCCCCCCCGGCATGGAGCCGCGGCCGGAACTCGTCAACCCTTTCCTCGCCACGCTTGCTGGCCTGGATGCAAAACGTTTCAAGCAGTGGTTTAGGGGGTCACCACTCGAGCGGACCGGCCGCAAGCGCCTCCATCGCAACGTCGCCATCGCCATGGGGAACAGTGGCGATAGCAGCTTCATGCCGCAATTGCGCCTCTGGTCCGAGGGAGAGGACGTCGTGCTCGCCGAGGCCGCGCTGTGGGCAATTGGGCGCATTCAGTCTGCTAGCATCGAAGGCTAACGATCCAGATCCGTTCCTCAGACCCACGTTTGCCGTCCGCGTTCCTCATGCCATCCACTCCTCCCATCCCGGTGACCGATCCAAAAGAACGGCAGGGAGACCTGGAGACCGCCGCGACTCCCGTCGAGCCGATTGAGGTAGTGCAATCCAGCGTGCCCGCCGGCACAGGAAGGCAGTTCGTCGAACTCGCCCGTTACATGGCCGGCACAGAGGTCCATACATACGCGTTTAGCGTTGCCGCCAACGTCATCCTCTCGCTCTTCCCATTCATCGTGCTGCTGCTTACTCTTACGCGGCAGGTCTTCCATTCGCGAGCCATGGAGTCTGTCGTCGGGGACATGATGCGAAACTTTCTTCCTGTCGGCCAGGACTTTATCATGCGAAACATGCAAACCCTCGCGCACCCCAGGAAAGGGACACAGGTCTTCTCGCTGGTCATGCTCCTCGTCACTTCAACCGGCGTGTTCCTGCCATTGGAAGTCGCGCTCAATCGGGTCTGGGGCGTCAACAAAAATCGCAACTATCTTCACAACCAGGCTGTATCGCTGCTGCTCGCCTTTGCCGTCGGCGTACTCGCTATGGCTTCAGTCGCCTTCACCGCCGGGCAGCAGTCAGTCGTCACCTGGATCTTCTTTGGCCATACCGACAACGTAGTCTTCCGCCTTATCTCCGGCTCCTTCCTCCGCATCGTTGGTGCCTTCACCAGCATCCTGCTCTTCTTCCTTATCTATTGGATACTGCCCAACCGCAAGGTTCCCGCGCGTGCCGTCATCCCCACCGCAATCGTCATCGGCCTCCTTTGGGAGGTGGCGAAGTCCCTCTACATCCTTGCCCTTCCCTGGCTGGACTTTCAGGCCGTCTACGGCCCGTTCTATATCTCGGTTGGCCTTATGATGTGGGCTTTCCTCTCCGGCCTCCTGCTGCTTGCCGGCGCCCATTTTTCCGCCACGCGCTACACGCTCGGCCTTGCACGCAAGGCAGAGACGGAGGCGTAGTCCGGCGATGCCTGTCTCCACCGAGTCTTCGCAATCAAGCGCCTGGACGTACCGCAAGCTGCGGCGACCGCCAATGCATGGCTTGGAAGGCGCAGCCTTCTGGCTGGCCTTGTTTATCGCTGTCTTCGAAGTCCTCAAGCTCGTTCCCGGCGGATGGGGGAGTCTCTTCAGTCTTCTTCAGGTCCTCGATGTCATCGCTCTGATCGCGGTCGGAGTTCCCCTCATCCTTCGCTTCGTCCGCCAGAAGCTCCTTTGGAGCCTGCGCAGCCGCCTCATCCTTACCTATCTCCTCTTCGGCCTCGCGCCGGTCGTTCTCGGCGTGACGCTCGTCGCCGTCTTCAGCTACGTCGCCGCCGGCCAGTTCGCCATCCATCTCACCGACTCCCGACTGCTCACCGAGCGCGACCGCATGCGCGGACAAAACGCCAATCGCTTTGGCCGCATGATGCAGATCGCTGGGATCGCTCCCGACCAGCAGACCGCGGTCAAAACGCAGGACCTCATTGCGGCGCTTCCATCGGAACGGGAAGGCAATCCGCTCGATGCACCACGTATTCCTCTGCGGACCCACTCTCGGCTCTTTGTTGATGGCGTTCCAGTCGTGGTCAGTGAACCCTCCGGCTCGCCAGAGTCTGCAAGAACACCCCTTGGCCTCCCGGTCTGGGCATCGTCCCTTCCAGATGGCCGCTTCAGCGGCCTTGTGCTGGATGGCGGCGATCTCTACCTCGTTGCCATTAATCAGCAGCAGCTCGCCGACCATCGCGTCATGACCCTCCTCAGCAGCCTCCCCATCGATCCGAACCTGATGGGCATCGTCGCCGAAGGGCTTGGTCGTGCCGAACTCTTCGCCATCCCCACAGACTCGCAATCCGATGAACAAAAAGAGGTCTCCAGAACCAGGACTGTCCGCGAACAACAATCCAGCGCCCACTCTCGTTCCACCTCGGGAGGAAGCGCGCCGCCACCCGTAAACATCGCCGACGTCCAGGTCAGCTTCGTCTCCACACTCCGCGTCACCGATTGGGACACCGGCACAGATGACAACATTCCAATCCGCGTCGATTCACGCCCTTCCCTGCTCTACCGGCAACTCTTCGGCGGCTCGCTTGGCGGCGTGATCACCAGCTTTTACAGAATCGCTCTCGGCATCCTGCTTGTCGTCTTTGCCCTTATCGAAGCGCTCGCCCTTTACCTCGCCGTGCGCCTTGGCCGGACCATCACAGGCTCCGTAGCCGATATCTACGACGCAACCCAGAGTATCGACCGCGGCGAGTTCAACCACCGCATCCCGGTCAAGGGCGTAGACCAGCTCTCCGAGCTCGGCCAGTCGTTCAACAGCATGACCGGCTCCCTCCAGCGCCTGCTCGTCGAGCAGCAGGAGAAAGAACGCCTCCAGAACGAACTCTCCATCGCTCAGGAAGTCCAGGCCAACCTCTTCCCCCACGCCGACTGCGACCTCGCGAACCTGCAACTGCACGGCATCTGCCGCCCCGCTCGATCCGTCTCCGGCGATTACTACGACTTCATCCTCTTCCACAGCGAAGCCAATCTTCACGGTAAAAAACGCACCGAAACCGGCGTAGGCATCGCCCTTGGCGACATCAGTGGCAAAGGCATCTCGGCTGCCCTCCTTATGGCGACCCTGCACTCTGCCGTCAGGGCCTACCGTTTCGCCAGCGAAGAAGTTCTTTACGCTGATTCACCCATCGACGGCCTCACCGTCAGCCGGGAAGAGATCGGCGACGACGCCGGTGAACTCTTCCAATCCCCCGGCCGCATCCTCTCCCTGCTCAACCGCCATCTCTATCGCAGCACCCAGCCGGAAAAATACGCCACCCTCTTCCTCGCCCACTACGACGCTGCAACCTCGGTGCTCACCTACTCGAACGCCGGCCAGCTTCCACCACTCGTCCTTAGCCGCGACGGCAGCATTCGCCGTCTCGATGTCGGGGGAACAGTAGTTGGCCTGATGGACGGGATGCGCTACGACGAAGACCGCTTCCAGATGCTCTCCGGCGACATCATGGTCGCCTACTCCGACGGCGTCACCGAACCCGAAAACGACTTTGGCGACTTCGGCGAAGAGCGCCTCATGGAAGTTGTCTCGCAGTATCGCAACGAGCCCCTGCACGTCATCTCCGCCCAGGTCATGCAAGCCCTCGATGCCTGGATCGGCGCGGAAGAACAACCCGACGACATTACTCTCGTCCTCGCAAGACAGCTCTGAGCCACTCTCAGATCCCGCCCCATTGCCCTTCCCAAAGAGAACCTGCCTTGGCCCTGCCTTGTCATGCCCGAAGGGAATCTGCGTTGTCATTCCCGAAGAGAACCCGCTGGCCCCGAAGGCACAACCCGGAATGCCAGCACCAGAGCAAGTCTCACGACCAACCCCGGCAAGTCCTACAGCCGAACCACCACATGCCCCGGACAAAGGTTCTTCGATTCCTCCACCAGCCGGTCAATCAACCCGTCGCCCACCCGCGCTAGGAACCACACCCCACAAACCAGCCGCTCCTGTGGATGCGCATTCGGGAACAGGTTCAGCGTCAGCGCATCCGCATGTTTCCGCAGACTTGCTTCCTTCTGCAACTCGAACGTCGCTGCCATCCTTCGTAGCCGGCTCATCTGGTACCGCATCTTCGAACCCGAAACCGCGGCAGCCCGCCCCAGGCTCGCATCCATTCCGCCGAGATATTCTGTCAGCGCGCCAAGCTCTGCATCCATCGTATTGCCCACCGCCGCAAGCTTTCGCTTCGCCTCGATAGGCATCGCCCTTGCTCCCAGCCTCTGCGCCAGCACCTCGCTCGTCGTCATTGCATCCGGCAGAGACACCTCGTGCCTTGCCATCACCTCACCGATCGCAGGCTCAATCAACGTCGCGCTCAACCTCGGCAGCACCGGGGTGATTCGCCCTAAGATCCGCTCGTACAGGACTGCGCTCTGGGCGAAATAAGCGATCTCCGCTGGCCCGCCGACATACGCCGCCGTCGGCAGGATGGAATCCTGAAACACCGGCCGCAGCAGCGCATTCGGGCTGATCCGTTCCGGCGCGCTCTCGAGAATCGCAAGCAACTCCTCCGTCGAGTAGCTCTTGCTTCCAGCCTTCCACGCACTCCCACCTGACCGCCGCAGCGCCAGCCTTTCACCACTGACGTCATCAATCAAAAACAGCAGCGAAGCACCCGCCTTCACCAACACCTGCGCGTGATATCCCGCACCTTCAAGCTCGCGGGTCCGCGCCAGCAGCGCCTCTTCAAACTCGTCCGCCCTTTCGATCGCCGCCCGCAGTACACCAGCACCCAGCGCGTGGAACTCACGCCCTGCAGCATCCATCACGATCAATCCATGCGCCGCAAACAGCCTTGACATCAGTCTTGCAAACGCTCCACCCAGGGTCGCATCCGGTGAATACAACTCCCGCAGCGTATCGCAGATCGGTGCCCACGCAAGCAGCTCACTCACCTGCTCCAGCACTGCCTCGATCCCATCTCCCAGTGTGACGCCGCCAACCTCGACCGGCACCGCCGTCTTCAATCCGGCTCGAATCTTCTCGACCGAAGTCTTCGTCAGCAACGAAATCCGGTCGACCTCTTCAAGATCGTGGTCTTCCGTCGCCAGCCAGAAGATCGGCACATGCGCGTGGCCAGTCGCTGCAGTCGCTTCCGCAGCCCTCGCAACCGCAGTAGCCGCCTTCAGCAGCGTCAGCAACGGACCGCCGAGCAGCGCTACCTGTTGCCCTGTAACTACCGCCCGCGCCCCGGATCGCAGCTTCTCGATATTGGCAAGCGTCTCTGTTCCTGCTCCGAACTGCACACTTTGACGTTGCAGGGCATCCGCTAGTGCCACGTCATCCCGGACAGCCCCGGCTGAATTGACCCAGGTTCCATCGAAAGGATTCGCACCGTACCAGTCCTTCACCGCCGGACCATCAGGCATGGCAATGTAGTCGCGATAGAGCTGCGTGACATGCGGCAACACGGTTATGGGATAACACTCGGTACTCATCGACAAATAGTCCGTAAGGACTCAATCCTTTAGTAGCCACGAATGTTGAAACCTAGCAGCCACGAAGCAAACATCCAGAAAGCATTTGATTCTGATTAGGATGCCACCGGCGCGGCGTTCGATGCAGATTCTCCGCCTGCCGGGTGGTACCGTAGCAACATGGCCGCCCCCTCCAAGAAGCCCCGTCATAACCCTTCCAGCAAGCTCCCTGCCCAGTCCACCGGCCAGTCCACCGGCCAGTCCACCGGCCAGTCCACCGGCCAGCCCACGGCAGTCCCGGGCAAGCCGCTAAAAAAACCTCGCCTCATCTCCTCAAAGATCGCGTATAAGGGCCGCGTCTTCGACGTTCATGCCGACATGGTTGAAGAGGTCAGCGGCCTCGTGCATCAGCGTGACGTCATTCATCACAACGGGTCAGTCGTCATCCTCGCCATCGATGAGTCGGAAAGCTCTACAGACCCCTTTGTCATTCTGGAGCGCCAGTATCGCCATGCCGCCAGCCAGTTCCTCCTCGAACTTCCCGCCGGCCGCATCGAGCCCAACGAAGCCCCACTTGCCGCCGCCAAACGCGAGATGATCGAAGAGACCGGCTACCGCGCAAAGAAATGGAAGCTGCTTACCAGGTACTTCGCCAGCCCCGGCTTCCTTGGTGAGTTCATGCAGATCTATCTCGCCCGCCAGATCACCGAAGGCATCGCCCAGCCAGAAGCCGATGAACAGATCAAGATCGTTCGCATCCGGCTCTCAGAAGCCCTCGCGCTCATTCGTGCCAACAAGGTACAGGATGGCAAAACGCTTATAGGCATCCTGCTCCTGGACGCCGCTCTCCGCGAAGGTCGTCTATAAGTTCGGCATCCGACATAACTCCTCTGTATTGTGGCTTTTACGTCATGAAAGTGACAGGCCCTGCGGGAAACTATCCTCAACTTCACTGCGTCTCACTGACTAATATTGATCCTCGCACCACCCTGAAGATCAATTGATTTCGGGCCCATAAGGCAGCAGGAGCGCAGCGTGGCACAGTACAAAGGCACCGTGAAATGGTTCAATAACGCAAAAGGCTATGGCTTTCTCGGCCGCAATGACGGGGCTGATGTCTTCGTACACTACAGTTCAATTCAACTTGAGGGTTACAAGAGCCTTAAAGAAGGCGATGAAGTTGAATTCGACATCATCCAGGGAAGTAAGGGTCCGCAGGCCGATCAGGTAGCGCGACTCAAAGAAGCCGTCTAAGTTCTCTCCTCCCCACCATCAAACCCCAACAAATTTATCCTAAGATAGTGAGCGAGCCGGATCTTCGGTCTCGCTCATTTTCGTCTCACCACGTATCTCGTCTCACCATCTATATGGACAACATCACCATCGCTCGTCTGCTGGACGAGACCGCCGCCCTGCTTGAGATCGACGCTGCGGATCCCTTTCGCGTCCGCTCCTACCGCCGCGCCGCCGAGGCCGTCGAGCAGCAAACCACCCAGCTCGTAACTCTCACCGCTCCCGATGCTGACCCCAAGGCCCTCCTTGCCATCGCCGGCATCGGCAAAGGCATGGCCGCCAACATTCGCGACCTCGTCACCACCGGCTCCATGCCCCTGCGCGATGAGCTCCTCACCCGGTACAAGCCTTCCATGCTCGAGCTCCTCCGGCTTCCCGGCATGGGCCCGAAGACCGTCGCCCTCGTCTGGTCCGCTCTTGGTGTCGCCGACATCGACGCCCTCGAAGCCGCTGCGAAAGCCGGCCAGCTCGATACCCTGCCCCGCATGGGGACAAAGTTCACTACCAAGCTCCTGAAAGGCATCGAGGACCATCGCAAGAACTCCAGTCGCTTTCGCATCGACCGCGCGCAGGAACAAGCAGCCCGCATCTCCGACCTCATCCGCGCCTTTCCCGGCATCGACGAAATCACCCCCGCAGGCTCGCTTCGCCGAGGCCGCGAGACCGTCGGCGATCTCGACCTGCTTGCCACCGGCCCCGCCTGTGAGCCCGACGTTGTCGCCGCAGTCGTCGAGCACGTCGCTAGTCTCCCGATCATCGACAAGCTCCTCGCCAAGGGTCAGAACAAAGTCTCCTTTACCCTGCGCAACAATCTCCAGGTCGACGTCCGCCTACTCCCGCGAGCCAGCTACGGCGCCGCTCTCCAATACTTCACCGGCTCCAAGATGCACAACGTGGCCCTTCGCCAGCGCGCCATCAAGCGCGGCCTCACCCTGAGCGAATATGCGCTCCTCCGCCTCGAAGATAACGTCATCGTCGCCGCCGCCAGCGAGGAAGACATCTACCGCGCCCTCGACCTCGACTACATCCCACCCGAACTCCGCGAAAACTGTGGCGAACTCGAGGCCGCCGCCGATCACACCCTGCCCGACCTCATCAACATCCAGTCCATTCGCGGCGATCTCCACATGCACACCCACGCCACCGATGGCCGCGACTCCATCCTTCAGATGGCCGAAGCCGCCCTCGCCCGCGGCCTCTCCTACATCGGCATCACCGACCACTCAAAAAACCTCGCCATGACCAACGGTCTCGACGACGCCCGCGCGCTCGCTCACGTCGCCCGCATCCGCGAGGTCGATCGGCAACTCGCCGAGCTCTACCCCGGCAGGATCCGCGTCCTCCCCGGCATCGAAGTCGATATCCTCGGCGACGGCACCCTCGATCTTGACGATTCGACCCTTGCTCAGATGGACATCGTCGTCGCCAGCATCCACTCGCACTTCGATCAGCCTATCGAGCAGACCACCGATCGCGTCCTCCGTGCTCTCGAAAACCCGCACACCCGCATCCTCGGCCATCCCACCGGCCGCAAAGTCCTGAAGCGCGATCCCTACGCCCTCAACATCGACATCATCCTCAAACGCGCCGCCGAACTCGGCGTAGCCGTCGAGCACAACGCTGCCCCTGCGCGCGCCGACCTCAACGACCTCCACCTCAAGCTCGCCAAACAGCACGGCTGCAAAATCGTCATCGACACCGACGCCCACGCCACCGAAGAGCTCGACCAGATGCGCTTCGGCATCACCCAGCTTCGCCGCGCCTGGCTCACCCCCGCCGACATCCTCAACACCCTGCCCTTCGACGCCTTCATGGCCGCCCTCCGCCCAAAACCCTGACGCTGTACGCATCCGGCAGCCGCTCTAAATCACCTGCTTGAATCTTGCTCTTTGATTCCAGCGGTCATACGTCGTGGCAACAGGAGTCGCTCTAGGTAATGCTGGAACACACACGGCAGTAAATCAGAAGCGATGTGGGGCTGAAGTGCCTATTCCCCGAGTTGCGCAACACTGCCCTGTTCTCGCTGCACAACGTGGCGACCAACGAAATCACCGTTCAGCAACGTACAAACATCCCGCAACGCCTGCTATCACCACTCAAATTTATTTGCGAAGAGCTTTCTCAGAGATGTCTCCTCGAAATGGATTGGGGCAGGCAAGTCATCTCCCCATATGTTTTGATCCCGAAAGGTAGGTCGACCATCTCGCCGTAACACCATCACCGAATCACCTCCCAAACCTGCTACCGTACCCCAATGCCTTCCCCCTTCCCGAAGCTCCTGGTCTTCGATCTCGACGGCACCCTCATCGATTCTCGCGTCGATCTATGCAACTCTGTGAATGCCATGCTCGCCCACCTCAGCAAGCCCATACTCCCGGAGCAGGTGATCGCAAACTACATCGGGGACGGCGCCTCCATGCTCGTGCGCCGCGCCCTCGGCGACCCCGAGGGGGACGCAGTCGACGACGCCTACGTGGCCGCCGCCCTTCAATTCTTCCTCGATTACTACCGCGTACATAAGCTCGACTTCACCTACCTCTATCCTGGAGTCCTCGAAGCCCTCTCCGCCATCCGCGCCGCATATCCCGATCTGCCGATGGCCGTCCTCACCAACAAGCCAGTTATCCCCTCACGCCAGATCTGCGCCCACTTCGGCCTCAATGCCTTCTTTTTTCAGAACTACGGCGGTAACAGCTTCCACACCAAGAAGCCCGACCCCCACGGTCTGCTCACCCTGATCGCAGAAGCCTCCACTTTGACCGGCATGCCCGTCGGTCCCGCCGAGACCGTCATGGTCGGCGACTCAAACGTCGACATCCTTACCGCCCACAACTGCGGCGCACAATCGATTGGCTGCACCTTTGGCCTCTCACCTCACACCCTCGCCTCCGCCGCTCCAACCCACCTCGCCGACAGCCCATCCGAATGGCCCCGCCTCCTCGGCATCACTGACTGACCTGCCCACCCGCAGTGGCCCTTGTCTCCCGGTGCGCCACTCCCGCAACAATGCCTTTGCCCGAGCCGCCCGCCCATTCCATGCAGCGCGTTCGCCAGCCCGCCCGCCCGAACAAAGCTCCCCGCTAGCAGCCGCGTTTCCTTTGTTTGTCATTCCCGCAGGGAATCTGCTTCTTTCCTACCTCCCATAAGCCCCAAAACAGCTTGTCAAGCCGTAAATCGCGTATCCCATTATTTATCATGTACTTGCCCGTTCACATGCACCTACCTCAATCGCTTATAATAGAACTAGGGCAAAAATACCGGACTCTGCAATCGACACCATGCGCTGGCAGGATTCCAAACCTAAAGCGTTTATTTTTGAGATTTTAGCCCGAAACACCCGGATGGGGTATCCCCCCAAAACACACATCAATCAGCTGCCAGAAAGCTCCATGACCGAAAGCTCCGCCGCACCCGTCCGCGTCCGCATCGCCCCATCCCCCACAGGGGATCCCCACGTAGGCACCGCTTACATCGGCCTCATCAACTTCATCTACGCCCGTCAGCGTGGCGGAAAGTTCGTCCTCCGTATCGAGGACACCGACCGCGCCCGCTTCGTCGCCACCTCGGAGCAGATGATCTTCGATGCCCTCAAATGGGTTGGCCTCTCCTGGGATGAAGGCCCCGACGTAGGTGGATCCCATGGTCCATACCGCCAGTCTGAACGCACCGAGATCTACCGCCAGCATGCCGAAATCCTGCTCGCGAACGGCACCGCCTATCGCTGCTTCTGTACCCCCGAAGAGCTCGAAGCCTCCCGCAAGCAACAGATAGCCGCAAAACTCCCGCCTCGTTACGCCGGAACCTGCCGCGACCTGCCAGCCGATGTGATTACAGGAAACCTTGCAGAGTCAAAGACATATGTGGTTCGCATGAAGGTTCCGCTTCAAGGTTCAACAACCTTTAGAGATGAGCTGCGCGGCGACATCACCTTCGAGCACACCAACGTCGACGATCAGGTTCTTATGAAGTCCGACGGTTTTCCGACATACCATCTTGCCAATGTCGTCGACGATCACCTGATGCTCATCACCGACGTCATTCGTGCCGAAGAATGGATCTCCTCCACTCCCAAGCACGTCCTGCTCTACCAGGCGTTTGGCTGGCCCGCGCCCCGTTTCTGGCACATGCCGCTCCTGCGCAACGTCGACAAGTCCAAGATCTCCAAACGTAAGAACCCCGTCTCCCTTGTCTACTACCGCCAGGCCGGCTTCCTCCCTGAAGCAATGCTCAACTTCCTCGGCCTAATGGGCGGAGGCATGTCCGATGCTGGCAACCCCGAAACCGCCGCCGTCCAGACCGTCACTTCAGGCAAACCGAGCGAGGCCGACATCTTCTCGCTCGCCGACATGCTCTCTCGTTTCCGCGTGGATAGGATCCGTCTCGGGGGCCCGGTCTTCGATCTCACCAAGCTGAAGTGGCTCAACGGGGAGTACCTCCGCCGCATCACGACCGAGGACTTCTACTCCCGTCTGCGCTCGACTGTCCTCTCCGACGAGTACCTGAAGAACATCGCCATCCTCGTTCAAACCCGCATCGAGACCCTCGGCCAGTTCGGAGACCTCACCCACTTCTTCTTTGCAGACGATATCCTCCCCTCAGAGGCCGTCTTCCTTCCCAAAAAACGCACACTCGACGAGACCATGGTCTTCGCCGCAGAGCAGCTTCTCGTCCTCGAAGCCGCCGAATGGACAGTTGCCGCTCTCGAGCCAGCCCTGAAAGCTCTTGGCGAAGCCCATGGGTGGAGCGTCAAAGAGAACTTCATGCTTCTGCGCGCCATCATCACTGGCAGCACAACGTCGCCCCCGCTCCTCGAAAGCCTTATCGTCTTCGGAAAAGCCCGCACCCTGGATCGTCACCGCCGGTTCTTGGATACCCAGAAGAAGCTTGCCACCGGTAAGCGGTAGCTAACTCGCCTTCGCCAGCACCGCGGCGTTCGCCTGGAGCAGCTTCAACATCGCAATCTCCTCTTCTCGTAACGCATCCGCTGCAGCGGCAACCTGCTCCTCCGCGCATCTCTTCTCTGCCGGAGTGAGCACACCGCTCATGTAACACTCCAGCACCGCCGGATGCACATAGGCCTTGCGGCACACGCTTGGCGTATTCCCCAGGGATGCCGCCACTTTCTTGATTGCCTGCACCACGTTCCGCTTCGCTTCCGTCGCCGAGCCGAACTTCTCGAACTCCGTCAGCATCATGCACGCCAGCACGGTTCCGGCCCAAGTCCGGAAATCCTTGGCCGTGAAGTGCTGTCCCGTAATCTCGTAGAGGTAGCCATTCACGTCGGACGCGTCCACCGTGTGCGGCATCCCGTCCTCGCCGACGTACTGGAACAGCTCATACCCCGGCAGGTCGCTGCATGACTTCACAATCTTTGCCAGCTTTGCATCGGCAAGGTCGATGGTGTGCTCGACACCGCTCTTACCCTCGAAGTGAAACTGCATCTTCGCACCGCGGATCTTTACGTGCCTGTTCCGCATTGTCGTCAGCCCGTACGACTTGTTGGTCTTCGCATACTCCTCGTTGCCAACGCGGATGTACGTCGTCTCCAGCAGCCGAACGATGGCCGCCAGCACCTTCTCGCGCGGCAGCCCTCGCAGCGCCAGGTCGCCATCAACCCGTTTACGGATGGTTGGCAGAGCATCTCCAAAGAGCATCATCCGCTCATACTTGGACTCATCCCGCACCGTCCGCCACTTCGGATGGTACCGGCTCTGCTTCCGCCCCTTCACGTCCCGCCCCGTGCACTGCAGGTGCCCATTCGCATCCTTGCAGATCCATACGTTATTCCATGCCGGGGGGATCACCAGCGACTTGATCCGCCCCAGCACTTCCGCATCCTTCACCGCAGCCCCATCACTCGCCACATAGCGAAAGCTCTTGCCACGCCGCACACGCGTAATGCCGGGCTGGTCGTCGTAAACATAACGAAGTCCCGCCATCTTTGCAGATTCCGCCGGATCGATGTGGACTTCAATCGGCCTCGCCTTGATTGCTCTTTTCAAACTCATGTACGGCTTGGATGCAAAGTCCCCAGCCCCCGCCACGCGCTCGGATCGAGCCATATAACGCCATCAACCAGCCTTGAACATCGCCTTGATCCCACGCAGCGCCTGCCGTGTTCGCTCCTCATTTTCGATCAGTGAGAACCGAACATGCCCATCGCCGTGCTCCCCAAATCCAACCCCGGGACTCACCGCAACCTTCGCATCCAGGAGCAGCTTCTTTGAAAATTCAATCGAGCCGAGCGCTCGGTACTGCTCCGGAATCTTCGCCCACGCAAACATCGTCGCCTTCGGCAAGTCAACTGCCCAGCCAAGCTTGTTCAGCCCAGGAACCAGCACATCGCGCCGGCATTTGTAGATGTCGACGATGTCCTTAACGCACTCCTGCGGGCCTTCAAGCGCCGCAATCGAAGCCACCTGGATCGGTGTAAACGTTCCGTAGTCAAAGTAGCTCTTGATACGTCCGAGTGCCGCCACCAGCTTCGGATTACCCACCATGAACCCTACCCGCCATCCCGGCATGTTGTAGCTCTTTGAAAGGGTAAAAAACTCGACAGCAATGTCCTTGCCTCCCGGCACCTCGAGCACGCTTGGCGCACGGTATCCATCAAACACCAGATCTGCATAAGCAAGATCGTGGATCAGGTATATGCCGAGTTCTTTGCACAATGGAACAAGCTTTTGAAAAAAAGAGAGATCGACGCATTGCGTCGTCGGATTTGCGGGAAAGTTTAGAATTAAGAGCTTTGGTCGCGGGTTCATTCGAGGCAGCTCATTTGCAAGCCGCTCGTACAGCGCGTCGCCATCACCGCCATCGAGCGTGATGCTCTGAATCTGCGATCCTGCGATCACCGGTCCGAAGATGTGGATTGGATAACTGGGATTTGGCACCGCGACCGTATCCTCATCGCCCAGCACGGCCAGGCAAAGATGAGCGATACCCTCCTTAGATCCAATGGTGACGATCGCCTCCGTCTCCGGATCGAGATCGACGTTGTATCTGTGCTTGTACCAGTTGCAAATTGCTTTCCGCAGGCGCGGAACGCCACGCGATAGCGAGTACCGATGCGTAGCCGTCTTTTGCGCCGCTTCGATCAGTTTGTCGACGATATGCTTTGGCGTCGCACCATCTGGATTACCCATCCCAAAGTCAATAATGTCCTCGCCGCGCTTCCGTGCTGCAGCTTTCAGCTCACTCGTAATGTTGAACACGTACGCGGGCAACCGCGTCAACCTTCTAAACTCTTCCATTGCAATCAACCCTTGTCATCGATTGAATCACTGCACGGTGCGGGAAAGCCAGCAAACCAGGATGCCGAGCGAAACTCCTCGCACTCTGAACATCACTCGTCAACAGGCAGCTACTTCGCGGTAAACAGCACTTCGACCGGTAGCGTCCTGGGCGGATAGCAGGCAGCGTGATCGCAGGCCTGGTAGTGAAGCGTCCCTAAAAGCTTGTGCTCGCCCGGGGCAGCCATCACCGGCAGCTTCACCGTAAACGCCCCGGAATAGACGTCCAGCTTCTCATTTGGTTCGAAGCTGAGCGTGTAGGCGGTTCCAGCCGGATACTCGAGCACCGCAGTTTTCACGCCATCCGCTGGATCCAGCTCCATCGTCGTCGGTAGTAGATACTCCGCCTTTGGGGTGTGGCTGTTTATATGAAAACCATCCTGCACCCTGAAGTGCAATTCAAGAACTGCACTTTTGGCCGCAACAATCGTCTGCGACTCAGCCGCATACACGATGTATGACTTCGGCTTCGCGTGGTAACCGACGTCCTGGGCCCATGTACCTCCGGCAACCGCCAAGGAAGCAAGCAGCCCCGATACAGCAAGCAGCTTCATCGACCAGAACCCGCAGGCAGCGCGACGCCAGCCGTAGCCGGAGCAGCACTCTTTGCTTCGACCAGCTCTTTGATCTTCGCTTCGACTTCATCCTTCGAAGCCAGTCCGACAGTCTCCGAGACGACCACACCGTTCCTGTCGATATAGAACGACTCCGGCAGCGAATCCACACCACCATAAGCCGGAGCAACTTTACCGTCGGTCAGCAGGATTGGGTAGGTCACGTTAACCTTCTTTGCCGTCTTCTCGATCTCGTCTTTCGGCGCCTCGTCTTCAGCAATGCCGAGGATTTCGAACCCCTGCCCAGAATATTTGGATCGAAACTCCTGAAACCAGGGCATCTCCAATTTGCAGGGCGCACACCAGGTAGCCCAGAAATTGACAATCACGGGACGACCCTTGTAATCGCTGAGCGAGACCTTCTTACCTTCAAGGTTCACCAGCGTGAACGCCGGAGCCGGCTTGCCCTTCAGCGGTTCATCCATCGCCTCAGTCGAAGTCCCAGCTGGGGCATCCGATTTCGCACCATCATCACGCGTAAGCGTGACATGATTTTCCTGCGCCTTCTGCAAAGCTAGCCGGCGCTCGCGCAGATTATGCCACCCAGCCCAGAGCATCAGGCTGACGCCCACCACCATCACGAATACAACTGCCGCGGTTCTCTTCAATTCAACCACCTCCGGCAACGCCACTGCTGCGCACCGCTACCTCTACTGAGTCTACAGCTTCCGCAGCGAACGCCTCTGCTAGCATCGTTACGGTACCTCACAACATGGCAGCACCGGCCGTCACACATATCGAAGCACTCAACCTCCAGGCATGGCCCGCCGAACTCGACGCCCTGCTTGCGGCTCCCGACCACCATGTCCTCTTGCTGGAGAATGATGCCGTTCGGGTCGTCGACACCAGTATCCTGCCAGGCCACATTGTCCCGCTTCATACCCACTGCTGGCCGCAATCTCTTTACCTGATTAGTTGGAGCGAGTGCGTCCGGCGTGACGCCCGCGGCGAGGTTCTGATGGACAGCCGAATGCTTCCTACACCAATCGAAGGTTCGGCATTCTGGTCGCCTGCTTTGCCGCCCCATACTCTTGAGAATGTCGGTGACTCCGTTCTGCGTCTCATCAGTGTCGAACTCAAGGGCATCAGCGGTAGCCTGTAGATGATGTCAAACCACCCTACGAGCCCGTCCAATCTCATCCGCGTTGAATCGCGCGCTCTTGAAGCTCTGGCGGAGCGTCTCGAAGGCCCCATGCGAGAGCACTTTGAACTCGCCCTCGGTCTTATCACCGCCTGCGCTGACTCGCACCACCGGGTGATCCTTACGGGCATCGGCAAGAGCGGCCTGATCGCTCGCAAAATTGCCGCTACCTTGACCTCTACCGGCACTCCCGCTCACTTCCTTCATCCTTCGGAAGCGCTGCATGGCGACATCGGCATCGTGTCTTCGGGAGACGTAGCGATCGCTCTCTCCGCGAGTGGAGAGACCGATGAGCTTCTCCGCCTGCTTCCGGTGCTGAGTCGCTTGAAAGTTCCGCTCATCAGCCTGACGGGCGCACTCGGCTCTTCGCTCGCCAAAGCCAGTGAAATTGCGCTAGACAGCAGCGTGACCGAAGAGGCGTGCGCCCTCAATCTTGCACCAACTGCATCCACTACGGTGATGCTCGCTCTCGGCGATGTACTCGCCATCGAAGCCAGTCAACGTCGCAACTTCCAGGCGGCAGATTTTGCCGACCTGCACCCCGGTGGTCATCTCGGGCGCAGGCTCACCACGGTCCGCGAGTTGATGCACACCGGAGATGCGCTTCCCCACGTCACCCCCGACACTCCCATGCCGGCGGTCATCTACGAGATGTCGCGCAAGAAGCTTGGCATGACCACCGTCCTGTCGCAGCTTGACGGACTTCTACTCGGCATCATCAGCGATGGTGACCTGCGGCGTCTTCTAGAGCGCGAGGGTCCGCACGCACTTGAACATACCGCTGCGGAGATCATGAATCCACATCCAGTGACCATCGACGCCAGCACCCTGGCGCCTGTCGCACTTACCCTTATGGAACAGAAGAAGATCACCACGCTTATCGTGACGGATGCGCCGGGATCCGTGCTCAAGCCGCAGGGCGTGATCCACCTGCACGATCTATGGGCGCTCGAGTTGTCCTAGAAGGGACGAGCGATAATCTTGATTATGGCGCTCTATTGCTGGGGTCCTTGTAACGGTGCCGACTGCATACCCGTTGGCTGTTGACGGGGCAACAGGGGCTCGATCGACATCAAGTCTCCCAACTTGCCTCGTTCATCGGGCGAGAGTTGCCGCTGCAGGTATTCGGAACTCATAAAAGCCTGGCGCTGTTGCGGGGACATCCCGCGCATATCCCGAAATGCACGGGCGACGATTCTGCGCCTGTCCTGCGGAAGACTGCCAAGTTGTGCCATCGCACCACGCACCTGCTGCCGCTGCTGGGGGTTCAAATTCTCCATCTGTTCAGCGCGCTCCAGAACATGCGTGCGCTGCGTTGGAGGCATGGAATTCAGTTGCGAAAGCCTGTCTCGCATACGCTGTTGCGTTTGCTGAGGCAACTGGCGAAATCCGGGCTCGTTCTCGAGCGCATGCTGCTGCTGCTCAGGACTGAGATTCTGGTGGTGCTGAATCCATTGGGGCAGATGTTCCTGGTTACTCCGCTGTACTGCTCGAGGCGCGGGACGCACCACCCGTGGCGCCTGACCCTGCGCAGCACAGAGCCCTGTCGTCCCAGACACCAGAGACGTCGTCAGGGTAAGAGCCCAGGCATAGCGGATTGTGAGCGATAGATTCATAATCGTTGAAGCTGGTTGAACTGTCACGTTGCGGAGCCTACGGCCCTGCATTTTATATCGAGGTACGCCTTCTTTCCCCTCCAGAACAACGGCATGTACAACCAGACTAGCGGCAGCCTATCCGTGAACTCTCCCAACTAGCTTGCCGGTTGCGAGTTCGCATCACTGTCGTCTCCATCATCCTGCAGCAACTGGTCCATCTGCTGGATCGCCTGCGCGTTCTTATCCAAAATTTGTAGGTCGTTTACTGTTGCAGATGCTTGTACTTCGGTAGCCGGCTTCGAAAAAATCTCGAGCCCAGCAAATGTGCCACCACCTAACACCAGGACAAGGGCGAGCGCTCCAGCCAGCATCGGGCGGAACTGGCGGCCAGTGTTGAAAAGCAAATGCTCCCTGATCTTTTCCAGCCAGCTTGCCGGCGTCTTGGCCTGCTCTTCCCGCATCATCACGGCCATCTTCTGATCAAAGTAGCGAGATGGCTCAGGGACCTCCCAGGCGTCAAGCAGATTCATCGTGCGCTGCAACTCTCCCAACTCTGCGCGACAGGTTCCACACTCGGCGAGATGCTTACCGACGGAGGAACTGTTCAGTTCAGCTGACGCGGGTTCGAACAGGTAAGTCTCTAACTCGTTTCGGCAATGCTTGCAATCCATCATTTCTGCTCCACTTCTCCCGGCTTCTGCTTACTCCGGATCAATCCGTCTTCAAACCTGCAGACGACTTGCTTGTGCGTACTAGATAAATCCCTTCAACTTCTCTCGCAGAGTCTGATAAGCACGAAACAACAGCGATTTGGTAGCCGACTCGCTCAGCTTCAAAACATCGCCGATCTGCTTGTAGTCCATCCCCTCATACTTATGCATCAACACCGCCGCCTGCTGTCTCTCTGGCAGCGCCACAATGTGTTCACGAATCGCCGCCATCCGCTCGCGCCGCAGGATGTTTGCCTCAGCGCTCGGTGTCAAGTCGGCGACGTCAGGCGTGCTTCCTGACTCCGAGTCTGGTTCGTCGAGATACACCGTAGACGCCGCCCGCTCGTGCCGCGTATCTCGAGCATGGTTCACGCCTAAATTCGTGGCGATACGATATAGCCACGTGCTGAACCGGGCCTCCGCGCGGTAGGTCTCTCGCGACCGATAGACGCGGAGAAACACCTCCTGCGCAAGCTCCTCCGCGACCGCCTCGTTGTGCACCATGCGATACATGAAATGGATGATCGGCCTGCGATACTTGGCCAGCAGGTAATCGAAGGCGGCCATATCGCCCGCGCTGAGCTTTAGCATTATCTCGGCATCTTCCATACCGGCAAAGTTGCCCGAGCTTCTCGGCGCATCGGCAGCTTGTGCACCTGACCCAAATGTTCCTGCGACCAACTCCGGATTGACAGTGAATGTAGCCATGTCGTCCCCTGCCCTGTCTTCTTCTATGTCGCGTTCTGGTGAGCCGTCTCTATCGTCGTCGGTATCCTCGTCACCATCATCGGCGCCATGGATCATACCGTCTTCCGCATTCTCACTCTCTCTAACCCCGGAATGTCGGCTAGGTTGCGGCAGGTCTCGGGCCACCCCGCCCGGATCTGATGCCCTTGCCGACTCGCGCTTCACACTCTCCTCAGTCGACGTCTGAGCATCAGCGTTCGTGATTTTGGCAGTTTCGGATTTTGAAGAAGGTAAGGCCATGGCGCCACTCGATTGTACTTGGCCTTCACATGCCTGTCCCGGCTAGTGCTTTGTTCACTTTAGGAATGATTTAGCGCAGGAACCCGAGACTCGCACAGGCTGCTACTCGAAATGCAATTGCAAAGCCGGCAAGTGCGAGTGCGCTAAGCAGCGATGAGGGAGGCAGTGATAGGATAGCTGGAGATTGACTGAGGTTGATTGAGGAACTGCGATTGCTGCAGTCCCGGCCCGGCAATCGGCGCAATTAGGGCGCATAACTCAGCGGTAGAGTGCCACCTTCACACGGTGGAAGTCGTAGGTTCGAATCCTGCTGTGCCCACCAT
>CAHJWN010000082.1 GCA_903642265.1 Acidobacteriaceae bacterium | reverse complement strand
CGGCAAATTAACAGCAGTGGTCGCCAGGATTGTCTGAGTTCCATTACCAGCGGTGACGTTTGCCGCGGCACCGATCGCCCTGGTCGGCTTACCATCCACTGAGTCGTAAAACTGTACAGTCCCGGTAGGTCCATCTACATTCGCAAGGGACGTATCGATCTGTAGATAGGCTGTGAAGCTTGTGTGGTCCGGTGCTTGGACAGTCGAAGAGTTCGGAACAATTCGAAGGGTTGGCTGGCCTTTTTGTACCGTCACCGAGACCGACTTACCGGTGCTGGGCGCGAAATGAGTGTCCCCGGAATAGGTTGCTGAGAACGAATATGTTCCTGCACTGGGCCACGGAAGATTCAACGTTGTGGCTCCACCTACGAGCGGAAAATTCGTAGTGATGGATCCGTCGGTAAGCGTGAGATAGACGCTTCCTGTAGGAACCAGGGTGCTCTTCTTTGTTGGATTCACCACAATCGAGATGTTGGTGGTGTCACCGACTGTAGTCGTGGTGGGTTTGACGACCATAGAGAGCGTGGTCGTCGGCAGTGTGTTTTTCGCTACGGCGATGTCGGGGTAGCTAAAGACATACTCTTCTTTGTAGTTGGCGTCGCCGGAGTAGACCGGGATAACACCATAGGTGCCGAGAGGGGGTACGAACGAAATGACGCAAGTGCCGTCCTTACCGATTGTGCCCGTTGCGATGGTCGCACTGGTATCATCACGCGTCAGTTTGATTGTTCCAGTTGGGATCACAGCAGGGTCGTATTCGAAAGTGGTGATGGCTGTGATCTTCGTATCTGGTGATGGCGTCGCGTTGTTAACAGTTTGATTGAGGATTAGCGATCCCTGCTCAATGGCAAATGGAACCTGCGTGCTGATGGGGTTGAAGCTGGGATCACCGGAGTACTTTGCCGTGAAGATATATTTCCCAAGAGGCAGGTCACATGATGTATCGGGACCGCACGGAATGCTGACCACGCCATCGTTTCCGAGCATATACGTCCCCAGGTTGGCTTTTCCGTTCGTCAGGGCGACGCTGCCGGTCGGTGCACCTTTGCCGGATGCTCCAGAAATAGACAATTTGATAAAGAAATTATTGCCGAGGCCCGTGGCTGAAGCGGGAACGATGGGCCTGCGACCAAGGACGAAGAAGCGGGATGGAGCAAGTGTTTCGGCAACGACCTTGCTGGCTTCTGCACTGACATGCAACTCCACCATCGGCGAGACACTTGCCTTGTAGGTCCCGTCGCCTCCGTATCGCGCCGTCAGGGTGTAGGTACCACCCGGTAGAGCAGCGAAGTCTCCCGCAAAAATCCCGTTGGTCAGTTGCTGCGTGGCGACCGGAACATTCTTCCCGGAGGCATCCGTTACCAAATACACGACCTCACCGGTCGGCGTGCCGACACCCTTATCCGCTGCGACTGTCGTCGTCAACTCAATCGAGGTCCCATGTACAAAGTGGTTTGGGTTGACCGTCAGGGTAGTTGTGGTGCCTATCGACGCAAGGCCCGCCCACGCTTTCACCAGGTTCGCGGCATCGATGGAGCCCAGACCTGTAGAGAGGTCGAAGCCTGTCTTCGCCTTGAACCCGGATAGAACGCCATAGTTCGAACCGGTGGAAATGCCCGTACAATCCGGATTCGAAGCCGTGCAGGTGAGTGCGTTTGTGCCGGCCGTTACATCATGAAAGATGCAGGCGCTTGTGGCCCCGGGATTTGTCTCATGAGAGGAATTGCAGGCAGCGGAATTAGTCTCTGCGGCCGATAGAGGATATAGGTGGTAGTTGGCCTGGCCTTGATAGGCGCCGATGCGTTGTTCCACAAGCGCCATAATTCCAGCCATGGACGGTGTGCTGGCGGACGTTCCGCCGATCACAGATGCACTGGTGAGCGTTAGATTTCCCTTGGAGTCCTTGTCCCACTGACACGAACCCTGGAAACAGATCAGATAGCCATCATGGCCACCAGCAGCGGCAAGGGCAAGGTCCGGCAGGTCCCGGACCTTATCATTGGGAACACCTTTAGCGATCTGCCAGGAAGGCTTGGGACGCCCCGACGAACAGGTATAAAGTCCCGTAAAGATGGAAGCACTGTCATCGTGGACGGCGCAGTTATCTGCGCCACCGCCGCCCGCGTAGGCTCCGGAAAAAGATTGGTCCTGGAAGTAGCAATTGCCGAGGCTTACCGGCAGGTTAATGTCGCAGCTTTCGTTCCAGGTCGCTTCGGGAATGTACTCGATGGCCGAAGACTGATCACGGCGCACTTTCAGATTCCAATAGGTATCGAGATTGGTGTCGAGAAATTCGGTACCGCCGACCGCCGTGTTGTACGCGGTGGCAGCAAGAGCGTTCACCCCTAGGCCAAAGCGCGCGTCAGCATACTCCGAGGGGTTTGTGCAGGAACTTGATCCGGAGTCTCCGGCGGCGACAAGGACAGTAATGCCCTCAGCAGCGGCCTGTTCCCAGGTGCGGTTAAAAAACTGGATCTCAGAGGTCGGAGTACCTTGCTCGCACGAGCCGTAGCTTAGAGAAAGAATGGGAGCGGACCTGTGATCTACCGCGTAAGCGGCTGCGATATCAATGCCGTCGGTGCTGTATGTACTGTTGCCCGAGATGAACTGAATAGACGCCTTCGGCGCGACCGCCCCTGCCCACTCGAGGTCAAGCGTGGACTCTTCATCGTCTCCATCGAGAATTCCGGGATCTCCGTTGGGATAGATAATGCGCGGGTCGTTATAAGGCAGACTGAACAAAGTGCGAAATGCTTCGATGTCAGAAAGGTAGACGTCGGAACGGCCTAGAATGCCGATCGACAGGCCTTTGCCATTGATTCCAGAATTCAACAAGGGTGTCGTGTTGTATATCCGCGAGAAGTCGCCGGGTGCCAGGTAAGTGGCTTCTGGCGAAGTGGGGCTTGTGAAGGCCGGTCGAGGACCGTGCGTTTCACCGGCGTGCAACTTTCCATCTGCGCTCCGTGCAACGTGGCGTACGTCTGTATGCTGCGGCGAACTCCTGAAGCTGGACAGACTCACAACACCGGCGACCACTGGCGAAAGAGCAACCGGGACCGAGATGGGTTTGCTGGCGCTGTACTCTGTCTTTCCGTTCAAAGTGTATTGGTGCAGCTCTGTACCGAAAGCCGACTCAACCTGTGCTGCGGTTCCTGAGACACGAATCCAGGCCCGGCTCTTCGCGACTTCGGAGATTTGCAAACCAGATTCGTTCAACCAGGCTTCCACTGCGGCAAGGTCAGAGTCGGCAATGCCGAATTTGGCACCAAATTGTTCCGGACTCAGCCATTGGTGATATTGAGCAGACGACGCATCGTGGGCATCTTCGAGAAAGCTGTCGAGGGCGTGCTGCTGCTCTGAGTTAAGCTGGATCGCGACAAGCAGATCCCGAATAGGCAGGGAAGAATCCGCACGTCCAAGATCGGTAGCACGGGCCACTGCCGCGGGAACGGCACTCGCAACCTGAACGCGTTGGCGAACATCTACGCGCTGCGTAATACGTGGGGCGGTCTGTGCCTGCCCGGTGATGCCGGCCGCAACCAGAGAAAGTGCCAAAGGAACGAGAATACGGTGAATTTTCATGAAGGACTCACTCTTTCGGGACAGGCCGATATACGACAGTTGCCTTGGTTCCAGGTCGACATGCAAAAGATCGACAACATCACAAGGAGGTTTGTTTCGCGAGGCCTTGAAATAACAGGCGACGTCGAAACGCTGATTGAGGCGTTACAGGTGGTCCACTCAAACGTCTACGCGGCGACTCGAAACTGCCGGTAGGAGTGCTGCTCTGCTTATGGTTACACCGAAGGTATCATCAAACTGAGCACACGATGAGTGAGCGCGTCAGTCGTACAAGGATCTTCAGATCCTGCTGTTGTTAGCCACGCCATTCAAGCGCTGCTATGAGTGGTGCAAAAGCCTTCAAAGCTCGTGTCAGGCAACATCGAAAGCTATGCAAGGGTTTGGTCTGCAGGCTTTCTCCGGCTTGGTATCAGACGCGGAGAGTTTGGATCAGAGCGGCGAGTGCTGCAGGTTGATTTCTGCGACTGGGATAGTTGAGAAAGTAGCCGGGGAATGAGGGACACCAGTCCTGCAACACCTGGACCAGGCGTCCCTTGTTGAGCAGCATAGAGAGGTTGTTCTCCATAGACGTTCCAATGCCTATGCCTTTCAGCACGGCTTGGATCACCAGGTCGGGATCGTCGAAAGACGCAGGCCCCTGGGGACTCACGGTGAGCGCCTTGCGACCCTTCTCGAACTCCCACCGATACAGTCCATTCGTAAAACGAAATCCAATGCAAGAGTGGTCCTTCAGATCCAGGGGATGCTTGGGAATCGGGTTCTTTGCAAAGTAGGCTGGTGAACCCACGACTGCAAGACGCATCTCCTGCGTTACTCGAACAGCAATCATATCGCGCTGGATATACTCCCCTAGCTGTACCCCGGCATCGTACCCGCCCGCCACAAGGTCAACGGGATCGTTGGAGGAGGTGACCTCCAGAATGATCTCTGGATATGCCTGTGTAAACGCGGCGAGTTTCGGCATCAGCACTATCTCAGCAGCAGATCTTGGAATGATGAGCCTGATACGCCCCGCCGGACGCTCTCGCAGCTGCATCGTCTCGGCAACAGCACGTCCTATTTTCTCTAAAGCAGGCGCAAGTTCCTGGAGTAGGGCAGTGCCTGCCGCGGTCGCAGAAACACTGCGAGTCGTTCGTGCAAGCAATTGCACTCCCATCCGCTTTTCAAGTCCGCGCAGCGAATGGCTGAGAGCGGATTGAGACACACCAAGCCGGCCTGCCGCCCGTGTGAAGCTGCGCTCCTCGGCAACGGTCGCGAAAGCTGAAAGTTCTGCGAGATCGCTTCTTTGCATTCATGAATGATATTCATCTCTCTTTGCCATAACAAACGATTTCCGAGGCTCAATGTGTCATCTCATGTATTGTGCAGTGATATTGCAAGCAGGTAGAGGAGACGAGCATGAAGATCAATCGAGCAGGTGCAGAGGCATCCAGCAAAGGACCAGAGGAATATTTCACAGGCAGCGTTCGTGTGGACATGCACTTCAAAGCAACGGCCCCGGGGCGCAGCTCCGCAGGCAGTGTCACGTTTGATCCAGGAGCACGCACCGCCTGGCACACGCATCCGCTTGGGCAGGCCATTCTCATCACCGCAGGTTCTGGCTGGGTGCAGCGTGAGGGCGGTCCCATCGAGGAGGTTCGCCCCGGTGACACCGTGTGGTTTGCGGCTGGGGAAAAGCATTGGCATGGTGCGACCCCGACTAACGGGATGAGCCACATCGCAATCACCGAGTCGCTGGACGGCAAGGTTGCTGACTGGCTGGAGAAGGTCACGGACGAGCAGTACGCGCGCTAAAGGATGAACAACAAGATGGACACAAACAGCGGACTTCGCGCTTCACTTACACCAGGCGACGTGCAGGCGGTCTCGCCCGCTCTTGCCCACTACACTCGGACGGCCATTGTCGATGGGATCTGGAAGCGTTCGGAACTATCATCGCGTGACAGAAGCATGGTCACAGTAGCCACCCTGATCGCACGTATTCAGACCCTCGGCATGCAACATTACTTCGCGAAGGCACTGGATAGCGGTGTGACTCCTGCAGAGCTGTCGGAGACTGTTACGCACCTTGCGTTTTATTGCGGCTGGCCGAACGCCTTCGCTGCAGTCGATATGCTGCAGAGCACCTTTGCGGGGCGGGACATAGGACTTGACATGCTGCCTGAAGTCTCGCCGGAGCTGCTGCCCCTGAACGAAGAAGTGGAAGCGAAGCGGTCCACGCAGGTAGAGATCAGTTTCGGCGCAATCTCGCAAGGCGTTGTCGATTACACAACCAACCTTCTCTTCCGTGACCTGTGGCTTAGACCCGCGTTGGCTCCCCGCGATCGCAGCCTTGTTACCGTGGCCGCACTGGTTGCTGCAGGACAGGTTGCGCAGATACCGTTTCACCTGAACCGCGCAATGGACAATGGCCTAACGCAGGAACAGGCATCCGAAGTGCTCACCCACATGGCGTTCTACTCCGGTTGGCCAACCGTATTCTCGGCTTTACCGGTCTTCAAAGAAGTCTTTGCCGGACGCAACAACTAAACGGCGGTTGTACCCCAATGGAGATAACGATGGAACTAAGGAAGCTTGGAAATAGCGGTTTAGAAGTATCGGCGCTCGGCCTCGGCTGCATGGGCATGAGTTGGTCCTACGGCGCGGCGAAAGACAAAGCGGAGATGATCTCGCTTATCCATGCCGCTGTCGATGGGGGAGTGACCTTCTTTGATACGGCTGAAGTCTATGGCCCAGAGACGAATGAGGAACTGCTCGGAGAAGCCTTGGCGCCATACAAAGGCAAGATCGTCATCGCGACAAAATTCGGATGGGAACCTAACCCTGAACAAGATGGTAAGTGGACTGCACTAAACAGCAGGCCCGAACACATCCAGAAGGCGGTCGAAGGGTCGTTGAAGCGGCTGAAGGTCGACGCCATCGACCTGTACTACCAGCACCGCGTTGATCTGGACGTGCCTATTGAAGAGACAGCCGGCGCAGTAAAGGATTTGATCACGAAGGGCAAAGTTAAGCATTTTGGAATGTCGGAAGCGAAAGCTGAAACCATCCGCAAAGCGCATGCTGTGCAGCCGGTCACGGCACTACAAAGCGAATATTCTCTCTTTTATCGAGACCCGGAAGAGAGCATCCTTCCAATGCTGGAAGAGCTGGGCATCGGCTTTGTACCCTTCAGCCCTTTGGGCAAAGGCTTTTTGACCGGCAAGATCAACGCCGATACCAAGTTTGGAACCGATGATTTCCGCAGCTCGGTGCCGCGTTTCAGTCGGGCAAACATACAAGCCAATCTTGCCCTGGTAAATGTAATTGAGAGATTTGCTGAAGAGAATAAAGCCACACCGGCGCAGATCGCCCTTGCATGGCTCCTTGCAAAGAAGCCGTGGATCGTGCCGATTCCTGGAACAACCAAGCTACAACGTCTCGAAGAAAACTTACGCGGGGCGGAGGTGAAGCTGAGTCCGGTTGATGTGCAATCGCTTGAAGAGGCTTCCTCCAAGGTCAAGATTGAGGGCGCGCGGTATCCCAAGTTCCACGAACAGCTTGTAGGCCGCTAGAAGGTCGTACTGAAGGAGGAACTCTACAGTGCAATCATTCCCATGGAAAGCGATAGTGATCACATCCATTGCCACTGGCTTAGCTGTCGCAGGCGTGGCTCAGGGTAAGAAACCCAAACCGCTTACAGACCGGGAGCGCCTTATCGGATCGTGGCGCCTGCTCAAGATTGACTCACCCATCGTAGATGGGCAGCCCCAGTTACCTCTGCCAATTGGACTGCTCATCTTCACAACGGATGGTCGTCAAGCCGTTCAGCTCATGTACCCAAAGGAAGCCAGCACGCTCAACAACAAGTTTGTCCACGACGGGTACGAGGCCTCATTCGGAACATTCGAGATGACCGAAGCAACGCACATCTTGCGCTATCACCCGATCGCTTCTGCTACGCGCGATGCACTTGTCGGGACAGATGAATTGCTGCGGCCTGCATTTCCTGACGCCAGGCATCTTGTCATGCGGCCCGCCGATCCTGATGAACACTGGTCCGTCACCTGGGAAAGGTACTAAAGCATTGACTGCGGCTTGTTTTGAAAACCTGCAATCTTTCGAGATGCGGGCGCAGACTGGATCGGTTCCTGCCGATCCGAGAGCGCCTGGCAGAACCGTCGCCCGCAGTCGATTGCACACCGGAGCTTAGGGTGGGTTGCAGATTGACGAGCGACTTCCCGACATCCTCTACGGTCAGCATCGTTGATGCACTTGCGGTATGGACCGAAATCAGGGATCAGGCCCTTATACCTAGACACTGATGGAGCGCTCACGGATCTACCTCGTCCAACACAATTCTCCGCGGGCGGAAGCAATGCTGAACAAGGTAGAACCTAGATTGAGAAAGATGCTCCCTCCGGGGCATTACAGCTTTGCGTCGAACGCATGGAAGCAGCTTCAAGCCTCCTTTGGAATGGATCATCCCGTACACAGAGCTATCGACAGAAACCTAATAAATGATCACTTTGCCGAAAGTTAGCCGCTCAACGTAAAGCGTTTGCCAAGTCACTCCGGTGAAGCGACTGGATGCGGGCTGGCACTGCGGCTAGGGCTAGAAATCAAGCGATATACCTCTTTGAGTTTCATCGAATCATGAAAATTAGCGCGGCAGCGATCCTGAAGTTCTAAACCATAGTTGTAGCCTTTGGCCAAATTAAGCAGATACGCAGTAGACATAACGGAGTACTGTTCTTGCAAGACAGTTTGCGCGCTGCTGTGAGCACACCCGCTCTAGCCGGAGCTCACACAGGTGTCTCTACAGAGGTGGAAAGAGACATGATAGATATCCAAGGGCTGGCGCCGGTAGTTTCTCCTCAGGACCAATTTGCTTACGATGCCCTGAGCAAAAGCCAATTCATCCCATTCTTTCAGCCATTGGTGACGTTGCGTACTGGACAGGTGTCCGGCTTTGAGGTGCTTGCACGATGGCAGCATCCTACCGAGGGCTTAATCCCCCCGATGCATTTCATCGAAATAGCAGAACGAAATGGCTGGATAGGTGCACTTACTCAGCAGATTCTTGAGAAGGCGTTCGCTGCCGCAACTGCGATACCGGCTCATCTAACGCTCGCAATCAACATATCGCCCGTTCAGCTCGGGAACCCAGATCTGCCTAAGGAGCTCCATCGGCTTGCAGTGAAGGCAGGCTTTAGTCTCTCAAGATTGGTCGTAGAGATTACTGAGAGCGCGCTCATCGACAACCTGCAAAGCTCCGCAAAGATCGCTGAGGAACTCAAAGCGATGGGCTGCAAGTTGGCGCTGGATGATTTTGGGACAGGTTATTCCAGCCTTCATCATCTGCAGTCGTTACCGTTTGATGAATTGAAAGTAGATCGTAGCTTCGTCAGTTCAATGACAGAAAAACGCAACAGCCGCAAGATTGTCGCGGCTGTTGTGGGTCTGGGCCAAAGCCTGGGCCTGACTACCGTGGCCGAGGGGATCGAGACGCAGGAGCAGGCAGAGATGATGCTTTGGTTAGGTTGCGAACTCGGCCAAGGGTACTTCTACGGTCGACCAATGCCGGCTGAAGATGTCGCTGCTGCAATCTCAAGGCATCGGGAACCAATCAACGTCGACACACGAAGTGCCTGGAAAAGAATCTCCGCCTCTAACCAGGACGTATCTCCGATACAGCGACTCGCACAGTTGCAGGCTGTATACGATGGAGCTCCCGTAGGTCTCGCTTTTGTGGATCACAATCTTCGGTACTTGAATCTGAATGAAAAATTAGCCGAGATGAATGGGCTACCGGTTGAACAGCATCTTGGAGCCAAAATAGTCGAGGTCATCCCTGAACTCTTTCCTCAACTCGAGCCCTATCTGAAACGCGCTCTGAACGGGGAACCGGTCTCAGATGTTGAGGCAAAAGTCTCCACGACCGGTGAGACCCGTTTGCTTTCTTATCAACCAGCGTTCGATGAAGCCGGCGAGGTTATTGGCGTTGCGATCGCAGCGATAGACATCACGGAGCGGAAGCGAACCGAGGAGGCGCTGAAGGCAAGCGAAGCACACTATAGGGAGATGGTGGAGCTCAACCCTCAAGTCTTATGGATAATGGATTCCCAGGGGCGCAATCTTGATATGACGCCCAGGTGGGACAGGTCAACCGGCATGATGATCGCGCGTTCGGCAGATCAGGAATGGTTGAAAAACGTGCATCCCAGCGATCTGCGAGGTACGGTGAAAGCAATCGCCATCTCCAGGCGTACTGAATCACCAATCGACGTCAGTTATCGAGTGTCAAATGACGTAGGAGATTGGGTCTGGAAGCGAGCACGAGGCGCACCTCGCTTCGATAGCGGCGGAAAAATCGTTTGCTGGTACGGTAGCGTCCAGGATGGTCAAGATCCTCAGAAATGTCATCAGCAAACATCGACGCGGGACGACGAGGAATGCGAAGCAGCAACTACCATTGAGCCCAAGTCCCTGCCTACCGTACCAAGCGCCTTAGACCCACGTCATGAAGCACTTCTTGACCTGGAAATTCTTGATACCGCACCTGAGGCCGAGTTCGACGATCTCGTAGCGTTGGCTTCCGAGATTTGTGACACGCCTATCAGCCTGGTTTCACTCGTTGATTCAGAGCGCCAGTGGTTCAAGGCTTCCATTGGGCTGAACGCGTGTGAGACTCCTATCAATGTATCTTTCTGTGCGCATGCCATTGAGCAACAGGGCCTGTTCCTGGTCGAAGACGCAACAAAGGATGAGCGCTTCAAGCGTAATCCACTTGTTTTGGGCGATCCCAAGATCCGGTTTTATGCCGGCGTGCCTCTATATGCCACAGACGGTGTCGCAGTTGGAACCCTATGCGTGATCGATACAGTGCCTCGCTCGCTTTCTCCAGGTCAGATTAGGTCGCTTACTATCCTGAGTCATCAGGTGCAAGCCCGCCTGGAACTTCGCTCCGAGCGCAGAAAGCTTCTGCACGCGTTTACTGAGAACCGACAACTGGCATTGCTGCTTGAACAGAGCAATAAAACCCTCCAGGAAGCCAATGCGAACCTGGAGCGCCTTGCAGCCACCGATCCTTTGACAGGACTGCTGAATCGTCGCGCCTTCGAGAACAAAATAACTGCAGACTTTTCAGGTGCTCTGCGCAAGCAATCAGCACTGTCTGTTCTCGTTCTGGATATAGATAATTTCAAGAACCGCAATGACCGTTTCGGACATGCGGCGGGAGACGAAGCGCTTCGTCATGTCGGCGAAGTATTGCAGAAAGTAATTCGCGCCGGAGACAGTGCTGCCAGGATCGGCGGTGAAGAATTCGCAATCCTTCTTCCTGAAACAACGGCGGAACAGGCCAGTACGCTTGCAGAACGAGTCCAGGCTCTTCTAGGGTATGGAGGAGCTGGGTTTCCGAGTATTACTGCAAGTATCGGGATTGCTTGTCTAGACAAGACCATGACGGAGTGGGAGACGCTGCTGGCTCACGCCGACTCTGCAATGTATAAGGCAAAGTACATGGGGAAGAATCGCTTTGTTACTTACCATGCATGTCAAGTAGCGTAGGCTATTCTCGATGGACTGTGTGGAAATCGGGCTTTCGCGAGAGCAACGCAATACAACGATTAAATCGCAAACGTTTGTTGAGGCCCCAACCGAGCTGTGGCGTGGAGCTTATCCGCCGAGTTCAATGTGTCGCCAGAGCATGGCAGCCTGGTCAGCAGCTTGCTCCCGAGGCGCTTCCAGACCAGGGCGCGTAGTATCCGAGGTCACGTGTAAATGACCATTATGTTGTAGAAATAACTTGAGCGGCATCATTGCGATTTTCTCGCATGGGTAATACGCTCTCAAAATAGAATTCATTGCTGTGAGCCTCCCTATCTTGTTGTGTCGAGGATGGTCCATTGCGCCTTTCCGTAGAGATCGATCCAAAGTTTGTGGAACAACTGACTGTTGCGCAAACCGTGTGCCTTGCAACGTCAGGGACTCTCGCAACTCTTGTCCTGGCTGCCTGGTTTATTCCAGCAGTTGGGAACGCGCTGCCATCGTTTTGGAGCATAACAAAGGCAAACACGGCATTACTCATACTAGCCACTACAACAGGGCTTACACTCCTCCGCCCTCGGCAGGGCAGGGCATCTCGCTGGTTTGGCTCTGGGATCATCGCGTTAGTTGGCCTCCTCGCTGTGCTAGTTCTTGTCGAATACCTGTTTCACACACAATTCCGCCTGGAGTTCCTCCTCCCCTATGACCATGCTTCGCCTACACGCGGACGCATGGCTCTTCCAACTGCAATCAATTTGGCTTTGCTCTCGGTTGTCACATTGCTTCTCACAGAGTGCAGCGGTATCCTCGCGGCTGCCGCCGACTGTATTGTCAGCGTGCTCACAGTCAGCGTCCTTGCAAATACTTCAGGATGGATCTTCGGTGCGACACGCCTCTTCGGCAACCCGAGTAACACCGTCGCTCCCATGACCATGGTCTGTCTACTCCTGCTTGCCTTTGTTACATTTGGTCGCCGCGCAGAGCATGGAGCTTTTGCTGTCATGCTAGGTATTGGTCCAGGCAGCCGGATCGCCCGGCTGGCGTTTCCTCTGGCGCTTTTCTTACCCTTTGCGCTGGAGGTAGGACGCGAAGTATCAGTTCGCACCATGCTTATCTCGCCCGCATATGCATCAGCGATCGCAACCACGTTGGCCGTCCTCCTCGCTTTTTGCCTTATTCTCTTAATGGCATGGCGGATGCGCAACCTCGAGAAAGAAATCTTTGATCTTTCCCTCCGAGACGAGCTCACAAAAGCTTATAACCATCGGGGCTTCTTCCTTATGGCTGAGCAGGCACTCTGGCTCGCTCGGCGCTCTGGCAAACACTTCTTTGTTCTCTACATTGATCTTGACGGTCTGAAGGCAATCAACGATGGCAAAGGTCACGACATCGGTTCTGACTTCATCCGGGAAGCCGCGGACCTGTTGAGTCGAGTCGTCCGGAGAACCGACACCGTCGGGCGCATCGGCGGTGATGAGTTTGTTGTAGCAGGGCAGTCGGATTTGGACCATATGCAGATCATCGTTGATCGACTGCTATCAAGCGCGCAGGAGCAGAACGCGCTACCTAACCGACAATATCCCTTCAGTTTCAGTCTTGGGTTCGCCTTATCAAATGGCGATGAGTCACTGCAAACCTTGATACAGAAAGCCGACATGGTCATGTATGAATCGAAGCGCCGCAAGAAATTAGCACCATTGCAAAGCGCTCCGACTTTCGGCGTCGGTCGTCAGGAAGCATTTCTGTCGTCTAACGCAGTTTAAAAGTGGGTGAGTTGGTTCTAACGCCGAATGCCAGTCGTAAATACCCAAACCGCATGACAAGTAGGGAACCGAGACCTTATTTGCCGATGCCGAGCTACAATTTGGGCTGTAGGTGCTGTGTTTGAACCGGGACCAGGGCGACGCACGTTCTTCGAAAGAGAGCACTACACCTAGCGGGCTATGGTCGAGACGTTCACGTTTGTTGACCCAACCGGCAAAGTGACCAATGTCCCGTCCTCACCGCTGATCCAACCATGCGCACGAACGTGGTTCATGCCCCGATAGAACATTCTGTAGAGCAGAGGGTTTGAAACGGGCGGGTCAAGGTGCGTCAACACCAGCAAACGTACATGGGCCTGATTTGCAATGCGAGCGGCGTCCTGCGGGTCCGTGTGGTAGTGCTGGATATCGCCCATCGTCTGAGAGATGCGCGCATCGCCGGTCCTCTCCGCTCCCTTCTGAATCAATTGGACGAGGTGTTGCGATTGCGCCTCATGAATAAGCACATCCGTATCCTTGGCGGCATCGGCGAGGGCCGGATGGTATTCGGTGTCTCCACTGACGACTGCTGACCGGCCGCGGTAGTCAAAGCGATAGCCATAAGCAGGCTCGGCGGGATCATGGTTCACCTCGATCGCCATGACCGTCAATTCACCAAACTGCATGGGCGGGCTTCTGCGAGTCTTCTCATGTGAAGGCGGTCCAATGAGGTTGATGACGACCGGGTGGATAACGGCCGAGACTGGAGGCAGCATCTGTGCGCCAGAGTTGGCTGTCCGGTAGCTCTGATCGAGCGCATACGTCTGGTTGATACCGTTCACAACCTGCTCAACGCCGGGTCCACCGAAGACCTGCAGGCTCCCTACATGACCGGCAAGCCAGGCGTTGGTATTGACCTCGCCGAGATCACCGATATGGTCAGAATGAAAGTGGGTCAGAAATACTGCGCCGAGCTCACGGCCTTGTAATTGCCAAAGCATGAGGTTGCGGCTGCTTCCCGGCCCAGTGTCGACAAGGTAATACCGACCACCGGCGATCACCGCCACGCAGCTTTGTGCGCGGTGTGGATCGGCAAACGGGGCTGACGTGCCGCAGAGCAGCACCTTCAAAGCATCGTCCTTGAGAAGCGCTGCGGCTCCAGCGCGCAGGTGATGCTCTGCGAGGCGTGTGAAGACCACATCCTCAACAGATGGCATGGCAAGGATACCGGCCGCAAGCGATAGAACTGCCAGGACGACAGCAATTGCCCCGAGAAACCACCTGCTGGATGCTTTCATTGGATCGTTTCCTTTAAAGTGTCGCGAGTGACAGGTAGCTTCGACAAGTGCCTCCGGTATGCAATGTGCAGAGTGCGCTGAGGCTGTTCTGGTAGGCGGCGGGATTCACCTCCTGAACTGGCATACAGCGGGTGTTCGCAACGAAGGATCCGTCGGAAGATCCATCCTGGCTGGCACATCACCGGGCATCGCATCTTCCGGCTACGCGCCAATCTCTTCAATCGTAACAAGCACTAGGAATTGCGAATTGGTCGCTCCCGCAAACCTTTGTTTCTACCTTGTTGTGTCCACTTCCGACAAACAGATGCAAAGCATCCCACTCGCAGGACAGAACATCGACGATACGAATACCCGCTAGGGCAGCACTCAGGTCACTCGACTCTTTCATGCATCTGATTGACTGCTCGTTTAGAGGGGAACCGTCAGGGTAAGGTCTGACCGTCCACCATGCGGAGCCACAAAAAAGAACTCGGGAGGATTAGAGATGGGCTTAAAAGAAGTACTGGGACTTGCAACGGAGAATAAGGTTCGATATGCCATCGTGGGCGCGGGTGACATCGCGCAGGAAGATATGATGCCCGGCGTTGAACACACCGGAAATTCCGTCATCACAGCATTGGTAACCTCCGACCCCAAGAAAGCAGAAGAACTGGGAGCCATGTACGACCTCGAGGCTACGTACAGCTATGAGGAGTTTGATAGGGCCCTTCAATCCGGGACGTTCGACGCGATCTACCTGGCCACGCCCAATTGGCGCCACGCTGAGTTCATCGTCCCAGCCCTTGCAGCTGGAATCCACGTACTCACAGAGAAGCCGATGGAGGTTTCGACCGCGAAGTGCAAAGAAATTCTTGCCGCTGAGAAGGCCTCTACCGCGAAGCTGATGGTCGCGTACCGTCTCCACTTTGAGCCTGCAACGCTGGACACGATTGAGAAGGTTCGTTCCGGTGATCTCGGCAGTGTCCACCTCTTCGCCTCGACGTTCGCGCAACCCATTGATCCCAGCAATCACCGGGCTCACTCGGGCAAACTGGCGGGTCCGGTATTCGACATGGGTCCTTACCCGGTCAATGCCGCCCGGTATATTTTTGGTGACGAACCCACAGAAGTGGTGTCCGCCGTTGGGTCAAAGCATCCACAATCGGGCCTTGATCAGGATTTTGCAGATACGGTTGCGATTACCCTCCGCTTTCCTGGCGAGAAGTTGGCGCAGTTCAATCTTTCTTACTATGGCAACCCGACCAACAGCTTTATAGCGGTAGGCGAAAAGGGAAGCGTTATGTTAGACCCGGCGTACATGTTCGGCAAAGGTCTAGAGCAAACGGTCTCTATCGGTGAAGAGAAGGGCAAGGAATCGTTCAAGAACACCGACCACTTCGGCGGCGAGATGAAGTATTTCTCAGACTGCATCCTGAACGATGTTGCTCCTGAACCGGATGGCGAAGAAGGCTTCGCGGATGTTCGAGTACTGGAGGCCATCCTTGAAGCGCTGGACACCGGCAAGTCAGTCGCCATGGAACCCTTTACCAGAACAAAGAGGATCAACACGGACACGCAGAAGATGACCCTTGGTGCGGTTTCGACCCCCGATCTAGTCGATGCCAGCAATCCTGCCAAGGGCGTAGAAAAGCAGCCCAAGAACTAGCCGCATGGCCCGGACAGACACAGCGAATCCGTCCGGGCCCTTTGCGTCTAAGAAGCACCGGAGAAAGTAGATTCTCTTAGTGTGCATGGGGTATGTGGCTACAAGGAGAGGTCTAAGCATGGAAGTGATGAGTGTCTGGTAAATACCCGTTTGACAGTACTGCTTTTCGACGCACCCTTAAACTTCAGGATTATGCCGCCGTCGGGGATGGCCGCTCGGTAGCTTTGATCGGCATCGACGGATCGGTGGGCTGGTGGTGCGTGCCGAATCTTGATTCGGACCCACTCTTCGATTCATTGCTCGATGCAAAAACCGGGGGCTTATTCACTCTCCAGCCAACAACGCATTTCCGGGTAGAGCGTGTTTACCGACAAGGCAGCAATGTCCTTGAAACTACCTTCACGACGGAAGACGGCGTGCTCCGCGTCACCGATTCGATGAACAGCAGTCTGGCTGGTAGGCTGCCCTGGTGCGAATTAGCACGCAGGGTAGAGGTCCTTAGTGGGACGGTAACAATCAGGCTCTCACTTGTATGCGGAACTCGCGATCAAACTGTCTCGCCCTGGCTTCAACCCAACTGCAATGGCACTATCTTTCACGTAGGTCCGGTTTTAGGAATGCTTCTCACGTCTGAAAGCATTAAGATCAGAGAAGAAGCAGATCATGGCATCCTGGGCGAAGCAACTCTTACCGCCGGCGAACGTGCTTTGGTGGCGATAGTGGCCGGCGAAGATCAGCCTCTTGGAAGACCTTCGACCAAAGAAATCGATCGACGTATCGACATCAGCGACACCGCTTGGAAGGCCTGGTCCGAGGGACTTCAATACGATGGGCCCTATGCTGACTGGGTTCGCCGGAGTGCCCTGGCGCTCAAGCTCCTTTTATTCTCTCCGTCGGGAGCGATTGCGGCTGCTGCAACCACTTCGTTGCCGGAAAAGATCGGCGGCAAGAAGAATTACGATTACCGTTACGCCTGGATCCGCGACGCAAGCTATACCTTGCATGCCTTTCTCTGGCTTGGACAGGTTCCAGAGAGTCAGGCTGCTATCGCGTGGTTGCTCACCAGAATCGGAGCATCTGGTGCCAAGGTGTGCTTCAGGTTGGACGGGAGGCTTGTACCCCCGGTGCATGAGACAACTTTGCCAGGATATCTGGATTCGTCCCCTGTTGTTACCGGCAATACGGCGGGTACGCAGCGCCAGCACGGTGTCTATGGTGACATCTTCGAAGCAGTCGCACAGTTTATTGCATCGGGAAATATCCTTGATCAAAAAAGTGCTGTGATCCTCTCGTCACTGGCGGACGAATGCGCTGACCGATGGCGTCAGCCGGACTCCGGGATGTGGGAGCTTGAGGAGCAACGGCATTACACGATGTCGAAGATCAGTGCATGGCAAGCCCTGGATCGAGCAGTTGAGCTGGCGGGGAAAGGACATCTTTCCACCACCTGCGTGCCGCGTTGGAGCCGAGAGCGAGATCGCATTGCTTCCTGGGTAAATGAGAACTGCTGGTCTGAAAGGCAGTCAGCTTACACCTTCTACCCCGGAACTGAACGGCTGGATGCCTCGCTTGGACTAGCCGTTCGATTCGGCTTTCCGAACCGCGAGCGTCTCGCAGCTACGTGCGACGCCATTCACAAAAAGCTCGGTCACGGAACCCTTCTCTACCGTTACAGCGGCGCGGAAAAGGAGGAAGGCGCCTTCCTCGCCTGCACGTTCTGGCTCGCCGAGGCTTACGCGACACTGGGTGAGACCCAAAAAGCGGATGACCTGATCCGCGAGACATTCAGGCTCTTGCCGCAGGAAATCGGTATCTTGAGCGAACAGATCGACGTGAAGACCAAGGACTTCCTGGGTAATATCCCTCAAGGTCTAACCCACCTGGCCCTCATTCATGCCGTGATGGCACTCCATCCGCCCTTGTAAAGCCAGATTTAGTGTTGGCTTAGTCTCGCCCGCATCGACAGCAGATGGTTCGGTTCATCGCAGCGCAACTCAATAGTTGCTGGATCTGGTCTTGGGTTAGTCTTTACACCTGATCCGACCAACAACAATGTTCCATTCCCGTAAAGCTTTCATCTTCGAGATAGCTACGATCGCGTTCTCTACCGTGAATAGCTAAATATCGCAGTGTCTCTAAACCTTGTCATGTTAGTTGTCCGGACATCTGCGACGGCTATCCTATCGCTATGGCGTACTTCGTTGGAACCGCGGGCTGGACAGTGCCAAAGCAGCATCTTGCGCTTTTCTCTTCCTCGTCTGAGGGCGGAAAGTGCTCGCACCTGGAGCGCTATGCGAGCCGGCTGCGTTGTGTCGAAATCAACTCCAGCTTTCACCGACCGCACAGACGCAGCACCTGGGAACGTTGGGCGGCAACGACTCCAGCAAATTTCCGTTTCGCAGTAAAAGCGCCTAAGACCGTGACCCACACTGCGAAGCTGGAAAATGCAGGCAATGCACTGCTGCAATTTTTCGAGGCTGTTCATGGCCTTGGCGACAAGCTTGGCCCCGTACTGCTTCAGTTGCCTCCAAAGCTGTCGTTTGACGAAGGTATCGCGCGGGAGTTCTTCAACACTCTTCGTGAGTTACATAGCGGAAACGTTGTTCTGGAGCCGCGTCACGAGAGCTGGTTCAGCGCGCCGGTGGATCGTCTTCTGCGAAGCTACGAGATTGCCCGCGTTGCCGCCGATCCGCCCCGAGGCTCAGAACTAGTCGCTCGGCCAGGCGGTTGGTCAGGCCTGGCCTACTGGCGCCTTCATGGAACCCCGCATACTTACTATTCAGATTATGGCGAGGATTCTCTCCGTAGGATTGAAGAGCAGCTTCGACGTTGCGAGGCCTCGTCCTACAGCAAAGAAACGTGGGTAGTTTTCGATAACACTGCTCTGGGCCACGCCACCGCAAACGCAGTCTGGCTTGATGGAGCTCTTCAGGACACCGACGTCCTAAAATCGGGAGGCGAGTGATGTCTTGACGGTACTTGTTGTGCGTGGTCGAGTAGACAAGCTAAAGCTTACCGAATCGCTCTGTGAGAGGCAGGGTTGTGGACTGTTCACCCAGGGCCTAACTCAAGGTGAGCAGTATAGGCGTGTGATCGGAAGGCTTCAGCTGGGCCCGTGGTCCTTTGTCGATCTCACACTTTTGGATCCGCGATCGGAGCGAGGGTGACACAAGAAAGTGATCGATCCTGATCCCTCGATTGTGCTCGAACGAATGCCGAAAGTAATCCCAGAACGTAAACTGCCCGCCATCCGCATGCAGAGACCGGAAGGCATCCGTATACCCGATGTCCAGCATGGCGCGGTAGAGTGCCCGTGGTTCAGGCTGGAAGAGAGCATCTTTGACCCAGGATGCTGGCTTATGGCAGTCAATGTCTTCCGGGATGACGTTGAAGTCTCCACCAATCACCGTAGGCATGGCGTCTGCCTTCCACTGACTCATCTTTGTGATAAGCCTCTCCATCCAGGCGAGCTTGTAATCAAACTTATCCGTGCCAACAGGATTGCCATTGGGTAAATAGATGTCGACGATGCGAATGCCAGAGATCCTCACCTCGAGATAGCGGGCGTGGGTGTCCGAGCCATCGCCGGAAAGTGCAGTGCTCATCATTTCAATTGGCGTTCTGGCGAGGATGGCAACGCCGTTATACGCCTTCTGGGTCACAGCGACACTCTCGTATCCCAGACTTTTAAAAACATCGTAAGGGAACTCAGTTCCTTTGAGTTCCTGCAATAGAAGAACATCCGGATTGCGGGTCTTGAGCCACGTCGTGACGTGCTCCAGGCGGGCCTTGATCGAATTAACATTCCAACTGGCGATTACGATGGCTTTCCCCTTACCCCAATGTCTTGTTTTCCGTTATTGCTGGATCAACTCGGCTGCTGCAGTAGGTCCGTCACGATTGTCTCCCACTCGGTGCGAAGATCGCCAGCCTGGGCAGAACGACCTGCACGTCGATACCAGTAGTTCGCGTTGTTCGTGTCGCCTTCAACACGGTGGAGGTAGGCGTGGACCCAGTATCCTTCACGATCCTCGTCAGATTGTGCGATCTCATGCGCCTGCTCCCATTCGCCCCGGCCAGCGAACCATAGGGCACGTAGCGCGTTCCGTTGGAAACGACCGTCGCTGTCGGTGAACTCTGAAATGGTCATATTCGTTTTCTCACAACCCATTTGAAGATTGCGGTCAAGGTACCTGATTCGTTGAGATGCGCGACATAAGGCAAGCGGACCATGAAGTGTGCTCACGATCAAAGAGGCTAGGTGTACGAAGGGTTCAATGAATCGCATCGAACCATACAGCAAGATCAGGCCGACGGAAAGCGAAGGCATCTCTCGCACGCATTTACGGGGAACAAAGGCATGCGGTCTACCTTGAAGATCGCCATATGCATGAGGAGAACTAATGTGCTGCAACCGTCAACTTTCTTGGTGTTCGGCGCTACCGGCGGAACTGGAAAGCATTTTGTCTCACTCGCGCTTGAGGGAGGCCATACAGTCAAGGCACTTGTCCGTAATCCTGCAAAACTGGCTGTTCAAAATGCAAATCTGCTGGTGCAGCAGGGCTCTATTACTGACATAGCTGATTTCGATACGTTGCTGCAGGGTACTGAGTTCGTCATCTCAATGCTTGGAGATGTAAAACTCCAGCGACACGCCAAGATTAATACCGCGTTCGTTAAGAAGTTGATCCCAGCCATGCGACAGCACGGCGTGAAGCGATTCCTCTATCAGGCTGGCGGGCTGAGCACTCCCTATAAAGGGCATCTGTCGCCAATCCTTTGGACGATCAGGCATACCTTGGCTCGTGGCTTCAATGGTCAGCATCGAGATAACGAAGCTGTCATGGAATACCTTGCCGAGGAGGCCAAGGATATAGAGTGGATGGTCCATCGTGCCGGCATCGGATCGGACGGACCTTCGAAGGGATCCTTGAAAAGATCCGAAAGCAAGTTCAGCATCGCCACATTCAGAGATTGTGCCGCTTACAACTTCCGCACACTCACGGACTCTGCCGCGATCCATACCTGTGATCTAAGCTTCTACGCGAAGGAGTAATCCGGCAAACTTGAACCAGTAGTCGCTTAGGTTGTGATCTGGAAGGTTCTTGCTGCACAGCATCGCGCCTTTAAT
>CAHJWN010000081.1 GCA_903642265.1 Acidobacteriaceae bacterium | reverse complement strand
ATCAGGAAACGCGATGGACGGAGGCATTCTTGAGACGAGCGTTGTTTATGCGGGTCAATTGAGGAGAGTACGGTTTCTGCAGCGCACGGAGGCCCACCTTTGCGCGCAATAAGGCCGCGCGAAGATGCGCCCGGTTCGTGACTGGGACAGCCGCAGTAAAGCAAGGCTTGTTGCAGGGAGCTAGGGAAAACTGACGCCGGTGAGTTCTTCGCAGGCGACCCACAGGCGAGCGGCGGCGGCAGCATCTTTTGCCTGCGGGGCGATGATGGCATCGCCGACATCGCCGCCGCGCATCTCCTGAAGGCCTTTAGGACCGTAGTACCCGCCTCCGTGTGCGCCAGGGGCAGCGGCGGCATAGATGGTCGGCAGCGCACCCTCCGCCTCGGAGTTGAGGAACAGGTCGAAGAGCTTGCCCATGAAACGACGGCCTGTACGCTCCAGCGAGCTGAAGTCTCCGCTGTGAAAGAGGTTGGTGTTGGCGACCCCGGGATGTGCCGCAATGGACTGAATGCTCGACCCTTTGGCTTTGAGGCGCCGGTCGAGTTCCAAGGCGAGCATCAGGTCGGCAAGTTTGGATTGCTGGTAGCTGCCCATCGGTTTGTAGGAGCGTGTGGCCTGCAGGTCGTCGAAGTGGATGGTACCCGACTTGTGTGCGATAGAGGCGAGGAATACGGCGCGGGGCGACTGCGGCAGCCGTGCTTTAGAACCCGTAACCGCACGCTCAAGCGCTGGCATCAGCAGACCGGTCAGGGCAAAGTGACCAAGCACGTTGGTCCCAAACTGGAGTTCAAACCCGTCATTGGTTTCAAGCCGCTTCGGTGGGGCCATCACACCAGCATTGTTGATGAGGATGTCGAGCGCCATGCCGCGATCGAGTTCACGAGCGGCGAAGTCTCGGACTGAAGAAAGCGAGGCAAGATCCAGCAGACCAAGTTCGAGCTGTGCTTTGGGTACTTCGGACTTTAATCGCAGGATCGCAGCTTCACCTTTTTTATGGTCGCGAGCTGCGAGCACCACCTGGGCGCCAGCCCGCGCCAGTTCACGCGCGGCGGGATAGCCAATGCCGCTGTTTGCACCGGTGATGATGACCCGGCGGCCCGTTTGATCAGGGAGGAGGGAAGCAAGGCGTTCGATCTTCCAAGCCGCGGCTTTGGGTACGACTGAGGGACCACTCATGGCAATTGGATGCAGGATCGGGAAAATAAACCCACAATTAGGCTGGAGTTGCATCCAACGAATGGTACCGTTGCACAAAGTGTTTGACTGGCAACTATGCGTCTGGCGTCTCCAACTGTTGGATTGTTTCGATTGAAGCTGGCCTCCGGGTTAGTTCTTCTAGGCATTCTGGCCGTAATTACTGCCCGGTATTGGTGGCCAGGTGCGATCTTAGCTACGCCGACTGATAGTCCTGCTTCGCTGCATGTTCTTGCGGCGATGATCCTCACTATCAGCTACTTCATCCTGGCTGGCACATTTATCACAATGTTTTTCAAGTGCAAGGGTCTCCTGAGCTTTCGCGGGATCTTCCTTGTCTTTGCGCTGTTTGTGACGGCATCTGGCGTCGCCCGCGTGATTGGGCTGCTCGCGCTGGTACATCGCGAACTGGATTTTTCAGCGCAGTTGGAGATGATCTCGGCGACTCTGGCAGTGGTGAGCGCGGGCATTGTTGCCGCACTGGTGGGCCGCACGCAGAAGTTTCTGGTGACGATGAGGCAAAGCCAGCAAAACGAAGCGCGATTTATCGCCGCTTCCGAGAGCAGTCTTGAGGCCTTCTACACACTGAATTCGGTACGTGGCAAAGACGGCCAGATCGTCGACTTTGAATTTACGTATATCAACTCCAATGGCGAGAAGCTGGTCGGACTGCCGCGCGAAGAGATCATTGGGCAGTATCTCTGTGCGCTCATCCCGGTGAACCGGACTGGCGGGTTCTTCGACGAGTACAAGCAGGTGGTGATGACGGGTGAGCCCGTGGTTCAGGAGTTCCCCATGCAGCTCGAGGGCGACATCCCACGCTGGATCCGGCACGAGGTGGTGCGGCTCGAAGACGGCATCGCCATCTCTGCGGCCGACATTACCGAGCGCAAACTTTCAGAGCGCGCCACCGAGCATCGTGCACAGCACGACGTGCTGACCGGCCTTCCAAACAGGAGCTTGCTGGGCGATCGCGTGCAGCAGGCGATCGACCGAGCGGTTCGCTATCGCAATAAGGTAGGGCTGTTCCTTGTAGATATGGACCACTTCAAGGAGATCAACGACACGCTGGGCCATGCGGCGGGCGATAAAGTCCTGGTTACGGTGGCGCAGCGGCTGCGCGAATCGGTGCGCGGAACAGATTCGGTCCTGCGAATCGGGGGCGACGAATTCATCGTCGTTATGCCGGACGTCCAGGAGGAACGAGACATTCGTAGGATGGCTGCAAAGATCATTGCGGCCGTCTTGAACGGCGGTCCAGATGGGCTTGAGACCGTGAATATGAGTTGCAGCATTGGGATCGCGATTTACCCTGTGCAAGCGAACACTTCCGAGGAGCTCTCTTCGAAAGCGGACGCGGCCATGTACGAGGCGAAGCGTCGTGGCGGGGGCTGCTTCGAGGTTTATCACGATGCGATCCCCGATTTCACGCCAGAGACGGCGTCTTCTCCGTCGCGACGCAAGGTCAATTCGCGACCGACACTGGTTGTGCCCAGGAATGCGAAGAAACCTGCAATCTCCTTCCCCGAAGCACAATAGCGCTTGAACGACGTGTACGCCGGGAAAGCTCCTGCATGAGTTGCGTAAGGGCCGCCATCGACAGGTCTAGTTCCCCAAACGCTAGCGCATACGCGCAGACAAACGTGTGATGGCATCGTGGGTGTAGAGCTGGTATATCTCCGGAGATAGCTTTTCTGGTCCTGCACCAGATCCAGGGTCTTATGCCTAATCCACTTGTCGAACACGATCCGCTGGCTATGTCGGTCACGAAGCTGGAGCGTCCACAGCGCGGACACATCGTCGAACTCGACTCGCTGCGTGGAGTTGCGGCGCTGTTCGTCGTCTTCGACCACTTCATGCGGGGATGGGTAGACTCTTCACCGCCACACTTCGTGAGATACATTCCGTATCTTCCGTTTCTCAGCAACGGCGGCGCGGCGGTCATGATGTTCTTCGTGCTGAGCGGGTTTGTGCTGAGCCTGCCCATGATGGCAGGGAAGAGCCAGAGCTATCCGATCTACGCCGCGCGCCGCGTCTGCCGGATCTATCTTCCTTATCTTGCGGCATTGCTGATTGCGCTTGTATTCTGCTGGAGGTTCCACGGACTGGATAGCTATGCGCCGGTCTTCAGCAATTTCTGGAAGACTGCCCCTACGCTGCATCTTGTCGTGCAGCACCTGCTGTTTCTGGGGCGATATGACGTCTACGCGTACAACGCACCGACCTGGTCGCTTGTGCACGAGATGCGAATCTCGCTGATCTTTCCCCTGCTATGCCTTGTGGCTGCGCGGCTTCGGCCATGGACGGCGTTGCTGGTTGCCCTCTCGTTTCCAGTTGCCGGGCGGCTGGTGGAAAAGTACACCGCGCCCTGGTACGAGACTGGCACGAGCAGTATTTTCTGGTCGGAGACACTTGGTTTCTGCGGCATATTTCTGATCGGCTCGCTACTTGCGCGGTATCGCGAGCCGCTGGTGGATTGGGTTCGGTCCGTGCCGGGCATTGTCCGGTGGATCCTGCCGGTCGTAGCGATAGCTCTCTACCAATATCCAGCGCTGCTGCACATCCCGCGGCCCCTGCGTAACTTCGCCATTGGCCTGGGAGCGGCATACTTCCTGATCCTTGCCCTGGTGCCGGATGGCTGGCTCTCCAGGATGCTACGGCTCGCGCCGTTGCGTTTTCTGGGGCGGGTATCTTACAGCCTCTACCTGACCCACGCGCCGATCCTGATTGTGATGTCGCTCGCAATCTGGGGAAAGATGCCGTACCTCTACCTGCTGCTGCCGTTTCTGGCGGTCGCGTTTGCCTTCGCTGCTCTCTTCTATCGCATTGTGGAGCAGCCTTCGATCGAGCTCGGGAAGGTGATCAGCCGGAGATGGCGCCGGCCCGCTGTAGAGAAGTTGAACGCTGTCGTGGCCTAGCCAGTTTTTACAGCAACGCCATGGCGGCTTCGATTCCTGAGTTCACTTCGGCCTGGGCAAACTCGGCGGCAACGCGGATCCCGTTCATGATCGCCCGATCGTTTGAGGACCCATGCCCGACGATGCATACGCCGCGCACACCGAGAAGCGGCGCGCCACCGTATTCCGAGTAGTCCAGACGCTTCTTGAACGCATTGAAGGCCTGCTTTGACAGCAGCGCGCCGACCTGCGATGTGACCGTGGATTTCAGCGAATCGCGCAGGAGCGACCGAAAGAGATGCGCCGCGCCTTCGACCGATTTCAACGCAATATTGCCGACGAAACCATCGCAGACGGTTACGTCAACGCGATTGTTGAACAGGTCCCGGCCCTCCACATTGCCGATGAAGTTGATGGGGAGTTTGCGGAGCAAAGGCAAGGTATCGCGGATAAGCGAGTTGCCCTTGGAATCCTCTTCGCCGATAGAGAGCAGGCCGACGCGGGGATTGGAGATGCCGAGAACGTTTTTCGCGTACATCTGCCCCATGACGGCAAACTGGACGAGATTCTCAGGCTCGCTGTCTACATTCGCGCCTACATCGAGGAGAAGGGAAGGAGAGCCGCCAATTGTTGGCACAATGGTCGCCAGGGCGGGGCGATCAACGCCAGCCAACATGCCAAAGACCATCTTTGCGGTCGCCATGGCGGCGCCGGTATTGCCTGCAGTGAAGAACCCGGCAGCACGACCTTCGCGCACCATCTTGGTGCCGACGCGCATGGAGGAGTCGCGCTTGCTGCGCACTGCCTGCGCGGCCTTGTCGGTCATCGTGATCCACTCAGAGGCAGGGACAATGAAGACAGGCAGCTTTTCGGACTTGAGGTGGGTTCGCAGGATGGGGCGGATGACCTCTTCAGGCCCGACGAGATGGACGCGGACGTCAAACTGACGCACAGCAAGAAGTGCCCCTCGAATCTCAGATTCGGGGGCCTTCTCGGATCCCATTGCGTCTACAACGATGTCGATCGGCATCTGCTGGCTATTTGACCCTGCACCCATGCTGGATGCTGCGTTCACGCGGTTTTGTGCATGAACTGGCGAAACGGTCCCTAGCTGGCCTGAGCAGTTGCAACCACTTCGCGACCCTTGTACATGCCGCACTTCTTGCAAACACGATGGGGCAGTTTACGCTCGTGACAGTTGGGGCACTCGGAGGTGCCGGTGGGGGTCAGGAAGTCGTGGCTGCGGCGCTTCGCGGTGCGCTGCTTGGAGTGGCGCCGTTTCGGATTAGGCATTGCAGTTCCCTTTCGGTCTGATCAAGATTGCGCTCACATGGGGACAAGCGCACGCGTGACCGACCTACAAATTCTTGAATATACGGCTAGTTCTTGAGCTTGATCGCGCCTGCCAGACCGGCTAGAGCATTCCATCGTGGATCGGCCGCAGCCTTGTCACAGTTGCAGGAAGCACTATTCAGATTCTGACCACAGCTCGGGCAAAGTCCCTTGCAGTCCGGCGTGCAGAGCGTACGGCCTGGCAGGGAAAGAAGCACCTGCTCGCGCACGACATCTTCAAGCAATAGACCGCTTTCTTCATAATACCCGATTTCGGTCTCGTCGACGGTAATTGCGCGTTCGCCCGACTCAGCGTCTGCGTCAGAAGGGCGGAAGATGAGATCGAAGTCGCCTGCAAGGGGAACCGGGACCGGGTCGACACAGCGCGCGCAAAGAATTTCAAACTGCGCACTGTACTTTGCCCGCAGGCGGATGTCGTTCACGAATTCGTGTGATCCACGATGTTCAATGATGAGGTCGGCCTGCCCGTCGACTGGCATAGGTCCAACCTGGGTGATATCTATCGCGTATTCAATGGCCCCCGAGGGGATGGCCTCGTGGATTAGGAGCGATTCTTTTTCGAGATCAAGGGGGGTAATCAGCACAAGTTTGAGATTAAGGACATTGCTCGTGCAGGTCAAATGGGTCTTCTTCTCAATAGCCCGGGTTCTGGCGAGTCCGGCAGCCGACTTTACTACTGCCTGCGCGAACCACGGCGCGGGAAGAAGCCGGGCGTGCCGCCGGTGCGAACCTGGCCGGAGCAGCCCAGGTTGGCCGGCGACACATGCCTCAGGGTTGGCTAATAGCTGGCTACTTTCAGGATTTGACCGGCTCCGGCGGGCGCGGCTCCAGCGTTGGAGATATACATGGCGCCATCCGGCCCGAACGTCATGCCTGTCGGCACGGTCAATCCGGTGACCACATCTTCGACAACACCCTTGCGGTTGAGACGGACGATCTTGCCAGCACCCGGCGTTGGGTAGCCATTCGCGTCCGAGAGTTCGACTGCATACAGCAGACCATCGGGGCCAAACTTGATGCTGATGATGCTGGTGAAGCCGGCGTGTGAGCCAGCGAGGCGGAACTTGCCATATTCCGAAGGCTTGGTCTCGAGGCCTGGCGTCGTGTCGAAGAAGTAAACCTCTTTAGAAAGCGTCGTGATGCGTTCGGTCTGGGTACGGGTCGGAAAGATGCCGAGGTTTCCGATATACATATTTCCTTGACGGAAGGCGATGGCTGTCGGTGTGACGTCGGCGAAAGGGTAGGAGAAGTCGTAGGTAAGCCTGGTGGCGCCGTCAGCCTTGATGTGGAAGATCTGGGCATGGTTTGGCTCGACGGCATAGAGTGAACCGTCTTCCGCAACGAGAGAGTATGGAATGCCATCTGGTTCGAAGTCGTTGTAGGTGTTGTAGGCAGGCGGGTTCTCCGCAATGGCGAGGCTCAGGTCGCTGACGTAGTCCCAGCTTCCGGATCGAACGTTCACGCGGACAACGCCATTGGGGAAGATGGGATTGCCGTGGGAGCAGCCACCACCCGAAACGAGGGCGTATAGATGTCCGTCAAGGAAGGCAAGGTCGGCGATTCCGCTGACATCGCCCATCTGGTCCACAGTGGACGCGAAACCTTCGGCGACGACCGATACTTTGCCATCAAGAATCTTCGAGATGCGGGCCGTTGTTCCGCCTTTATACGGCCCGACTGGCGCCACCACCTGGGTACAGATTCCAACGGTCGACAGTTTGCCCCCGGTGCCAGCCTCTGCAATATAGAGGGCGCCGTCGGGGCCAAAGGTGAGACCTCGCGGGCCGTTCAGGCCAGAGGCGACCACTGTCGCATTCGGGGGTACGGGAACCTGGGCATGGACGATTGCCGCGAGCGTGGCGAGTACGGTGCCGGCAGTGGCCATCCTTGTGAAAAGACGAAGATGCTTCATATCTTGTTCCTCCTGGAGCAAGCTCGTTTGAAGCGAGCTATGGCGCGACCCTAAGCAGGAGGTGATGTGGGGGTAAGTTTGTTACTGTAACTTACATTTTCGTCACGTAGAATCACCCCCACTCAGCGGGGACGATGTTTATGAAAACGCAGACGCCAGCCACTCAGAAAACAGAGGTCCTGCGTCAAGCCGAGCGGATTGTTACCTCCCGAGTGTTCGCGAAGGCTCGGCGAAGCCAATGCTTGCTGCAGTATCTTGTGGACGCCGCGCTCGCAGAGCCGCCGCAGATCGTCAAGGAATTCACCATTGCGACCGAGGTGTTCGACCGGGACGCGAGCTACGATCCCGCGATCGATGCGACGGTACGCGTGGAAGCGGGGCGTCTTCGAACGCGACTGCGCGAATACTACGCCGAGGAGGGCAGAGAAGACGCCCTGCTGATTGAGGTGCCGAAGGGCGCGTATCGTGTGGTCCTGGCCACGCGAGGCGGGCTCGCCGAACAGGCGGCGGCCCCGCAGAGATTCGACCCAGCCTCATCCGTCGAAGCGTCTGTCGAGCGTTCCCGAGGGCAAGGTCTGACGACAGAGCGAATCGTGGAGCAGACGGGAAGCAGGACAGCTCCCGTGAGTGAACCGGCACACTTTGCCGGGATCAGCCCTCTTGATCCGCCTCAGAGCGAAACCTTCCATCGCCGGATTATGGAAGGTCGAACCTGGCGCTTCGTTCTGCCGATATTGGGTTGCTGCCTGGTCCTCGGCTTTGCTGGCTGGAAGCTCGCCAGGCCACAGCTCGCTTACCCAAAGATCCGCTCGGTGGCTGTGCTTCCCTTGAAGAACCTTTCGGGCGATCCGGCGCAGGAGTACTTTGCCGATGGCACAACCGATGAACTGATCACGCAGTTGGCCCGGGAGTCGGGGCTGCGGGTGGTCTCGTGGAACTCCGTCCTTCAGGAGAAAGACACAAAGAAGCCGCTGAAGACGATAGCCGGTGAGTTGCGGGCTGACCTGCTTGTAGAAGGCTCTGTCTCACGCTCCGGGGACACTGTTCGCATCAATGCCCAGCTGATCGACACCCAAAACGATGGTCATTTGTGGGCCGACAGCTTTGAGGGATCCACCAGCGAAGTAATGGCCCTGGAGAAGAAGGCGGCGGAGGAGATCGTTCATCATGCCCAGGCGGGTGGGTTTGTTGCCCGGTCGGAGAGTGCGACGCAGCCAGCGGTTGCGATTGATCCCGCAGCCCATGACGCGTACCTGCGCGGACGTCTGTACTTTGACCAGCGCCAGCCGCGAGCAAGTGCGGAGCAATTTCAACGCGCGATCGACCTGAGTCCGACCTATGCTGCGGCCTATTCCGGACTGGCGATCGCGCTGCAGTCTGAGGCCTTTATGGCTGACCTGACGGCCGAGGAGGCTGTTCCAAGATCGATGGCTGCGGCAGAAAAAGCCCTGGAGCTTGACCCCGCGAACGGCGACGCATTCATTGCGCGGGGAAGCCTCGAAGCGGCATTTTTGTGGACGTGGGACGCGGCCGAACGCGATCTGACGCGTGGACTCGCACTCAATCCGAACAATTCGTATGGTCACATGATGCTGGCGGTGTACCTGGACTCCGTAGGAAAACCAGATGATGCGGTGAAGCAGATGCAGGAGGCTGTCGAGGTCGATCCACTCTCGTTTTACATGGCCAGGCACTACGGCTCCACGCTTTTCTATGCGCGCCGCTACGACGAAGCATTACGGCAGCTGCAGTATGCGCGAGAGATGCATCCTGCTTCCGCCGGTGTGGTTGACCACTGGATCTCTGACGCCTACGCCAACAAAGGAATGTATGACGACGCGGTCCGATATGACCTGATGCAACTGAATGACAATCATGTTGAGCTTCATTCGCAGGGACTGCTTGCGATCTATCAGAAGCATGGCTGGAAGGCATACTGGTCGGCCCGGATGGAGGACATGCAGCGCAACAGCACCTCTCCCAACGTCGACTACGATGCGGGCATTGCTGCAATGCGAGCGGGGCGCCGCGGGGAGGCGATCCGATTGCTGAAGCGCGCTACCGAGCAGCATTGCTACTGGATGGGGGTCGCTCGGACTACTCCGGCGCTGGATGATCTACGCGGAGAGCCGGGGTTCGCGGAGATCCTGGCCGAGCTGCACCTTCCGCCTGCCGGGGCGTAATCGAATTCACCGATTGCGAGGAGCAACTGCACCCAGGATGATGGAGCGGGTCACGCGTCGCGGGAGAGAGGAGCCGCCTTACAGAGTTGAATGCGCGTGCGTCGTGATCCGCGTGCGTGATTCCTTGATGGGTTCGTTCCAGCGGAAAAGCCGGATCTTAGCGAAATAGCCGGATCGCTTAGCGAAATAGCCGGATCGCTGCGATCCCCCAAGCTCCGGAAGCAAGGGCGGTGTCGGAATTCTCGGCCGTGACTCCGCCAAGCGCGAGCACAGGGACCGCTCCGGCGGTCTCGCAAGCATTTCGCAGTGCCTGAAGTCCTGTTTCGGGAACCACGATGTTGCCGCCAACTGACTTCCCAAAGACCGGGCCAAAGAGGATCAGGTCGGCCCCGCCTTGCTGTGCATATCGCACTTCGTCGAGTGTGTGGCAGGAGACGCTGACCGTTGTTTTCGGGGCACCAGCGGCCTCGAAGAGCTGCCGCACCTGTGCCGGCCTCAACTGGTCTTCGCCTGACGGAAGATGGACCCCATCTGCTCCTGCAGCCAGCGCGACGTCGAGGCGGGAGTTAATCAGAAGTCGTGTGCCGGAACCGGAGGTCCGGATTGTGCTGAGGATTTCCCGTGCGAGGCCGATGAGGTCTTGGGCGGGGAGATCTTTCTCGCGAAGCTGAATGTAATGGACGCCCCCGGCTGCCAGTCGCGAGACCTGCTTGATGGTCCCGGCGCGGCGCTCGGGCTCGCTCTTTCCGAACTGGGTCCGATCGGTGATTGCGTAGAGGATGGCGTTTGGGAGGGTCAACATTGTGGCTGTAATTGTGACTGGATCCATTCAGGGGAACGAGGTCCGAGCATGCCGAATGTGGTACTTTTAGGCAGTATACGAGGCGAAGGTCTGCAGCCGCCGCAGTCTGGCGACGACGGTTCTGTACAGCTGGTCCCGCCGGGTTTCGCGGACGCTGCACAGAGCCATGAACAAGGCTTGGGTCCCGGTCAGCCGCACGTCAAGCTGGAAGATTCAGGAAGAGCGCTACACAGCATGAGCAGCAGTGTCTACGATCTGATCGTCATTGGGTCCGGTCCAGCCGGACAGCGGGCAGCCATCTATGGTGCCAAGCTTGGAAAAAAAGTAGCCCTGATCGAGATGCGGGAGGTAGTCGGCGGAGCCTGCATTAACACCGGCACCATTCCCTCAAAGACCATGCGCGAGGCCGTCCTTCACCTCTCCGGATATAACTACAAGTCCATCTACGGGATGAACTACCGGGTGAAGGAACGCATCACGATGGCGGACCTTGCGTTTCGCGTCCAACACGTGATCAAGACAGAAGTCGACGTCACCGAAGCCCAACTCTCGCGCAACAACATCGAGATGCTTGTTGGAACGGCCAGCTTTGAAGATTCCACACACGTCCGGGTGACCAACTCCCGCGGCAGCATGATCTACGAGACGAAGAACGTCCTGATTGCCACCGGGACCAAGCCCGCCGCGTCGGCTAAGGTGCCGATTAACGGCACCAGCATCATCAACAGCGACCTGGTGCTTGACCTGCCTGCGCTGCCGAAGACGATGATCATCGTGGGCGGCGGCGTGATTGGCGTCGAGTACACCTGCATGTTCTCCGCACTCGGCGTACGCGTCACGCTGATTGAGCGCCGTCCGCGGCTGCTCGAATTTGCCGATCAGGAGATCGTTGAAGCGCTCAGCTATCATCTTCGCGACTCGCGCGTGACGATGCGCCTTAATGAAGAGGTTGAGAGCGTTGACGAGATGCCGGACGGCACCGTAGTCGCCAATCTTGAAAGCAAGAAGAAGCTGCAGGGCGATGCGCTGCTTTACGCGGTCGGCCGGCAGGGGAATGTCGACGAGCTTGACCTCGCTAAAGTTGGCGTTGAATCCGACTCGCGCGGACGCATTCCGGTCGACAAAGACTTCCGTACCAAAGTCCCGAACATCTTCGCCGGTGGGGACGTGATTGGTTTCCCGTCGCTCGCCTCCGTCTCGATGGAACAGGGCCGCATCGCTGCTGCCCGTGCCTTCGGAGATGAAACGGTGATCTCAAATCCGAGCTTCTATCCGTACGGCATCTACACGATTCCTGAGATCAGCTTCATCGGTAAGACCGAGGAACAACTCACCGAAGAAGACGTTCCTTACGAGGTTGGCGTCGCCTATTACCGGGAGATCGCCCGTGGTCAGATCCGCGGCGATACCACCGGACGCCTGAAGCTGATCTTCCATCGCGTGACCCACACCATCCTTGGCGTCCACATCATCGGCGAGGGCGCAAGCGAGCTGCTGCACATTGGCCAGGCCGTGATGGCACTGGGCGGAAAGCTGGATTATTTCGTCGAAACTGTCTTCAACTATCCAACTCTGGCGGAATGTTATAAAGTAGCGGCTTTCAACGGGTTGAACCGTGTGAGCAAGTTCGACTGATCTGCCGGGGACTGTTTATGGGCCGCGCGGGACAAATCGATACAAGCTGCATGGAAGACCGAGCGGCTCTCCAGACGGACTAGGTGGCGGAAAATGGCGAACATAATTGGCGTGACTCTCTCAGAGCGTGCAGTGGCTGGATTGGTAGTGGACAACAAGCTTGCAAGCACGTTGCACTGCTTTCCTGAAGACGGCGAAGAGGATGGCGCTCTCATCGAGATGCCGACCGATGGGTTGGTCAAGATGCTTTGCGAGCAGATCATCTGCGCTGCGAAGAGCTCGAAGGACATAGCCGCAGTGGGAGTCGCCTTGCCGGGCGTAATCCGCAGCGGGGTCGTCGAAGACTCGCCCAACCTGCCGCAACTGAAAGGTGCGCGGATCGCCGACCTTCTATCCGCAAAGCTCGTCGAACACGGCCTGAATACCACGGTAAACGTCATCAACGATGCCGACGGCATGGCCTCCGGACTTGCTGCCACGCAGGGCAAGCTTGACCGTCTTATCCGCGTCTGGACGCTTGGGATTGGTATTGGCTACGGCCGGTATCCGTTCATTGATGGCGTCTGGGAAGGCGGCCACGGGATTGTCTCGCTGGACGACAAGGAACGCTTTTGCGGCTGCGGCGGTCGCGGCCACATGGAAGGCATCATGGGCCATCGCGCCATGCGCCTCCGCTTTCTCGATATGGAGCCGGAAGAGGTCTTCGAAGCTGCCAAGACTGGCGACAAGCGCTGCCTGGACTTCAAACGGCTCTGGCACAAGGCCCTCGCCGCCGCCACGGCTACGGAGATCCACCAGGAGGGTTCCGGCAAGTTCTTCCTCACAGGCTTCAACGTTCGCTTTGTCGATCTGCCGATGCTGCGCGACTATCTCCAGCAGATGGTGAAGATGAGCCCGCTGCAAAGCTACTCGGTCGAGATCGTGGCCGACGACGCGGAGACCCGGGTGATCGGTTCAGCAGTCGCCGCCGAACAAGCAGCCGCACGGCACTAGGCCGCCGGAGTGGGATCCCTTGGCATGTCTCGCTTGAGGATCGAAAGCAGGAACGCTTTACGAGTGTCGACTGAGATCGATTGAGCCAAAGCGATGCAAATTACTGCTGGCAGACAGGGCAGAAGTGGGTACTCCGGCCGCCGACGACAATCTTCTTGATTGGCGTGCTGCAGACTAAACATGGCTGACCTGTCCGCATGTAGACGCGGTGCTCTAACTGGAAGAACCCCCGAACCCCGTCGGCATCCACATAGTCTGAGACCGACGAACCGCCGAGTTCGATGGCATGTTTCAGCACCGTTATGAGTGCTTCCCGAAGGCGACCGAGTTCGGCGCGCGTGAGTCTGCCGGCTTGCCGCTTTGGACGGATGCCTGCCCGGAAGAGTCCTTCATCCGCATAGATGTTACCGACGCCATGCAGCAGCGACTGGTTGAGCAGCGCCGCTTTAATGGGCGTCTTGCGGCCGCGAAAGAGCGCAATGAAGTCGGGAGGTGAGATCAGCAGCGGCTCCTTGCCCGGGCCGCTGTAAGGCTGATCGTCCTCCTCATGCGTAGTAAGAACGGACAGCCGCCCGAACCGGCGCGCGTCCACAAATCGCAGTTCGCGGCCTCCGCTGAGCGAGAGCACAGCATGGGTGTGCGGCGGAATCGGCACATCCGGCTCTGAGACCAGTAGGCGGCCGGTCATGCCGAGATGCACCAGGAACTGTGCCTCCATGCCGCTGCGCTTCAGGTCCACCACGATCGTCTTTCCTACACGATGAACGCGCTCGATGCGGCTACCTGTAAGTGTTTCGGAGATTACTTCTGGAGTGGACTTGAAGGTCTGCGGCTTGTTGCTGGTCCAGATCGACTGGATGGTCTGACCGTGTACGCGGGCGTGAACGCCGTTGGCGACAGTCTCGACTTCGGGGAGTTCAGGCATAGCTCTGCCAGACTACCTGAAAGGTCCGGTTCGAGCCGCTGTCGGCAGCAAAGCTGGGCGCCGATACAGCTGTCGATGCCTTCTCTCGGGCCGGGCCTCTGCCTTGTCGATCTGCTCCTTCGAAACGTCACTCGGTCCTAAGGCTGTGTTCGTCAGCGGAGCCTTAAGGCCGTGAGTATAAGATGAAGCATGGGCGTGGATCTCCTTCACGCACCATCCCCTCTGGATCGATTCGGAATCTTCTGACGCAACAACAAGGAGCAGCATCTCTCGTGACTCAACGCAAATCAGCGGTAATTCTTGGTGCCCAGTGGGGCGATGAAGGCAAGGGCAAGATCGTCGACGTGCTGTCGGAGAAGTTTAACGTGGTGGCGCGGTATGCCGGTGGGCATAATGCGGGCCATACGGTGATCATCAAGGGTAAGAAGTTTGTGTTGCAGCTGATTCCTTGCGGCGTCTTGAGGCCGGATTGCAAGGGTGTGATTGGCAATGGCGTCGTGCTCGATCCGATGGCGTTTCTGAACGAGGTGAAGAAGCTGAAGGACGCCGGGCTACCGGTGGATGAGCAGCTGTTTGTTTCCAACCGGGCCCAGGTGATTCTGCCGTATCACCGGATGATCGAGCTTGCGGCGGAGAACGCGCCGGGCCGGACAAAAATTGGGACTACCAGTCGCGGCATCGGGCCGGCGTATGAAGACAAGATGCATCGCAGCGGGCTGCGCGTGGTCGACCTGTTGAACTCGGCGCTGCTAAGGACGCACATTCAGAATGCCTGCTTTGAGAAAAATACGATTGCCCATGCGCTGTTCGGGACCGAGCCGCTCGACCCCAAGGCGATGTATGAGGAGTATGCGCGGGCGGCGGAGAAGATTGCACCCTTTGTGACGGACACTGCCGTGATGCTGAATGAAGCGTTCAAAAATGGCGAGAAGGTGATGTTCGAGGGAGCGCAGGGAGCGCTGCTCGACATCGACCACGGGACGTACCCGTTTGTGACGAGTTCGTCGGCGACGGCGGGCGGAGCGGTGACGGGCACCGGTGTCGGGCCGACGATGATCGGAACCGTTATCGGGGTGACGAAGGCCTATGTGACGCGGGTTGGCGAAGGACCCTTCCCGACGGAGATTCATGACAACTCCGCCGACCTGCTGCGCGCTCGCGGTCAGGAGTATGGGGCGGTGACGGGACGTCCAAGACGGTGCGGTTGGTTGGACCTGCCGCTGCTGCGCTACTCAAACATGATTAACGGCACCGAGTGGCTGGTCGTCACCAAGATGGACGTTATGGATGAGTGCGCGGAGATCCCGGTCTGCACCGGGTACAAGGTGAACGGCAAGGTGACGGACGTGATCCCGGCAGATATGCGCGGGTTTGAATCGATCCAGCCCATCTACACGACGCTGAAAGGCTGGCACTGCTCAACAGAAGGCATTACGGAGTTTGAGAAGCTCCCGCAGCTGGCGCAGGACTACCTGCGGTTCGTCGAGAGGGAGTCGGGTGCAAAGATCGGCATGGTCTCGACTGGCCCGGACCGCGATCAGACGATGGCGCTCCCGGAGTTCGAGGAATTGCTGCGGAGTTGAAGTACGATCTGAATTCTCGCAATCAAGAGACGCGGGATGCAAGACGCGGGATGCGATCTAAGTGGCACATCGATCAGGAGAGTTATGCTGAGTTTCACAGTTCGTTTGAAGTTTGACCAGGAACATCACGACCAGGTAGCGGAGATGCTGCGACCGTTGTCCCTCGCATCGCGTCAGGAGCCAGGCTGCATCAGTTACGTGGCGCATTTTATCGAAGACGATCCCACCACGGTGCTCATTTATGAGCAATATAGCGATGCCGAAGCCCTGGAATCGCACCGGGCTACGCCGCACTTTCATCAGTACGCGATTGGTGGACTCTACCAGCTCATGCTGAACAAAGCGGTTGAGAACCTGACCGCCGTCTGTTAAGCCGTCGCCTTCAGGTGTAGGTGGTCCAGACATATTATGGTTTTGACTCCGCTGCCCGAAGGGCTTATTGTCGGAATGCTTATGAACCCTGACGCCACGGCGCACTCCTCCTCTGCATCGGTTCACAGGCAGTGCATTCATCTACCGCGGCTGAATGGGCACTTCGTGAAGGCAGGCCAGCATAGCGGCAGTAGGCTTACCGCGATCCTGGGAATAGCGTTCTTTCTTTTTCCCTTGGCATCAGCGGGCCGGGCAGACGCGACGGTTCATTCGCATAAAGAGCACAAGCGCGACTACAAGCGTGAGATCGAGACCGCCGAGGACCAATGGCGCACTGCGCAACTTGCCGGCGATGTGCCAACAATGGACAAGCTACTCGCGGAAGATTACTTCGGCATCTCGGTCTCCGGGCAGCTCAACAACAAGATGCAGCAGCTTGAGCGGTTGAAGGACCGGTCGCTGGTGATCTCCCGGCTCGATGTGTCGGATGTGAAGATAAAACTGGTGGGCAGAGTGGGGATCGTCACATCGCTGGCGGAGATCGAAGGCACGAACAATGGTGAGACCCTAAGCGGGAAATACCGGTATACGCGCGTCTATCGGAGATACCCGGATGGATCGTGGAAGATCACAAACTTCGAAGTGACACGAGTCCCGGCTAGCGCCTGACGTTGTCTGAAGAGCAAGTTACGCGCTTAGCGGTTTGCGGAGCTGGGTGGTCGCTTCCGGGGTCCGTGCAGTTCTCTGCGGCGTCCGTCGCTGAGCAGCAACCGAGCTACTTCGTAGAGCTGCTTCAAGCCCCGGGATGTTCAGGGCAAGCAGGCGTCTTGAAAGTGAGCGTGTACCGCCGGTCAGAAGGGCGTCATCCGGCTCCTGCGGAACATTGCCAGGAAAAGGCAGAAACTCGCCGCCGGATGGGCCGCGCTTTTCTACCGATCCAGGGGAGACTAAGGACTCTTCGGAGGTAGTTGCTTCGAGTTTTGGACTGAGCCTTGAAACGTATTTTGAAGTTTTCATGGCGAACCCCGGATAAGAGTGAGAGTAACTCGGATCTTCGGCGTGTAGTGGCCAAACTTGAGTTGTGACTATCCTTTCGGTTTAGAGGCGGTCACCGGGAGGTAAGTTGCTTCTACAAGGGCTGGCCGTAGGCGCTCCCAGGTGATATCGAGAGTCTCAGGTAGAACGCGAGTTTCGGCCGTGACGGTCATGAAGTTTGTGTCGCCGCTCCAGCGTGGAAGCCCATGCATATGGATGTGATTGGCGACGCCAGCGCCAGCCGATTCGCCGAGGTTGAGGCCGAAGTTCAGGCCATCTGGTTGGTAGGTCTGGCGGAGCACGCGTTCTGTGGCCTGGGCAAGAGCAACTATCTCGTTTGCGGCGGACGTTTCAAGAGCGGCGAGCGAGGCTGTATGAATATACGGCACGATCAAAACGTGGCCGGTCGAATAAGGAAAGGCGTTCAGACAAACGTAGCAATTGAGACCGCGATGAAGGATGTATGCGGCACGCTCGGTACTTTCCCGGTCTGCGCCGGCTGCTATTGCGAAGTCGACCGAAGCGATCATGTTGCAGAAGACGCAGTCGAGATCGCCGGGCCAGGCTTCAAGCTCCGCCGGTACGCCTTTGCGAAGGTCTTTGCTGGCTCGGCTCACATAGTTGTAGCGCCAGGGTGTCCAAAGTCGATCCATGTCGAAAGACTACAAGATCAATTCACTCGTCCACAGCTTGCAAGGGTGCAATTACCGCGATCAATTTATGAATAGCTGGTCAATCGCGGCCTTCCAGGCTTGCGTGTAACGAAGGCGTATTGACTCTCATGATCCCGGGGAATATGCTTTTGATTGAGCTACTGCGTGTGGGTTCCAAGTGCAGTAAGCTCCTCTGCAAAATTGATTGCTCTCCGACTGACGCAACTGAATCCGGAATTGAAGCAGCAGGGTCACCCTACGCGGGTTTTCCAGTTGTGTGAGTTCTGTTCAAGAGGATTCTCTATGAGGTCGGATAAAGCGAATCTTGGAGCCCGGAGTCCGCATCATCATGGTAGACAACCATAATTCTGACTACAACGAAGGCAAACCCCTGAACACCGAAATCCAAACCCTAGAGCCCGAAGCGACAACGGAGCATTCCGACCTGTCATTTGCATCCACCCCAACCAACGCATCTTCTTCTCATGAAGGCACGACCGAACCCCAGGCAGCAGAAGAGCAAAGTGCAGGCACAGCAAGCGAAGGCGTAGCAATCAGCGCCAGCGAAGAGCCAGATTATGATGCAGCAGACTTTGCCGCTGCCCTGGCGAATTTCGATCGCGAGCAGGCTGCTGAGACCGCCGCTGCCGCCAATCTGACGACCGAAGAGGTCATCGTGACTGGCACTGTGGTCAAGATCACCGACAAGCATGTCGTGGTCGACATCGGCCTGAAGTCTGAAGGATTGATACCGCTCGAGCAGGTACTTGACGCCGCTGGTGTGTCCAAGTTCAATGCCGGCGATACGGTCGAAGTTGTCGTTGAGCGCGAAGAAGCCGAGGGCGGCTATCTTGTCAGCTATGACAAGGCACAGCGTCTGAAGGTTTGGGACAAGCTGGAGCAGGCTGCAAACGACAAGGTTCCCGTAAAGGGAATGGTCCTGGGCCGCGTAAAGGGCGGCTTGACGGTTGACATCGGCATCAAGGCGTTTCTACCCGGATCACAGGTAGAAGTACGTCCCGTTCGCAATCTGGACGGCTACATCGGCACGGAGATTGAAGTCCGCGTCATCAAGCTGAACAAGAAGCGCGGCAACGTTGTGATCTCGCGTAAAGAGCTGCTTGAAGAAGACCAGAACGCCAAGAAGTCGGTCACGCTTTCAACTCTCGAAGAGGGCAGCGTCCTTACCGGAACGGTAAAAAACCTCACCGACTATGGTGCTTTTGTTGATATGGGCGGCCTCGACGGCCTGCTCCACATCACCGACATGAGCTGGGGTCGGCTGACACATCCCCGCGATCTGGTTAATGTAGGCGACGAGATCCAGGTGAAGGTGCTGAAGTTCGACAAGGACAAGCAGCGCGTTTCTCTCGGCTTCAAGCAGCTGACGCCCGACCCGTGGCTCGATGCAACGGAGCGGTATCCAATTGGTGCCCAGGTCCGCGGCCGCGTTCTTTCGGTCACCGATTACGGCGCATTCATTGAGCTGGAACAGGGCATCGAGGGGCTGGTTCACGTCTCCGAGATGACCTGGTCGAAGCGGATGAAGCATCCGTCGAAGATGGTCAAGCCTGGCGATGAAGTTGACACCATCATCCTGAGCGTAAACCCGAACGATCGCCGCATCTCGCTTGGCATGAAGCAGCTCCAGGACAATCCATGGGAGCAGCTTGAGGACAAGTATCCGACGGGCGCGATCATTGAAGGCCGCGTACGGAACCTTACGGACTTCGGCGCATTTATCGAGATCGAAGACGGTATCGATGGCCTTGTGCATGTTTCGAACCTGAGTTGGACGAAGCGTATCAAGCATCCTTCTGAAGTGCTGAAGAAGGGGGAGAAGGTCCGTGCGATCGTTCTTGGCGTTGAGCCGGAGAACCGTCGCCTCTCACTCGGCGTGAAGCAACTTCAGCCGGATGTCTGGGACACGTTCTTTGCCCAGCACCGGGTGGGGGATGTTATCAAGGGTAAGATTCTGCGGACCGCACAGTTTGGAGCCTTCGTGGAGATTGCTGAAGGAGTCGAGGGTCTGTGCCACGTCTCTGAAGCAGTTGACGCTACCGGCAAGCCTGTCGCGATGGACGTTGACTCGGAACACGAGTTCAAGATCGTCAAGATGAACCAGGAAGAGAAGAAGGTCGGCTTGAGCATTCGTGCAGTAGGCGAAGAGGCAAGCCGCGCTGAGGTCGAAAGCTACAAGGAACGCGAGAAGACGCCGAAAGGTTCAGGTCACTCTGGACCAAGCCAGGGGTCATCGTCCTCGTCGTCTTCGAGCAGCACGACTCTGGGTGACCTGCTCAACTGGAAGAAGTCCGAACGCGAGTAATACCATCTAGCAAGGAGCAAGTAAAGAGGCCATCCCGATTGGGATGGCCTCTTTACTTGCTTGGAACTTGTTGCCTGGAACGGTCTACAACTGAGAGGTTTGCTAGTTAGGCGGCGTCTGCAGTCTGGCTTTGTGCAGCCAGGCTGAGCTTCATCTTCATGGACGCGCGACGCATTACCTCGATCTCGGCGGGAGCAAGCATCTCTGGTGGGAGGCCGCCGATTGCGACGTGACCCGGACTGTCGCCGAGGATTTCGGAGATCTGGTTCCAACGCAGGAAGGGCGACGTGGTCGGAAGGGTGATCAACCGGCGCTTCGGCTCTGGCAGCGCGAAGTATACGGTCCATGTAGCTAGGGTTAGGCAGATTGCGCCGCTGCTGATGATGCTGAAAGTGCCATACATGCTTGCTGACACATTATGCATCCAGGCGGACTGCACCATGTCCGTGGTAGCCATGACACCGAGGCCAAGGCTTACGCCAAAGATGCGGCTGCGGTACGACAAACCCATGGGCCGAATGGCAAAGCAGACAAACAGGAGCAGACAAAGGATAAGGATGCTTTGCGTGCGCTGCATCTGGGATACGAATCCGATGATGAAATTGACGGTCGTGATGTGTGGGGCAAACGCCGACCCAAGCGCCACCAGAACAGAGATGCCGGCCACCCATTTGAACACCAGCATGCCGAGCGTGTGGAGCCCCTTGAGCGGAGCCATTGCAAGCCTGTACATACTGCAAATGACGACCAACATCAAGACTGATTCGACTGCGAACGCAGTCCAATACGTGCCGAAGTAGTAGACGTACGCTTGACCGGTAACGTTGAACCGCTGACCAATATGAATGATGGCCCACTCGCCGCCGAAAAAAGCGACTCTGGCGAGTAGAAGGGCGGCCAGATAACCATAAACCTTCTGAGCTTTCGCATAAAACAAGGAGATTGCTGCGATCAAGCAAAGAACTGGTTCACAGAAATCCAAAACCAAATTCACTTGTGGAACAGTCATCTTACAAGCCCCCGGGCGCGTTCATACAGCTACATGGCCATATAGTACGCGAGAGGAGGCCTCCCGACTACAAGAATTTGGAGTGGTACCTACCGCACCATGGGGTTCTTGGACATGCCGCAGTCGTTCTTGCCATCCGGGGGGCAGGTCGGGACGGGCATCATGCTGGAATGCATGGAAGAAGAAGCGATCGTGCTTGCGGAGGCAGTTGACGTCTGGGTGGAGGCAGCAGCACCGGTGAGAGCGAGGACGACGACGAAAGCGCGGACGATGTTCTTCATATGAATCTCCTTGGGATGGGCCTAAAGTTATTTTTCGAATCTGCTGGACTTCGTTGCTGAAGTAACAATAAGATGAGAAGGGCAGTAAGTCCAATCAAATCAATGATATGTATGAATAATAAACAGAATGAGTTACTAACGTAATACAACTTGATGGGCAGCATGCC
>CAHJWN010000080.1 GCA_903642265.1 Acidobacteriaceae bacterium | reverse complement strand
TGAAGAGCTCCGTAAGCTCCACACCGCCGTCCACTTCGGCGCAGACACCGTCATGGACCTGTCTACAGGCGGAGATATTCCTATGATTCGGGAGCAGATCCTGCGCCACTCGCCCGTCCCCATCGGCACCGTCCCGCTCTACGAAGCCCTCTCCCGCGTCAAGAAGGTCGAAGACCTGAACATCGATCTGTACCTTGAAGTGATTGAAGAGCAGGCCCAGCAGGGCGTCGATTACTTCACCATCCACGCCGGCGTCTTGATCGAATACGTCCCGCTTGTCGCTAAACGCATCACCGGCATTGTCAGCCGCGGCGGTGCCATCCTGGCCCAATGGATGACGTCGCATCATAGGCAAAACTTTCTCTACGAGCACTTTGACCGAATTACCAAGGTGATGGCGAAGTACGATGTCAGCTACTCACTTGGCGACGGTCTGCGCCCCGGCTGCCTCGCCGATGCCTCCGACGAAGCACAGTTCTCCGAACTTAAGACCCTCGGCGAACTAACCCGCCATGCTTGGAAGTCCGACGTCCAGGTCATGATCGAGGGTCCCGGCCACATCCCAATGGATCAGATCAAGCTACAGGTCGACAAGGAAGTCGAGCTCTGCGACGGCGCCCCGTTCTACGTCCTCGGCCCGCTCGTCACCGACATCGCCCCCGGCTACGACCACATCACGTCTGCCATTGGTGCGGCCATGATCGGCTGGCACGGCGCGGCTATGCTCTGCTACGTCACCCCAAAAGAGCACCTCGGACTGCCCAACGAAAAAGATGTGAAAGACGGAATCATCGCCTACAAGATCGCCGCCCATGCTGCCGACGTCGCCCGCCACCGACCCGGCGCGCGCGACCGCGACGACGCCATCTCGCATGCCCGATACACCTTCGACTGGGACAAGCAGTTCGCTCTTTCGCTCGACCCTGAAACGGCCCGCTCCATGCACGATGAAACTCTGCCTGATGATTACTACAAGGAAGCCGCTTTCTGCAGCATGTGCGGACCAAAATTCTGCTCCATGAACTGGTCCAGCAAGGTCGATAAGTTCAACGAGTCTGAATATGGCCTCAAGAAGCAGGATCTTACCCAAATCATGACAGAACAGCTTGCTCTCCGCGGCTAACTGGCATCACATCCTCTTTAGTGGCCGCGAGGGAACTGCCTGTGCGGCCACTTTCATAAACCGGGTGTATCAGATTTAGATAGTCGCTTCGTCCCTCGTGTGTCATTCTCAATTGTCAACCCTGCCCCACCAGTGTTATTTCACTGAGCTGTACGTGCCCTGTAGAACTTTTAAAGTGCGCGCCCGGGCTTCTCAATGTTGAACACTAAAATGCGTACAGTCACGTTACGAGACGGTTCGGCCTTCGTCAGGCTTTGGGATGAGATCGCGTTTCTACGCCTTTCCCTCGGCGTCAGGCACGATGTCATGTTAAATCCTCTGCATTTCCTTGCAGCGACCGACGAAATAAGGCGCTCCTGCTCCGTGGCCTGCTGGCGTGGAGATCGCCTCATTGGCATTCTTTACGCGACCGAGCACCACATCAAAGGTATTGGAACGGGCTATGCTATCGGCGGAGACTACTCCGGGCGGGGTCTCCTGCTTTGCTCTCCGTCTGATGAACGTCTCGTCCTCCGCGAGTGCATGAAGCGCATGGTTGCCGATGGGGTCCACTCCCTTCATCTCCGATTTCTGCCCGTAGATAATTCCAAATTCGCCCTTCGCGGCCTTGCAATGAAGTTTCTTGATGCACTTATTCCCGGCGACCGTCTGGAACTTAAATCCAGCTTTGAAGAGTTCCTCAGCTCACTTGGCAAACACACCCGCCGCAACGTTCGCGCCTGCATCCGAAAGACTGAAGCAGTTGGCATTGTCTTCGCGCCATCGCTAACGAAGCAGGAGTACGAAACCGCGGTCGAGCGCCTCAATGCCGAAACCGATTTCCCCGCAGATTCGCTTCGACTGGCGCGCGACGAACGCATCCTGGAGCTTCATGGTGGCGGCGAACGGATGGGCCTTCGTCGTCCCGACGGAACCCTCATCGCTGTGATGTGCGGCTTCAGGCTTGGCGACCGCTTCCATCTCCTTACCCAGCTGAACGATGCATACTATGAGCGGCTTAGCCTTTCCCTCGTGCTGCGCGGCTACGCCGTTGGCCGCATGATCGACACCGGTTACACCGAACTTCAGTTCATGGGTGGAAGCTCGCTTACCTTCGGGCGCTTCTGCCAACCAGAGACCTATCGGTCCATCTTTGTCGACAAACAAGGCGGTATTGCGGCTGCGTTGAAGCACGTCTGTACTACTGCGGCCTGGCTGCTCTCCCGCATTGGCCGCCCAGTTCCGGAGACGCTTGCTGTTCTCTGCAGTGGATATCTGGAGGAGCGGAGACTTAGCGAACGCACCGCCCTGCGTCCGGCAGCCATGCTTTTCGAGCGCCGTCAGCTCTCCTGATCTAACAGTCGACCTAAAGACTGCTGACCTGCTGAAAAGAGCGTTGTGCCTGTCCAAGGCACAACACCGCAAGGCGAAAGCAGCCAGTCGCTGCGCTATTCTCTGGCTGCGTGGGTGCGCATGGTGAGAAATACAGGCCCGATAACTGCTGCAACAAAGACAAAGGCAAGAATGAGACTGTGCATCATGGAGGTGGACCTCAGGAGAGTGGAGCAGTCTTATTAACTATCTTGATTCAGCTTGGTCGTTCTAAGCCAGCAACGGAATTGCACTTACGTGTGAACCTTAATCGAAAGTTGCATTGCGGCCTTCTTACAGCCGGATAACCATCTTGTGCCAATGATGTGGAAAACGCAAGCAGAATGAGATCCACACACTTTGTAAAGCTGTTGACGAAGTGGATGCAGCGTTGATTAGGACTCACTTAGCGGCTTGTTCAAGAATGGCTGAGGAACGATTCAGAGCCTCGGTAAGACGCCCCAGTTGCTGCTGCGTCCTTGCTTGGTCAGGCACATCGATGCCTTCCGTCACGCCTGGAAGGACGACCGCCGCATAGCCAGTAAACTCGCCTGGGGAGTAGATTGTGTGCTTGTACCACGGTCGCTTGGGCAGACCAGCCGGATCGATCAGCGCTCCTTCCGCTGCTCGCAGCGCTTTGTTCAATTCGGCCGGATTAGCTGGAGCTGTCATCTGAACTGTCCGAATAGCGGCGCCAGCAGCGGCAAACCGTACTGCCGCAGCCTTAGCTGCCGTGAAGTCCACTTGCAACTTTGCGGTCTCAGCTTTTTTCTGCGCCCCGTCGACATATTCGACAATGTCCTTGCCGTACAGCTTGTAGTCATATGGCAGCACATCGGTGTCGGCCATGTGCAGTATCTCGAGTCCGAACACCCGTGCCTGCTGCTGCTCATACACAAACTTCGGGTCGGCAAACTTCACAAACCAGTTGTAATTGTCGAAGACGGAGTGATAGACGCCGTATGGGCCATCCGACCCTACGTCGGTTGAGGGCACACCCACATGCTGAAGAAAGGGCGTAAAGTCCGACCCGGAGCCAAGATCGGAGATGTGTACGTCATCTGTCTTCGATTCCGAACTGTTCATCCCCGGCGCCTGCTGCACGTTGCGCTTACTCTTGCCATTTGTCTCCTCCTTCTTCCAAGCGTCATAGACGGTGCCGCCATCCGGGCTCGACACTTCTTGTGTGACCTGGCGTACAAATTGCTTGAGGGAGGGAATTGCAGCCGCGCTGAAGTTTGGTCCCGCAACTCCGACATCCGTGTTGAAGTATGCGACCGCATTCTTCAGACTGGCCTCATGCTCCTCCACCCACTCGGTCGAACCGATAAGTCCCTCTTCTTCAGCGTCCCAAGATCCGATCACAATCTTTCGCTTCGGCTTCCATCCCTGCTTCAACAGCTCGCCCAGGCCGTGTACCGTTTCCAGCATGGCCGCCGTTCCACTGTTTGGATCGACCGCTCCGTAGACCCAGGCATCGCGATGATTTCCCGCCACCACCCAGTCCTCTTTTTGGGCGGGATCGGTTCCGTCGATCGTTCCTATGACGTCCCAGATCGTTCGAAGCTTCGTCTCCTGCTCCAGGTGCATATGCACTGTCACCTTCTCAGCACCCGCTGCACCTCCCAAGTGGTAGGTAAATGGCAGCCCACCCTGCCAGTCGCGCGGCGTCTCTTTCCCGCCCAGGGCCGCTAGAATGGGCTGCGCATCTTTATAAGACAGTGGATTGGTTGGGATGCTCGGCTGGCTGTTCTGCAGCTTATCCTGCGGGATCCGTTTCGAGGCTGGAAGGTCCATCGTCGACGCAAATCCGGGCGTTTCCGGGTCGCCTGGGTAAATAGGTAGAAACTGCGCCGAGCCACGCTGTATAGCCGAATCCGGCCGGTAAGGTCCCTTCGGGTAAGCATCGCCCTTCACATACCCATCGTCCGCTGGGTCGGAGTAGATCAGCACACCTTTGGCACCATACTGCTGCGCAATGTAGACCTTCACACCGCGAAAGTTGGCACCATATCGAACGAGTACAACTTTATCTTTCACGCTGACGCCAAGCTCAGCCAGGCGCTTGAAATCAGCATACGACCCGTAGTTCGCGTACACCACCTCGCCTGTAACGTCGCCCGATGGGCTGGATCCGTTGAACGCTGGAGTCACCCGCGGATCATCCTGAAACGGATCGCCACCATCCTTCGCCGGGTCAACATGTTCAGGCGACGGCCCTGCCATCACCTGCTTTCCGCTACCATCGAACGCTTGAATCGCGATCTTGATCGGCTTGTTCATCAACACGCTATACGGCACGATCTTTGTGTCGAGCCCGGCAGCTTTGAACTTTGCCGCAACGTACTCTGCTGTCTTATAGTCCTCCGGCGAAGAAGCCCAATGCGGCTCCGCTGTCAGCGTCTTCAGGTGCTGCCCAGCCAGGATTGGATCAGGCACGGCGAGAAACACAGCGTCCCACTTCGCCTGCTGCGTAAAGTCGCGATAGCCAAATACGTTTGCCGCTTGAGCATCACTCGTTCCCGGAGCAGCTTGTTGTGAAAAGAGTGCGGAGACAGTCAGCGGAAGCAGGCAGGCGGCGAGTCGAATAACGTTCAATGGCACCCTTTATTTGGTTCAGTTTTGAGAAAGCTAGGCGAGAACAGCCACTGGTTCGCCGCAAAATTTGCAACGCTTTGCCGCAATCGGGATGTCCGACAGGCACTCGGAGCAGACCTTGGTTACAGGTGGAGCTGTTGGGATCGGTCCCTTTACTTTCGCCAGGAGATAACCAACCGGGATCACGATGAAAAAGTAGACCACGCTTGCCTTCAAGACGAAGTCAATTACCGCATTCAGAAAGTCGCCATACAGCACCTTGCCGCCGTTCACGGTCAAGATCAGCGCACCGAAGCTGGGCTTGCCGATGATTGCCGCCATAAGAGGTGTGATGATGTCCGTTGTAAGTGCCGTAACCACTGCGCCAAACGCCGCACCGATAATGACCGCAACAGCGAGGTCTACAACATTGCCGCGGAGGATGAAGTCGCGAAAACCCTTGATCATGGTTAATTCTCCCTGGGAGTAGTGAAGTGTCCTGTACGAACTCGCCGAGTATACCAGCGCAACCGTCCTAAAGCCTTCACTTGCAAGGCTGTAGACAGTTGTCCGAATTCATCAAACGACTTCTACTTACCGCCCTCTTGCCATCCACAATGCATAGGGATAAAGCAGGAACACCAGGATCATTGTCACAATCATAAGATCCATGTAGATGCACAGGATCACGCCCCCGTGATACAGACTCCACCGCTTCCGAATACATCGCACGGTATCTGCGGTCCCTACGATCGCTCCCAGAGTAGGAAGCAGTAAGAACAGGGTAGCGCGGTTATGCGGGAAGTTTGAGAGATAAAATGCCCAGACCAGACTCGAGAAAACCAGTACATTTCCCCGCACAAGCGACCGGTTACGCGGGTTGAGGATCTGTGGCAACACAACTAAATTATCCAATGAACGCAGACCTGAAGCGGATGGTAACTGACTTCCTTGCAGACGCATGAATCTCGACCTTCGCAATGTTGACCGGCCACTCCGAAGCTTAGTGCTTTGACGCCATGAGGCGGGGTGCTTTGTGTCTCGTCTTTACAGTATGGGCTTCCCTGACGCAACCGCTGACTACGCAACCGCCAGCTCTGTCATCCCAGCCATCGTCTGAATCGACGCACTATACGGCGCTGTTAGGACTCCGCGTTCCGTGATAATTGCGGTCACATACTTCGCGGGAGTCACATCAAAGGCCGGATTCTCGATTCCAACCCCATCCGGAGTCATCTGTTTCCCGTTCGAGTGCGTCACTTCCAGCGCTGCTCGCTGCTCAATCGGTATGAGGCCGCCATGTGCCGTCGCCACATCCACTGTCGACCATGGAGCGGCCACGTAAAACGGAATGCCGTGCTCCTTCGCCAGGATCGCGACGCCATACGTCCCAATTTTGTTTGCCACGTCTCCGTTCGCCGCAATCCTGTCCGCGCCGACGATCACAGCCTGAATTCGGCCCTGCAGCATCAGCGAAGCCGCCATGTTATCGCACAGAACCGTTGTTGGGATGCCATCCTTCATCAACTCCCACGCCGTCAGTCGCGCACCCTGCAGAAACGGCCGCGTCTCATCTGCGAAGACATCGATTTTGTGACCCTGCTCAATTGCGGCACGGATCACGCCCAGAGCCGACCCGTACCCGCACGTCGCGAGTGCCCCCGCATTGCAGTGCGTCAGTACTGTGCCCTCCTGCGGCAGCAGCGAAGCGCCATTTGCGCCCATCTGCTTGCAGGCGGCGATGTCCTCGTCGTACATCTGTCGCGCCTTTGTCACTACGGCTGCCTTGATCTCTGGAATCGAAGCACCCTTTGCCGCAAGCTCGTTGAACACTCCGCGAACCGCATCAATGCCCCAGAACAGGTTTACTGCCGTCGGTCGTGTCGCCGCGAGGTGTTCGCAGATCACCGCAACTTCCTCCGTGAGCTCAGGCAGGGAAGTCGCCGCACTTCGCTCAATCCCAATCGCCACACCCATTGCACCCGAAACCCCAATTGCCGGAGCCCCTCGAACGATCATGTCGCGAATGACGGTTGCAACCTGCTTGTAGTCGGTCGCAAGTACGTAGGTCTCTTCAAGCGGAAGCTTGGTCTGGTCGAGGAAATTGATGCCGGTAGGAAGCCATTCGAGTGTAGGAATCATGTCCTACTAGTTTATCGCGAAGCCCTGAAGAGTACGATTCCCGCATGGGATCGTTACGCTTTGTCGCGGTGACCTTTCAGGTCTACACGCACAACCACCCTCCACGACACGTGCACGCGCAATATGCTGGGATTATCGTCATTATGGAGGTATGGCGAGGCGGAGCACGACTTGCCCATCGGGCAGACCGCATCATTCCGCGCAACGCGAAAACCAGCGATGTGGCATTTGTTTTGAGGGTTGCGCGGTCACGACAGGCGAGTTAAATCAGCTTTGGGAGGAAACACATGACTGAACTTGAGCGAGAGATGCAAGAAATTGATGGTGTCGTTCTTTCAGCAGGAGTTGAGGCGGATATCGACTATGCCGTCGCCCACGCCCGCGACCCCGAGGATGAAGAGGTCGCCGTCGCCGCCCGCTTTGACATCCCAAACAGGCTCTTGATCGTTGAACTGAAGACAGGCCAGCGCCTGGCCATTCCGCAGGAAGACCTGCAGGACATTGCCAGGTCCGATCCCTTTAAACTAGCCGAAGTCAAAATCGTCGGCAGCGGTACGGCACTGCACTTCGAGCAGTTGATGGAGGGTATCGACATCGACGCGATGCGCCGCGGAATCTACGGCAGCGAGCGCTGGATGGCTGGCCTGGCCCAGCGCAGACGAGCACGCCTGCAGCGCGCCAGCCAGCTCAATCGGCCAGCGCCAGATGCGCCTTCCGCACATCCCCTGCCGTAAATGCCGCAATAAACGGAGCCCCATCCGCAGCCGCTTCAATCTTTGCTCGTCCCCCCTGCTCGCGATCCACTAAACACAGCACTCCAGCCACCACCATCCCTGCCTCCCGCGCCGCTTCGATTGCCGTAATCGTCGACCCACCGGTCGTACACACGTCGTCGACAATCACCACCTGCGCTCCCGGCTTCAAGAAGCCTTCAATCTTTCGCCCGGTCCCATGTGCCTTCTCTGTCTTACGCACAAGGAACCCATGGATGAGTGCCGGCTCCACATCCGGATCATCGTCCTCATCCAGTTCCAGCGCTTCCGACATCTCACGAATCTCCCGAAAGTCTGCCGCGGCCCAGGCACTCGCACTCGCAATGTTCGATACCAGCGGATCCGCTCCCATCGTCAGCCCGCCAACCGCCTCAGCCTGAGGAATTAACTCCCGAATTATCTCGTACATCACCAAGCCGGCAAGCCGCCCACCCTCTGCATGCAGAGTCGTAATGCGGCAATCGATGTAGTAGTCGCTTCGGGCTCCGCTGGCCAGTAGAAAGTCACCAAGCTTGAATGAGTGCGTCGCAATGAGATCGAGAAGGGCAGCTTTGATATCCGTAGGCATGGCCTCGATTCTACCGAAGACTTGTACGTGAAGCTCCACGCCATCGGCCGTGGTTGTAGGAGCAGCGAAGAGGCCGCGCGTGGTTCGCCGTCTCGAGTCCGCCGTTGCCAGCCTGCGAGTTAACCAGCAAAGATGTCAGACTAATGCCCCATCTTCTCCAGATGACGGTACCCACCCGTTGCGAAAAAGAGCGTCAGAAAAACTGACAGGTTGTAGCTCATGTGCACAATTGTGGAGCAAGAAAGCGACCTTGTCTGCACCCGGACTATGGACAGCACCAGTGACACCCCAAACAAGATACCCACTGCTGCCCAGGCATGCCCGAGCTGGTCTGCATGCAGCCGCGCAAAAAGTACGCTGCTCAACACACTCGCCAGGATCTTTGCCGTCCTGCTGCGAAAATACAGGTTGCCGGTGTCAGGTTCGAGCCCTGCATACGCCGCTTCGTGGAACGACGAACTCTGCAGCGGAGGTTCATTTCCCCGCATCCGCTCCTGCGAGAACATGCCCATGTACCGCAGCATCGCCCCCATCCAATCAAACGCGATGCAGAACGCCGGCAGCAGAAATCCCCGAAAGGCTATCTCTTCAAACAGCGGCGCAAGCAGAAATCCGAATAGCGTCACAAGCCATACATCCGAAGGCGTCCGAAAGAAGTCATCCATGGGGATCGACTTCGGCATCGGGATCAAGCTCGACAGCGCCTGCACACACCAACCCACCGAGAGGCCCAGCGAAATGAGCCGCAGCGAAAGCCTCGCCGCCTTTGCGCCATTCCAATCCAGACCTGCGAGAAACCCGCGCTTCCAAAACAGCGGAAAGATCAGGAAGCCTGACGCAAGCGCCACAACGTAGGTCGCCGCCATCGCGCCCAGCTGCAACTTCGGCGACATCAGTCCCTGCGCGCCTGCTCGCGAACCGTGCCCCAGCGCCGACACCACCAACTGCGACAGCAGCAACACAAGCCCTGTAAACAAGAGGAAGAGAATCGCGTGGCCCAGGTGCGGTACACGCGCGGAAGGCAGCGACGCATCCTCGTATGGCGTATTCAGGTATGGTGCATCACGGTAGAGCGCATCATCGCTCTGATCCACTAGGGGCCTGGCGTACAGCGGCTCTTCGTTCATGTCTTCTTCGGCCTGCCAACCGCTTTTTTCGCACTTACCTTCTTCACCGGGGCAGCAGACATCGCCTTCGCCGTCGGCATTCCGGTCTTCTTCTCAGGAGCCACAAACTTCCCTCTTGACTCCTTCTTGCGATCTTCCGCCGCTGCGATATTCAGCGGCTGCGCCCCTGCGTGGCTGGTCACCGCAACCTGCAACCCGTTCAACCAGACTGCCGTTGGCACCGTCGCATAGTACTTCGCCAGGAAGCTTCCCGTATGCGATTCCTTTACAGTCGAAATCTGCTCTGGCGTGCCATGCGCAATCACGCGGCCACCGCCTTCGCCACCCTCCGGCCCCATGTCCAGGATGTAGTCTGCATTGCGAATAATATCCAGATTGTGCTCGATGATGACGACTGTATTGCCCAGGTCGGTAAGCCGATGCAGCACCTCCAACAGCTTCCGTACATCGTCGAAATGCAGCCCGGTCGTTGGCTCATCCAGCAGGTAAAGTGTTCGCCCCGTCTGGCGCTTCGAAAGCTCTCGCGCCAGCTTCATTCGCTGCGCCTCCCCACCGGACAGCGTCGTCGCCGACTGCCCCAGGTGGATATACCCAAGCCCAACGTCGACCAGCGTCTGCAGCTTGATATTGACCGTCGGAATGTCCTTAAGGATTGGCACAGCTTCTTCAATTGGCAGATCCAGCAAGTCCGCAATTGAGTACCCATTGAACTTCACCGCCAGCGTCTCCTGGTTATAACGCCGCCCGTTACAAACCTCGCAGAGGACGTACACATCCGGCAAGAAGTTCATTTCGATCCGCCGCTGCCCTTCGCCCTGGCAAGCCTCGCAGCGCCCACCCTGCACATTGAACGAGAACCTTCCCGGCTTGTAGCCGCGCTCGCGCGACTCTGGCAGCATCGCAAACAGATCGCGCATCGCCGTAAACACGCCTGTGTATGTCGCTGGATTCGACCGAGGCGTCCGCCCAATCGGGGACTGGTCAATCTGGATCACCTTGTCCAATTGGTCGATTCCACGCACCGCGCCATGCTTGCCCGGCTCTTCGCGCGACCCATACAGCTCTTTCGCCAGTGAGCGGTAAAGAATATCGTTCACCAGCGTGCTCTTGCCCGACCCACTTACGCCCGTCACCACCGTCATCACCCCAAGCGGGAAATGCGCGGTCACATCGTTCAGATTGTGCGAGTGCGCGCCTTCAACCGTCAGCCACTTTCCATTGAGAGGCCTAGGCGCCTTATCGGGAGTTGGTCGCGTCACGATATCGATCTTCCCTGCAAGATACTGCCCCGTGATCGACTCCGGGTTATCCATGATCTCCTGCGGCGTACCGCTCGCAATCAACACGCCGCCGTTCTTGCCCGCGCCCGGCCCAAGGTCGAGCACGTAATCTGCCTTGCGGATGGTATCTTCGTCATGCTCCACCACCAGCACGGTGTTGCCGAGGTCGCGGAGTGCCTCAAGCGCCATAATCAATCGCTGGTTGTCCCGTTGGTGCAATCCAATCGATGGTTCATCGAGCACATACAGTACGCCGCGCAACCGAGATCCGATCTGTGTCGCCAATCTAATTCTCTGGCCTTCTCCACCAGAGAGAGTTGCCGCAGAGCGGTCCAGCGAAAGATATCCCAGCCCCACAGCATTCAAGAATTCCAGGCGCTCGATGACCTCGCGCTGCAGCCTGTCCGCGATGATCCGGTCGCGCCCTACAAAGGCCATTGTCCTTGCACCCGTCAGCGCCCGCTCCAGCGACAGTGAGGTAAAGTCTGCAATCGACGAATTCTTCTTTTCGCCACCTTCACCGATCGGCACCGTCACCGCCAGCGACTCCGGCCTCAACCGTCTTCCTTCGCACTTCGGGCAAGTTGTTGCAGACATGTACTGCATCATGTACTCGCGGTAGCCCTCGGATTTTGTATCTTCCAGATTTGCGCGCAGGTAGGCGAAGATCCCATGAAATCCTGTGCGCCCCGTTTCGCCCTTTGGGGGGCCGTACATCAGCAAGTCCTGCTGCGGCTTCGTCAGCTCTGCAAATGGCAGTTTCAAGTTGATCTTGTACTTCTCACCCGCTAGCTTGATGAGCCGCAACAAGTAGGCCGAACCCGATCCCGGCCCCATCGCTCCATCCAGTACCGGCTTCGACCAATCCGTGATCGTCTTCGCCGGATCGAAATCGTAGATGCTTCCCAGCCCATGGCACTCTGGGCAGGCCCCATAGTTCGAGTTGAAAGAGAAACTCCTTGGCTCAAGCTTGGGCACATTGATCCCGCAATCCGGACACGCCATCGAAGACGAATAAAGCGTCTCCTCCATGCCGTGGATCCCGATCAGCACCAACCCATTCGCCATCTGTAGCGCCTTCGCAACCGAGGTCTCCAGCCGTCGCGTATCAAACTTCTTTTCCCCTGCTTCTGCACCGTCTGTTGTGTGAGGAACTGCGAGCTTCAAAATGATCCGATCAACCACTGCCTCGACCGTATGGTTTTTGCGCTTCTCAAGCCGCATACCCTCGGTCAGCTCCGTCATCTCGCCATCGATACGCGCCCGAAAACCCTGTTGATCGAGCGCCTCGAGCTCTTCACGAAACTCACCCTTGCGTCCCCGCACGATCGGTGCGTACACCGTAATCCGCTCTCCGGGAGCAAGCGCCACAATCCGTTCCACAATCTGGTCCGCCGTCTGTCGCGCAATCGGCAGTCCGCAATTCGGGCAATGTGGCTGTCCCACAGACGCATACAACAGCCGCAGGTAGTCGTAGATTTCCGTGATTGTCCCTACGGTCGATCGCGGACTGCGACTCGTTGTCTTCTGCTCAATCGAAATCGCGGGTGACAGGCCATCGATCGCATCCACATCGGGCCGTTCCATCTGATCAAGAAATTGCCGGGCGTACGCGGACAGCGTCTCTACATACCGCCGCTGCCCCTCGGCATAGATCGTGTCGAAAGCAAGCGATGACTTCCCCGATCCCGACAGACCTGTTACCACGGTCAAAGTATTGCGAGGAATGCTGACGTCTACATTCCGCAGATTGTGCTGCCGCGCGCCCCGAACCGTAATGTGAGTAATGGCCATATGCAGGTTAAGCCTCAAAGAGGCCAATACTTAGGATACGGCAATCCTTCCCGCGCATCCATCACCCCTTCGTACGCTCCTTCACCACGCGAACTGCAGGCATCGCGCATACGATGTACGAGTATCTGAATCTGCAACACCGCTTATCGCAGTTCACTGGAAATCGCTTGATTGTCTGCCACAATAGGAGTGTAGGGACTCGCTTGTATGGATTAGCGATTGTCTTTGCAGCTATCAGCAAGTTTCACGAGGTGTAGTGTGAGTGCTTCGATTGTTCTGGTCTGTGCGGTTCTGGCATCGCTCGCGGCAGGGGTCTTGTTGGCCTATGGAGTCTGTCAGGCGATGTTTGTCATCTTCCACAGCCACGCACGTAAAGTAGCCGAGTCCCGCCCCGTGATGATCTCCGCCACCCAAGCCACCGAGATCTAGCCCATCTTCATCTTTAGAAGAACGCCATCTGTCTTCTCACGCAGGGACTTCTCTCGCTTGCCGAATGTCCTGAGAGCAGTGGGACTGTAAAGCTCCCTACAGCAGGTCTAACCTTTCCTGATAGCGCGTGCCCTATTTAGGGGAGCACCGCAAAGGTCACTATTGCTGTGGCGGAGTCTGCAGTTGTTTCTGCGTTTGGCGCTGCAGTTGATCATAAATCTGCTGAGGAGTTCTCGGGCCATCGGTCGCATCTCCCGCTGCCGGCGCCGCTCCATCCTGACCTGATTGGGGAAATGCGACAGATCGCCCATTCGGAGTGGGAGGCTGATATGGTCTTGTCGGCGCAACATATTGACTCGTCCCCGCATCATCATCGGGTTCATTCTGCTGCGAACTCGCATTTGCGCTTGGCGGTGAGACCCCACCCCGCCTTGCCGTCAGAATCAACTCCGATTTGCCATTCGCATCGTCGACCAGCAGCATGTTGCTGCCTGTCCCATCAAGTAAGGCATCGAGGACGACAGCCGGCTTGGATGGCCCATAATGCCCAAAGACGCGATCGTCGCCCGCACTGCCTGTGATCTTGATTCCTGTCTTCTTACTAACTTCGCGCAGAATTTCGTTCAAGCTTGCATTCGTCGCATCCACTGCCAGGCTCCCGTTGGCGTAATCGACCTGAACGTGTCGCACCTGTACCGGAGCCGCCGCTACCGGTGTATTGGTTGCAACCGCACTCGTGGTCTGCGACACAGGCAGCGCTGACACGGCTGCTGAAGGCTTGACGGGCACCTGTGCTTCGAGCGACAGGCTACTCGCCAGCACCAAGCCGCCCAGCACCAAGCCGTATCGAGTTGCAGAAGACTTCTTCATATCTTTATCGGACGAGCTATGCGGCCATAAGTTACGCCGTTCAGCGTTTATGCACTCAATTGCCTTCAGTCTAGCGCCTTTCTATCCTGCATAGAAGCCCGCAGATTTCTTCTTCGCTCGAAGGTCACCCTCTCTGCGTCGGGTCCGCCTCTTGTACTAGACTTGCATCTGACCGGTAGCATTCACCTGTTGCTCTCGTCTAAAACAACCGACGTATTCATCAAGGCCACCTAAGCCAATGCCATCGCTCCGAAGCTTCTCGACCTCTAAAGCCTTATGCTGCAGCACCGCGCCCTTCAGAGTGGCTCTTCTCCTTGCCGCCATCGCACCCGGTCTTCTCCGCGCTGAGACCTGCACGACCCAATCCCAGATGAAGCCCGCCGATCGCGACGGCCTTGTCGACGCCGCCCGATCGCTCTCGAAATTGGTTCAGACCAACAACACAGCCGACCTTCGTCAGAAGACGCTTCCCGAGTACGCCAAAGACTTTTCCGGCATGACCTCACTGGTCGGCACCACCGCTCCTAAGATCAAGGACGCTTCGTTAGTCGTAGACCAGGTCTACCTGCTCGACGCCACCAGCCTCAAGCCTCTGGCCGACGGCACCAACCAGGACGCCCAGTTCTTCTGCTCCCTCAACAAGTCCATTGCAGAGGCCAGCTTCCTGATCCCCGCGCTCCCTCCCGGTCGCTATGCCTTCGCCATGGTCACCGCCCAGAGCAGCAAGACTCCTTGGCGCCTCTCATTTCTTTTGGAACAAAGTGCACCCAACGCTCCCTGGTCGATGGCCGGCTTCTACCCGAAGCCGCTTACGGCTGCAACTCACGATGGCCTCTGGTACTGGACCCAGGCCCGAGATCTGACAAAAGCCAAGCAGCTCTGGACTGCCTACTTTTACTACCAGGAGGCACAGGCACTCCTCCAGCCCGCGGGCTTCGTCACCAGCACACATCTCGACAAGCTTCGCAAAGAGTCCACCGCCGCAGCCCCACCCGCCCTCTCCGAAGGCATAACAGCTGAAGCTCCGCTTGTCGTCAAAGGCCCGGGCGGAAGCGAATTCCGGTTCACCGATCTCACCACCGACGATTCGATCGGTGCTGACAGGATCGACATCGTCGCCCATCTTGCTCCTGAACCCGCTCCCGAGACAGCATCCGCAGAAGCCAAGCCCAAATCGAAATCCGAGCAGAAGGCCGACGCGAAGGCAGCCATTCCACCTCTTTCACCCCGCGATCGCAACGCCGCCGCCATGACTGCCCTGCTGGCCGCCTATCCTGAGCTACGCACCTCCTTCCACGGTGTCTGGATTTTTGCCGACTCAAGCGGGCAAAACCCCTTTGTTACCGAACAACCGATGGCTAACATCCACTGATTTCCGCTTTCCGGATTGGCGCTTCTGACCGGGCATGCGTCTCGCTTCCAGGTCGCGGCGGCAACCTTGCCATGCAATCCACCGCCGCACTTTTTCACCATGTGGTGCTATCGTTGGATTCGTTCCCGTTCCGTCTGGCTTTGATTGTCACGAGGCCCAATAAGCTCATCACAATAGACGGATGCGGTGCGCTCCGCGTATTGCCCAATTCGATGGCTGGTGCAAACACAGCGAACCGAAGGATGACATGATTACGATCGAAAAGCCGCTCTCAAAGGCCATCACCGAACGCCGCTCCACCCCCAGCTTCGACGGCACACCAATACCTGCAGCCGACATGAAGAAGATTCTAGAAGCCGGGCTTTCCGCGCCCAGTGGCTACAATATGCAACCCTGGCGCTTCGTGGTTGTCCAATCTCCCGATCAGAAGAAACGTCTTCGCGGTGCAAGCTACAACCAGGCCAAAGTCGAAGAGGCTTCTGCCGTCATCGTTGCCTGTGGCGATTCCGATGGCTGGCGCCGCGATCTCGACCTCATGCTCCAGCAGGGTCGCGAAGGCGGAATGCCTGAAAGCTATGCCGAGCAGGCAAAAAGCAGCGTTCCTGACTACCTCTCAAGCTTCAGCGCCGACAAGATGTTTGGATGGCTCAATAAACAGGTGATGCTTGCCTTTTCATTTATGCTCCTTACCGCTGAAACCCTCGGCTACGACACTGCACCGCTGGAAGGTTTCGAACAGGACAAAATACATGAAGTCCTGCGCCTGCCGATGAGCTACCGTGTGGTCGCCCTGCTTGCCGTTGGCCACCTCAAGGGAGCTGACAAGTTTGATGGCGGCCGCTTCGACATCACCCACACCGTCTTCGCCGAAGAGTTCGGCAAACCCATCAAGCTCTAGCTGCAGCAATCGACCTGCTCGATTAAACCCATGAAGACGATCCTAAGAACTGCCGTGATTGCTTTCGTGATGCTGCTTACCCTCGGCATATTCCTGTACACCAAGCCGCTTTTTTTCGCTGACCAGTACATTCGTCTTCGCCTTCTTAGACATGGGAGCAGCAGCCGGTACGTTGCGGTGGATGGTCATCGTATTCACTACTACGAAGCTGGTCGAGCCAGCGGAGTCCCGCTCGTTCTTATCCATGGTCTCGGCTCGCGTGGCGAGGACTGGTCTCCAATGATTCCTGCTCTTGCGGCCGCTGGCTTCCACATCTACGCGCCAGACCTTCTCGGCTACGGCCGGTCGGACAGGCCCGATGTCGATTACTCAATGTCTATGCAGGAAGCGATGATCGCCCACTTCATGCAGGCTCTGAGGATCTCCAGAGCCGACGTAGCTGGCTGGTCGATGGGCGGATGGGTTGCCGCGAAGCTCACGGTCGATCACCCAGATCTGGTCAGCCGCCTTATCCTCTACGACAGCGCAGGCATCTACTTCCCGGCTACGTTTGATGCTTCGCTCTTCACGCCTACAGATAACGCCGGTCTTGACCACCTCGTCGCAATGCTGCAACCCTTCAGCTCCCCGACACCGGAGTTCATCAACCGCGACGTCATCAAGCGCCTGCAAGAGAACGCGTGGGTCATTCGCCGCAGCCTTGGTGCCATGACCAGCGGCCGCGACCTGCTCGACTTTAGCCTTGCTTCAATTAATCGCCCCACCCTCATCGTCTGGGGAACCGCAGACGTACTTATCCCACCCGCAGTAGGGGAGTCAATGCACCACCTTATCCCCAACTCGTCGATGACCCTCATAGACGGCTGCGGTCACCTCGCCCCCGCGCAGTGCTCGACCTCCGTACTCGCAACTACTATCCAGTTTCTCAAGTCCGACCCACCCCAAAAAAGCCAGGAACAGACCCTCCCCGGCAACTAGTTCACCGTAGCTGGGTGCCCCATGTCGAGTCTGAGGCTTGGGTAGCAAATCAGCTGTTAACCCTGAGCGCCCCTGAGTCGCAGGTGATCGCGACGAGCGGCGTGCAAACTGTCAAAGCGCCTCATCGCTCTGCCACTGATACGCCCCAGCCTGCTCCAACCCGATATGCGCCAGCACCCGCTGCACAAACTGCGCAGCCATCTCCTGGGTGGTCTGCGGCTTGTTATAGAGCGTAGGCATTACCGGAAAAATCGTCGCACCTGCATCCGCCGCGAGCTGCATATTACGAAGATGAATCCGATTAAACGGCGTCTCCCGCACACATAGAATCAGCGGCCTTCGCTCCTTCAGGCAAACGTCCGCCGCACGCTCGATCAAACTCTGCGCCATCCCATTTGCGATCCCTGCCAGCGTTCCCATGGAGCAGGGAAGCACCACCATCCCATCTGACGGATAGCTCCCACTCGCTATATTCGCCCCGATGTTTGCATCTACGTGATGCTGGATCTTGACCGAGGGCTGACCCAGGATCTTTTCGACTAGTCCGTTTCTTCCGCCGATCGCCATCTCCTCGGCCATGACCCGCAGCGCACTGTCAGACGCCACGAGATTCACCTTGCTGACGCGCTCATCTGTTTCGAGCATTTTGAGCATTTCTACAGCAAAGATCGCACCGCTTGCTCCGGTAATCCCAAGCGTCAGGTTTCGCAGCTTTATCGCTTCATTCATACCCTCTCGATTATCGCCCATGACCTGCCGCGGAGCGCACCCTGGGAAGCTGCGGTGTACAGCATCAAGCGATTACTTTGAGCGCATAATGAAGACGAAGTGCTTTATCTACATCTCAGCGGAAGATGTGAGCGCATGGCGAATATCAAATCTTTGCGGTCCTGCACATGATCGTAGGCAGGGATGTAATCGAGCCAGTCAACAGCGCTGAAACTCCGGAGCGCACGCCTACAGTCGCTCTCAGTCGGGGTGGCGAGTCTTCGGTATTGACCGACTCCGCGTTCATGCGGGCCGCAATGGCTGAGGCCATCGCGGCTGAACGAGATGGCGAGGTACCGGTAGGTGCCGTGATCGTGCGCGAGGGAGAAATCGTTGCACGGGGCAACAATCGCGTGCTGCGCGACAGCGATCCTACGGCCCATGCAGAGGTAATTGCGATGCGCGCCGCGGGCAAAGTGTTCGGCAACTACCGACTCGAAGACTGCACGCTTTATACAACGCTTGAACCTTGCGCCATGTGTGCCGGGGCTATCCTGCACGCGCGGATTACAAGGCTCGTCTATTCGGCAAATGATCCGAAGGCGGGAGCTTGCGGCTCCGTGCTAAGCGTAATGAACCACCCGCAGTTGAACCACAAGGTCCAGGTGGATTCAGGCCTGATCGCCGAAGAGTGCGGCGCAATCCTGACTGATTTTTTCCGCAAACGGCGCCAGGCTGCCCGCTGAGTTCCGTGAGGTTGCAAGAATCCAGTCGGGATGCATCCGAGACTTCACCGCAACGTTGCCGCAATCGCGTTCAGGCGGCATCTATCGTAGTAGCGCTTTTACGCGCACGGAGTTTATTTCTATGTCGCAGGGCCGTCTCGCAGGAAAGATTGCAATTGTCACGGGATCATCATCAGGAATCGGTCAGGGCATAGCCCTGCGTTTTGCCAGCGAAGGCGCAAACGTGGTGATCGATTTCCGCAGCCATCCTGATGCCGCGGAACAGACACGTGCCAGGGCAGAGGCTTTCGGTGTCAAGGCAATCGTCGTCCACGCGGACGTCTCCAAGATTGCCGACACGCAGAACCTGGTGGAGCAGGCATACACGCAGCTTGGAGGTTGCGACATCCTGGTGAACAACGCAGGCGTAGAGAAGAACGCGGCATTCTTCGACGTGACCGAAGAAGACTACGACATGGTTCTCGATGTCAATCTAAAGGGCGTCTTCTTCATCACCCAGGCGTTCGTCAAACGGCTTCGCGACGCCAAGCAGCCCGGTAGCGTGATCAATATCAGCTCCGTTCATGAAGATATGGTGTTCCCAAACTTCTCGACCTATTGCGCTTCGAAAGGCGGGATCAGGATGCTCATGCGCGATCTGGCCGTGGAATTGGGACCACTCAACATTCGCGTGAACAACATCGCTCCGGGCGCAATCGACACGCCTATCAATACTGCCTTACTGGCAGATAAGCCGAAGCTGGACGCTTTGCTTCGGAACATTCCGCTCGGAAGGATGGGTAAGCCGGAGGACGTTGCAGCCCTCGCACTCTTTCTGGCTTCAGGCGACGGCGCCTACGTTACAGGGTCTACCTTCTTTGTAGATGGTGGTCTGATTCGTAACTACCATGAACAATAGCCACGTTCGACGCTGCAACATCTCCGGAGAGTCATCAAATTGAAGCTGAACCTCGGACAGATCGCAGACATCATTCACGCAGAGGGTGAGTTCTCCTCGAGCCGTGAGGTTGTCGGCTACTCCATCGATTCTCGAACGATAGGAGCGCGCGAACTCTTCTTTGCAGTAAAGGGTGATCGTTTAGACGGGCATAATTATGTCGAAGCCGCGTTGGCGAACGGGGCGGCCGCTGCAGTCGTCGCGATGCACTGGCTTGCGCCTGCTGATCTCGATCCATGTACGCTCCTCCGTGTGCCCGATGACTGTGACGATTGCGTCCTGCAGTCGATGCAGCGACTCGCAAGAGCTGTTCGGAGACGATGGGGCAAGCGCGTGATCGGCGTCACTGGCTCAGCCGGCAAGACTACGACCAAAGAAGCTATCAGCACGGTACTCGCCAGCCGATTTCGAGTGTTGAAATCGGAAGGCAATCTCAACAACGGCTATGGTCTGCCTTTGCAACTGTTGAAGCTCGAACCGGAGCACGAGGTAGCAGTGATCGAGATGGGCATGAACCACCCGGGCGAGATTGCCGCGCTGGCAAAGATTGCTGAGCCAGACTGGGCCGTTGTCTCGAACGTCGCACCGGTGCACCTGGAGCATTTCCCCGATGGCCTTGGTGGAATTGCCAAGGCCAAGTACGAACTGGTTGAGGCGCTGCCGGCGGACGGCGTTGCCTTCCTAAATGCTGACGACGATTACGTGGCATCTTTTGCACGCGGCTTGGGCCCACGAGCGGTTATGTACGGCCAGTCGGGGCTTGCAACGGTGCGTGCGGAAGGATCGATCCAGACTGGTCTTGAAGGTGTTCGGTTTACGGTGATTACTGGACAGGAACAGGCAGCGATCCACCTGCACATGCTCGGTGCACACAACATTCTAAATGCCCTGGCAGCGATTGCTGTAGGCCTTCGAAGTGGCTTGACTCTGGAAGAATGTGCCGCGGCGGCGGGCGAATTGCGTCCTGCAGACAGGCGGGGTGAGGTGCTGTCCCGGCGTGGCGCAACCATTGTCAATGATTCTTATAATTCCAACCCCTTGGCTCTCGATGCAATGGTCGTCGCCCTAATGTCGGTCGAGGCGAAGCGGCATATCGTGATTGCGGGCGAGATGCTGGAACTTGGTCCGGATGCGGTGGCGCTGCATGCGCAGTCCGGACGCAGGATGGCGGAACGAGGCGTCTCCATCGTGGTTGGAGTTCGAGGGAATGCTAGATCTCTGGTTGACGCTGCAGTCGCTGCCGGGGTGGGTGAGGCTATTTTCCTCGATTCGGCAGAGGAGGCAGGAGACTGGCTCGAAACGACCTTGCGTGAGGGGGATGCTGTTCTGGTTAAGGCGTCACGCGGCGTCAAGCTGGAGCGAGCGCTTGCAGGATTCAGGGACCAGATTCTGTCCTGAGGAGCAGTTACGGACGATCGCGTCTCCGCATCTCACTGCCATGGCAAACGAGTTAGCGCGCGGGGCCAACCGACAGATTGCTTCAACAGGACCAGCCGCAATCAAGAAATCAGTGAAGAAGGCAGCGAAACACGCGGCAAAGAAACACGCGGCAAAGAAACACGCGGCTAAGAAGCATGCCGCAAAGAAACACGCGGCTAAGAAGCATGCCGCAAAGAAACACGCAGCCAAAAAGCATGCGGCAAAGAAATCTCCTGCGAAACATGCAAATAA
>CAHJWN010000079.1 GCA_903642265.1 Acidobacteriaceae bacterium | reverse complement strand
ATTTAGGGTTCTTCCTGCTTCCGTTTCGGCCATTCGCAGTGAATGATCTTGTCTTCTCTGGTCATATCGGGATATATCTGCTCATTTTTTACACGGCATGGCACTGGCCAGACAGAATACGTCTGGCATTAGTTGGCTTCATTATCCTGATGATGTACGGGCTGATTGCCACGCGTGAGCACTACACGATCGATCTGCTTCTCGCAATTCCGTGTAGCTTCTTTGCCTATTCGGTGGCTAAGTTCTTACTTGTGCAGCTAAGTCGCACGCGGTTGGTACGGTCGGTAGCTTCATGACTACGACAGTTTCGATACGCTCAAGATTCTTGCGGAATCGCCATTCGACTTCCCGAACGTTAGTCATGGTGCTCTTTGTCCTGGCTGTCTCGCGATGTGCGGCAGCAGATGTTTGTGCCCGTAGACAGGGAGTGTCACCGCCGGTTGCCCAATTACAAGGAACACTATCTACTGCAAGCATTGAAGGCAGGGTTACGCTGAGCAACCAGACCGTCCTGCCTGGTGCAATCGTCACTCTTATGCGACGCACCGAGACACAATCCACCACTATAGAAAGCGATGGCACAGGGCGCTTCTATTTTCGGGGTCTAGCCCCCGGCAACTTTACCCTGCAGGTCGCGTATGGCGGATTTGAACCTTTTCTCTCGCCAGAGTTTGAGCTGTTTTCAGGCGAGACATGCACCTTGCCTGCAGTCCAACTGAGCATCCATGTTGCCTATCAGGTTGATGTTGTCGCGACACCGCAGGAGGTAGCGAAGGAGGAGGTTCACGCACTGGAGAAACAGCGCGTTCTGGGTATTCTCCCGAATTTCTACACAACATATGTTGAACATCCCGCACCCCTGTCGGGCAAGCAGAAGTACGATCTTGCACTCCACGCAGCCGGAGATCCCGGTACATTCTTGTCTGCGGCTGCCGTTGCCGGAGTGGAACAAGCTCAAAACATCTTTCCGGGCTATGGACAAGGTGCGCAGGGCTATGGAAAACGTTTTGGGGCCGCTACAGCCGATTCGGTCATCTCGCGGATGCTAGGCAGTGCTGTTCTGCCCGCGGCCTTGCACCAGGATCCACGGTACTTCTACAAGGGCTCGGGGAGCACGCGGTCACGGTTGCTCTACGCACTCAGGATGACGGTGGTTTGCAAGGGTGACGATGGCCGGTTGGAACCGAACTACTCCCACATCGGCGGAAGCCTTACGTCAGGCGCTCTCTCGAATCTTTATCACGCCAGAGAGGACCGAGGAGTCGGACTCACAATGGTCCAGACTCTGCTCGATTTCACGGGGCGCGCAAGCAACAACCTGATCCAGGAGTTTCTGCTGCGACGCGTTACAACGAACGTTCTGCCACAATCCGGCCCATAGTGTACATACAAGCCGCAATCTTTATCACCACCGGCATTGGATACTCATCAATGCTTCAGCGGTTCAAGCAGTACAGCAGCTGGCTCGACATCTTCGATGGACGACACGAAGCCGGGTTTAGCGCGTACATTTGCCGCTTGTTCATAGGCATAACCGTAGCCGAGCAGCCGGGCTTCGCTCCAGGCCGGGCCAATGAAGGAAAGACCGACCGGAAGCCCCATCACCGTTCCCATCGGGACCGTCAGGTGTGGGTAGCCCGCTACCGCGGCGAGTCCACCGGCACCGCTGCCGCTTATTTGATCTCCATTGGCGACGTCTATCTTCCAGGCCGGCGGCATCGTTGGTGACACTAAGGCATCAAGGTCGTTCGCTGCAAGCATCGCATCGATCCCGTCATGTCCGGCAATGCGCAGAGACAGCGCACGCGCGGCTTTGTAGGCTGGATCGTCCAGACCTTGCGTCGCTTCAGCCTTGATAAAGTTCTCCTGTCCGAAAAGCGCAAGCTCCCGGTCGGAGTGACTTGCGTTGAACGCAATCACGTCAGCCAGCGTCCTTATCTTCACGCTCGCAGGTGTGGTTGCAAGGTAGGCATTCAAATCTGCTTTCAGCTCTGTTTGCAGCACCAGCGTCTCGGCTTCTCCGATCTTGTCCCGGTCCTTTAGATCAGTGATATCTACCAGCGTTGCCCCCTGGTTTTTGAGCACAAGGAGGGCCTGTTCGAAAACTGCATCGGTCTTTGCAGACCAGCCGGTCGCAAAACGCAAAACACCGATGCGTGTGCCGCGCAGGGAGTCAGACTTAAGCGCTGCCAGGTAATCTCCAACGTGGGCGTCGGCGGTTCTTGTCGCTACATCCGCGGGATCTGAACCAACCATCGCCTGGAGCACTCGTGCCGCCAACGCGACATTGATTGCTATCGGTCCCGCAGTGTCCTGGCTATGGCTAATTGGAACGATGCGCGCACGACTTACCAAACCAACCGTGGGCTTCAGTCCGACAACGCCGTTCACGGCTGCCGGACAAGTGATCGATCCATCTGTTTCGGTGCCAATAGCAGCGTCTACTTCGCCGGCGGCAACTGCGGCCGCACTGCCCGATGAAGAGCCACATGGGTTTCGATCCAGGGCGAACGGGTTGCGCGTTTGACCGCCTACTGCACTCCAGCCTGAGATCGAGGAGTTCGAGCGGATGTTTGCCCATTCCGACAGATTTGTCTTGCCTAGAATGACGGCATCCGCCCCGCGAAGCCGCGAAACCAGCGGAGCGTCACGATGTGTGACATTTTGGAGAAGGGCCATGCTTCCTGCGGTCGTAGGCAGCAGGCCATCTGCCTCGATGTTGTCCTTCAGCAGGATGGTGTATCCATAAAGCAGGCCCCGCGCTGACTTTTTCCTGTCGATCGCTTGCGCCTGCGTCATTGCTGTGGGATCAAGCGCAATGACGGCGTGGATCTTCGAATCAACTGCTGCAACCCGAGCGATGGATATTCTGGTCGCGGCCTCAGCAGTCGGTGCTTTGGCTGGCACAGCAGTTTGGGAGAAACAGAAGTTGGCGGAAGATAACGCCAGGAACAAGAGAGCGGACCTTGAAAGCATGTCGTATGGTCTCATTTCGGCATCCCTGGCGCGAATCGAGCGTCGCTTTGCCACGTGTATCCACGGCGGCGAAGTCACCGATTTCGCGGTGACCGCCGCCGCATGATGCCGGACTAGAGTTCATTGATCAGCGTACCGACCGGGTTTGTGATGATTTTGGAGGCAATTGTTCCAGCAGGAACGCCCTTTTTATAAAGCAGATAAGCAGCCGCGACACCGGAGATCACGGACGTCCAGAAAATGAGTTTACGCACAGAAGACCACCTTTTAGGAAGATGAGATTGGGATGCTGCCGAAACCCTGGAGGTCGCTTCTCCGGAGTTTTGATACTTGTTCGGCAGCATTGATACGTTTATCTTCTGCGAAGCATCAACGCGAGCAGCACGATGACCAGGACCAGGCCAAAGCCGCCGGGCCAGATGAACCAGCCTCCGCTGCTTGAGACACCAGCCACCAAGCACCCATTCAGAGGAAGAGTGAGCACCAGGACCATGCTGCTAAAGATTATTCGATTCAGCGGATGTTGAAAGTTGCTCATGCGGCTATGATGCCGGACATTTGCCATAGGTTCAAAGGCAAGAGGTTGAAAGGCAGCAGGTTCCAAATTTGCAGCCAGACGACTGACTCAGCCTTAGGCCTATCATGCCATTTCGCTTACAAGGGTCTCCTCAGAGACATTGCGATCCGGCGCTAAGGTCCCTACATCCTTCCAGGGGCTGCACAAAAGTTCTTCTTGAATGTTGTGAATGTATTTCGCCTTGGCACTCTGAATCTGCTGGATGCGATCTCTTCCCAACGGACGAGCGGACCCTAGTTGATGGGCAATGAGCGCTACCTGAGCGATATGTTCAACGGTCTCCATCTTCATAAATGCGTCGAGGAGAGTCTGTCCATAACTTACCAAGCCATGGTTTTCCAGCAGGATCGCGTCGTGACCGGAGACGAATGGCAGCATGCTCGCCGCGACCTCGGCCGTTCCGGTGGTCGCATACGACGCCAAAGGGACCGTCCCGACGGTCATCACAGCCTCCTGGCAGAGTACCTCGTTCAGGCCTCGCCCTGAGCACGCGTACGCGGTTGCTACCGGAGGATGAGAGTGCACCACCGCATTGACATCCGGTCGTTGCCGGTAGACGGCGATATGCATGGAGATCTCGCTCGTCACCCTTCTTGTACCTGCAAGCAGCCGTCCATCCATGTCGGCAATCACCATATCAGCGGCCTTGATCAAGCCTTTACTGAGACCTGTAGGCGTGAGCAGAAGTCGATCGGCATCGAGACGTACCGACAGGTTTCCTGAGGTGCCGGGAGTAAAGCCCAAGCGAGATAGCCACCTGCTGAACTTCTTTAGCTCTCGACGTAATTCAACTTCGATCCTGCATTCAATTTCGTTCAATGGTCCGCTCCTCTTGTGCTGGTGCCCTAGCTGGACAAAATCTTGAATGGAACTGGTTCCGTCTCTGCTCCAGATTGCGGCGAGAACGCTTCTTGTATTTTGCGCCATCCTTTGCCAATCCTGTCCGACGCCATGAAGAGGTGGCCTGCTGTCAGACCCCCGACTACCCTGTAGTGTCCCACTGCAGCAAGACCCATTGAGGCAATGCAGCCGCACTGCGAACAATCCGGGTCCCCTCCGAACTGGCAGGGCGTTATCTGCGTCTTGAGATCTGCTGATATAGTCTCAGTCGTTCGGGCAAAGATGCACTCTTCAGGACTTGCTGGCGGCGTTGCAATCTCGTCAATAACAATATCGTGCATGTCAAGCTTCGGAAAGAGCGGACGCAGCCGGCGGAGTTCGTTCATCACGGCGATGCGCTGAGCGGGTGACAGAATCTCAGGGTCGGTCGCACCACGCTGGGGTGTAAACAGGCTGAACCAGATCTTCCGGATGGAAGTGTTGTTACTCCAGAAGTCTAAGAATTCCTCCAAATATCCCGGGCGCGAGGCGATCTGTGAAGTGATTGTCGAGTGGATCGTCACTTTGGCATCAACAATGTTCTTAAGTATCCGTTCGTAGGTTGCCGGTTTTCTGCGTTCGTCGTGCTCGGGTTGAAGACCATCGATCGAGACAACGAGATTCAGTTTGGCGTAGTCCTTCCAATGCGGCGGGATGACTCTGAAAGCGCTCGTAACCACCTGGGTGTGAATGCCGCGCGCTTCGATCTGAGGGAGCAGTTGTTCAAGCTCGCGATAGCGTACCAACGGATCGCCGCCGACCAATGAGACATGGAGCGGCTTCATCTCATCCAGCAAAGCGAGAACGCGCGTGACGAGTTCGTCGCCTTTGAAGTCAGAAAGCTGGCGTAACAGGGTCGTACTTCCAAGATGGGCGGTATCAAACGCGTAGCACCCAGGGCACCGAAGCGGGCACTCCTTGGTGATTTCGATAGAAAGCGACGGAGCATGACCAGACAGGATTCTGGCCCACGCGTGGAACACTTCAGATGTCTTCATTACTTCTCCCAGGACAACCAGCTACGGTCGATCCGGTTGCAATTGATCAGAACGGCTCATTGAGAGACGTCAGAGGAGCGTGGGAGCGAAATCAGATTTGAAGGGGAAGGCTGTATCTACCCAGAGACGGGCTCGGAACGATTACGGCATGCAAAGCTGTAATCAGACCCCTCAAGGACCCGGGCGCAAGGTAATTCTCACGACGAAAGACGGTGTACAGCCACTTACGCAGCGACAGGGATAATTTGACCGAGGATTTGCCATGTTGCAGCAACACCAGAACAAGACACAGAATCGTTGCAACACAGAGCAGACTAAGCTCGAAATCCTGACCACCCCGTAAAAACCGATCGAACTGCCAGAAATGTTCCGTCCATGGCATGACCAGCAGAAGCACACCGGTGAGCACCAGGATGGATCGGCTCCCGGCGGTCCACAGCCAGGACATTCCGTCTGTTCGGGTCGACTTTGATCTCGATGTCGATTTCATGCGGTCTGCGCTTCTGTCAGATTCTAAACCCTTCTTCCAGAATCGCCTATGCTGCCGCGTACCTTTCGAGCTGCGGCCCAGAGAGCTGCGGCCCAGAGAGCTGCGGCTCGGAATTGAAATGTCCGTTGCGCCAGGAGGCGGTGTTCCACTCGCATTCGCTCATGCTTCGGCCCGGAAGAATAACGGGCTCGATTAAGGTAGCTTGCTCTAACTGCCATAATGGACGGGCACAAGGATCGGCCTTATGGCAGACAACTTGCCGCCAGGCCGTCAAGAGGAGCGCTCGAAGAGTGGATACGACACGTCGCAATTTTCTAAAAACTACTGCTGTTGCAAGTGCAGGCCTGGCGATGCCGGCGCTGGCTCATGGCAGCGCAATTGCCGACAAAGCATCCGCTCCCCTCGGCGCTTCTCCCGTATCTGCCGCTATAACGAACACGCTCCCTACGCGCGGAATCGGTCTCTACCCGGGAGCGGCTTCCGAGAACTTCAATCCTCTGGTCTTGCTCGATCCCGCAGCGCCCTATCGCAACCTCGCCCTGCTACGGCCAGCCTTCGCCTCCAGCAGTTACGACTTCAACCTTACTGCTCAGCTCGTAACCGACGGCATTGTTGATACGCAAGTTCCTCGTTGGCTGACCACCGTAATCGACGGGCAGATACTACCGAAGTCCGAGCGCGAATCCTTTGTCGATCATGCTCCTGAAAATGTGACGGAACTACTCGGCGCAAATCCTATGGTCGAGTTCCATCTGGGCGGGGGTGACCCACCCGAGATCGATCGCGTCACCCTGTTCGTGGTTGTTCCTGCGCACATCTCCCCCACAAGCCTCACGTTCACGATCGCTGTCTCAGACGACGCTCGTGTGTGGAAGCCGATCGGCACTACGACCGGAGGAGCTGTTCTCGATCCTTCCGCTTACCCTCCCGACCTTGTGCACGGCAGCACTGTTCTTGCCCCGTCCGTCCTCTTCTTGCAGCCGTCGAACAGCCGCTTCTACCGCGTCGCATTTAGTTCCACGAACGGTTCAAGTTCCGCCGACTTTGCGGAAACATCTGCCACTGCTGCAACAGTGGGCTGGAAACTCGGCCAGGTGGACTTTTATCGTGGTGCCAGCAAGGTTGAGATCGGAGGCCCATATAGCTTCACGAGTGCCTGGAAAGCAGCCGGATACGATGAGGAATGGGTCTTTGTAGACCTTGGTGCTCGCTTCTCGTTTGATCGCGTCACGCTGCACTGGATTGCTCCTTCCGCTGAAGGCAAGCTCCAGGTGTCGGATGACGCCCTGGTGTGGCATGACATTCAATCGATCGCTGCGGACCCAAACAGCCTGAAGGACGATTTGCGGCTCACCTCGGCTGCGGGCCGGTACGTCCGTGTTCTGATGTCACGCCCAACAACGGCGGAAGGCTACATCCTGAGTGAGTTCGAGGTCTTCGGCCATGGCGGCTTCATCGTCAAGCCGGCCCCTACGGCGATCGCAGACGAGGGTAGTCTGCCCCTTTCCGGTGGATTGTGGCGGCTGCAACGCGCTCCACAGGTCTCCGCAACCGGCGAGGTTGTCTCCAGCCCCGGCTTCGAGGACTCTTCCTGGATCGTTGCCACCGTGCCTGGGACGGTGCTCACTTCCTACTTCAATGCCGGCGCTGTAGCTGACCCAAACTTCGGCCAGAATCAGCTACAGATTTCGGATAGCTACTTCTACGCCGACTTCTGGTATCGCACTGAGTTTGCGACGCCGGTTCGTAATCCCGGAGAGCTTACGTGGCTCAGCTTTGAAGGGATCAACTGGAAGGCAGATGTCTATCTCAACGGTGCAAAGCTCGGAAGCATTGACGGTGGTTTTATGCGCGGCCGCTTTGAGGTATCCAAGCAACTTGGTGCGGGAGCTACAAACACGATCGCTGTTCTCATTCGCAAGAACCATACTCCAGGAAGCTGTAAACAGAAGACCTATGCTTCGAGCGGCAAGAACGGCGGCGCCCTTGGCTCAGACAATCCTACGTATCACGCGTCCATAGGTTGGGATTGGATCCCCACTATCCGCGGCCGCAACACCGGCATCTGGGCAGAGGCAGCGCTCACAAACACCGGTGCTGTCACTCTTGAAGACCCACTTGTCACGTCCATACTTCCGCTGCCTGATGTCAGCCATGCTGACATTGCCATTGAAGTCATCGCCACTAACCATACACTCGGGCCTGTCAGCGGCATGCTTCGCGGCAGCTTTGGTACGGTATCGTTTGCCCAGCCGGTAAAACTCGGCGGATCCGGGCGCGAGGTCATCAAGCTCTCGCCTGCGACTCACGCGCAACTAAGGATCGCCCATCCCGAGCTATGGTGGCCAGTCGGCTATGGCGAACCGCACCTCTACGATGTGAAGCTAAGCTTTGAAGCAGCTGGCAAAACGCATCATCACCTGGCCTTCAAGGCAGGTATCCGCCAGATGACGGGCACCGAAGAGGACGGCAAGCTCAAACTGTTTATCAATGGTCGCAGGTTCATCGCCAGGGGTGGGAACTGGGGTTTTGGCGAGTCGATGCTTCGGTATCGCGCTCGAGAGTACGACGCTGCGGTTCGCTATCATCGTGAGCAGAATTTCACCATGATCCGCGACTGGGTAGGTCAGATCGGTGATGCTGCGTTTTACGAAGCCTGCGATCGCCACGGAGTTGTTGTCTGGCAGGACTTCTGGCTCGCAAACCCATGGGATGGGCCCATCCCTGAAGACAACGCACTCTTCCTGGCCAATGCGCGTGACTACTTGTTACGCATTCGTCGCCACAGCTCGATTGGCCTGTACTGCGGCCGCAATGAGTGGTTCCCGCCGGCCCCGCTGGAGGCTGGCATCCGGAAACTCCTGGCTGAGATCCATCCCGGCATTTACTACATCGGCAGTTCCGCGGACGGGCCGGTCAGCGGGCACGGTCCATATCGGACGCTCTCAACGCCGAACTACTTTCGCGTTGCCGATGCAAAGCTGCACAGCGAAATCGGCGCCCCAACAATTCCGTCGATGGAGAGTATTCGCGCAATGATGCCTGAATCGGCGCTGTGGCCGCAGGGCCTCGACTGGGGCCTGCACGACTTTACGCTCGCTGGTGCGCAGGGCGGAAGTGCCCTTCTCACGCTGATCGAAGAGTCGTATGGTGGCGCCAGCAACGCAGAGGAGTGGGTGTCGCTTGCACAATTCCTCAATTACGATTCCTACCGCGCCATCTTTGAATCGCAGAGCAAGTACCGAATGGGCGTTCTGCTGTGGATGAGCCATCCATGCTGGCCGTCCTTCGTATGGCAGACATACGACTATTATCTCGAACCAACGTCAGCCTACTTCGGCTGCAAGAAAGGTTCAGAGCCGCTCCACATCCAGTGGAACAGCCTCACCGAAGACATCGAGGTGGTCAACTACAGCGCTCCAAACGCCATTGGATTGACGGCAGATTTGGAAGTGTTCAATCTGGATGGCAAGAGCATGATGCGAAGGTCTTTTCCTGTCGACAGCCCGGAAGACAGCACAAGAATCATTACGCGGATGGCCTATCCCGCCAATCTCAGTGACGTTCACTTCCTTCGCCTGAGCCTGGTGCGATCGGGCAAACTCATTTCGTCCAACTTCTACATGCGCGGGACCAGGCAAGGAGACTATCGTGCCATACGCACTCTTGCAAAGGCCACCATCCGCAACGTTACGGTTGCCGAGCAGCAGGGTAGTGTCTGGTCACTCAAGACCACAGTCAGCAATACTTCAGCAACGCCGGCCCTGATGCTCCGTCTCAAGACGCTTCGCGAGACGACGCGGGATCGGATCCTGCCGGTAATCCACGACGATAATTACATCGCGCTGATGCCCGGCGAAACTCGAACGCTCTTTACGCAGATCCAGGTGGCCGATGCGCGAGGCGAAAAACCGATAATTGCTATCGAGGGTTTCAACGTGAAGCAGCTCTAGCATCATCCTGTTGCCAGATGGCCGATCGGATGTAGATCTGACGGCAACACGTCGTCAGAAGTTATAGCGGACGCCGCCCTCAATACGCCGGCTGTTGTCGGCACCGTAAGGAACCAGGAACAATGGGGAGCCGAGCACACCGCCCTCCGCCGTGACGTTGGTGTGGTTCAGCAGATTGGACGAGCGGATGTTCGCGGTTATCGTCTGCTGGTGATCAGCTTTGGCATTGCGCGTTATAGGGAAGACACGCTGGACGTTGCCATCTACGTGGAAGTTCCAGGGAAGGCTCGCGCGATTGCGGCCGAGAACTCCAACTCCTCCTGTGGCGACCAGATCTCCGAACGGCGTAGGAACGGCTCCTGCTTGTCCCGGGCTGGCGAACTGGGGTCTGTCATTGAAGTTGCCGTCGCCATTGTTGTCGAAGCCGGTGGTGATGTTGAAGGGCGAGTTGCCATTGCCGTAGTAGTTCGTCGAGATGACGATCTTCTTCGGCAGCTTTACCGTGACGTTCGCAAAATTTTCCCAGAGCGAATCCCCGCTCTGCCGAGCGTACTCGCCTGCGTTGGTGCGGGAGCTTTGTGGCGTAGAAAAGGCATCGCCATCCGTGTCGGAGAGGGTGTGGTTCCGGACTGCACCGACAAAGAACTGCACAGCCTTGAACTTCTGATTGCCAATTCCGGCAAACTCCGAGTCGCCCGCCGTGTCGCCCGAGCTCTGCAACTGAAGCACATTGAGGTTCGGTGTTGCAACGCGTGGGCCTGTGGGCGAGTCATTCAGAGGCGCGTTGACGTTGAGGGTGCGTTCCTCGTGCCAGCCGCGCACGTAGGTCAGGTTGGCGCTCAAGGTGAAGCCAAAGTGCAACGTCTTGTCCACGCCGATCTCCGCGATGGCCATCTGGTTGCTTTTATAGTGCGGTGCAAGCGTGCGGACAGCATGGATCACCGCACTGCCGGTGATCGCAGGCGAGCCGTAGACGGTGTTGTAGACGAGCGAGGTAACGCGCTCAGTGCCGTCTTCGCGTAGAAGCTCCGCTTGTGTCCCCTGCAGGCCGTTCGGACTGTGGCCGCTGAACAATCCAAGGTGCGCGTCCAGCTTGAGAGTCTTGCTGCCGCCGGGGGCCCAGGCGATGCCAAGTCGCGGCGTCAAGCCGGTATCCTGAAATGGATGGTTTGCATAGAAGTAGCGGATTCCCGCGGAGACAGTAAAGTCAGGGGTCAGCTTGATGTCATCCTGCGCGAAGAAGACAGGGTAGAACTCGGTGAACGCGATCTTAGGATTGCCTGTGACAGAGGAATACTGGGTGGGCGATCCTCCGGGCAGGTTCAGCAGGGCCCGCCGATATTGTTCTAGACCGGAGATAGTTGTAGTTACGGCCGTCGCATCATTGTTGGCGTCAAGGACAGGTGCGGTTCCACCACCGAATATATAGCTGCCATTGAAATTGTCGGTCAGGGTCTGGTGCTCCACATAGTCGAAGAGCTGCAGACCCGCTTTCAGCGAATGCCTGCCTTTACTCAGAATGAAATCATCGTCCCACTCCGTGCGAACCTGCCGAATACGCTGCGGCCCAATGTCTGCGCCTCCAGCGGTGAAGGCGCCAGCGACCTCCACCTGTGGAGCGTTGGAATTAGGACTGTCGATCTCTCCGCGAAAGTCAATGCTGACGCGACTTTCATGAAGGAGATTCGGAGAGATGGTCGTCGTATCCGAGACGCGGAGAATGTGATCGTAGTGATTCGAGTCGTAGCCGGTCTCAAGCAGCGAAGTCCCACCCGCTCCAACATTCGCAAGATGGTTGACGTTTGCGGAGTAGCTGACGAAGGCGATGTTCTTTGGACCAAGTTGCGCGTCCACACGGCCGCTGCCAATCCAGAGCAGCTGCGGTACAGGCACATTCGCGATCGTTGACACCTGGTTGCCGCCAGAATCCAGAGTGACTGCATTGACGACGGCGAACTCATCGATCGCCCGGTGTTCGAGTGCGAGCGAAAAGTTTGAACCCTGCTTGCGAACGGGGCCGTTCAGCGTGAAGCCGTACCGCTGCTTTCCGATCGAAGCGGGCGCATCGGAGAATGGATCCCGGGCGTTCATCCACTGCGAGGAGTTCGTGGTGAACAGCGAACCGTGGAAGTTTTTGGCTCCCGGTTTGGTGAAGATCTGGATATGGCCGCCCTCATAGGGCGGTTGACGATTCTCAGCGGAAAAGAGATCCGGGTTTACTTCGATTCGAGCAATCGAAGACTTGGGTGGCAGGGGACTGTCGTCCTGAAAACCATCGACCGAGATCACGGTTCCGGAGGGTGGTCCGCCACCTGCAGCGGCAAGTTGCTGCAGCTGTCTCTGAAAATCATCAGGATCGTCGGCGAGGGTACTCAATTGCGTTTCATTCAGAGTCGTACCGTTCAACCCCCCAAGCACCGATCCAGCAGATTCTTCTTGTGCGTCGACATCAATGCTGACGGAGTCTGCCGGAACCAAAGTGATGCGGAAGTCGTTAGGGAAGTGGGCTGCGAGTTCCTGCTGTGCGGTCGCGAATCCAGCTGCAGAAGTGGTGAGGTGATGTGGGCCGACTGGAACGCACTGGAAGCTGAAGCGACCGTCGTTGCCAGTGGTTTCGCTTTGGCTGCTATGGTCGTCTGCCTGACCATTGCTGCTGGCGATCTGCCCGTTGCTGCTGGCGATCTGCCCGTTGCTGCTGGCGATCTGCCCGTTGCTGCTGGCGATCTGACTGTTGCTGCCGTCGATCTGAATGGTGGCTCCTGGGATCACCGCCGAGGTGCTGTCCTGGACTGTACCCGTAAGCGTGCGTCCGGCGCAGGCCGCTTGTGGTTGCTGCGACTGGAAGGTGGGCACAGTTGCAGCAGCCGTGATCTGTACAGCGAGCGCTGACCAGACCGCGGCGACGAGAAAACGATGCATTTATATCTCCGGCAAGATTTCTAGGGTTGAAGGGTAGACGCAGCATTGGCGATCGGGTTGCGCACCCGGATATGGGGTTGGCTGGATGTACCTAGGTTGTAATCAATTTCGAGGAGTCAGGCATCCTACGTTATCTTCCATGATCTGCGAAGATGATCTGGTCGCTGTTGCCCCTGCAGCCCATCGAGCTTGGCACGCAGGCGTTATGAACAATTATGAGCCATTTTCAGCTTCTACATCGAATGCTGCTTACACTTACCGCGTGTCTTACGCTTGCCGTTAGGCTGCCGGGGCAAGTACAGCATGCCGCATCTGGGAAGGTGCTGCCAGAAGCCGGGCTGGCGAAGAAGTACTTCGGAAACGATGCGCCATGGTTTGCAGAGAACATTCCGTTCTTCGAGATAGACGATGCCAATATCGAGCGGGTCTACTACTACCGCTGGAAGCTCTACCGCGCCCACATGCGGGACATCGGAGAGCAGGGAACGGACGAAACTGAGTTCCTCCCTGATGTTCCGTGGGCCCGCAAGCCCTATACCGACCTGAACGATTCTTCGTCGTTTCACATTCTTGAAGGCCGTTGGCTTCGTAACCCGGCCTACGTCAGTTCGCTTGTAGACCATCTATACGCCGGCGGTGGAAACGACCGGCACTTCTCCGAATCCATCGCGGCGGCTACATACGCATGGACACAGGTGACCGGGGATGCACAGCCCGCGATCCGTCATCTGGACACGATGGAGCACATCTACAATCTGTGGGACGATCACTTCGATCACACCCGCAATCTTTATTGGATAGAGCCTCTGACTGATGCGACCGAATACAGCATCGCTTCGATTGACGCTTCAGGAGCGGGGTTTACCGATAAGCCGTCGGCCCGTGATTCGCAGAACGGTTTCACCGGGGGCTACAGCTTTCGTCCATCGATCAACGCGTATCAATTCGCAAATGCTCGAGCGATTGCGAACCTTGCCCGCATAAGCGGCAACAGTGAATTAGCTGGTAGATTTGACCGCCGGGCAGAAGCCCTTCGGAAAGCCACGTTGGGACTACTGTGGAATCCTGACTTACTCGCATTTACGGATATGTACCAGCGGTCTACCCAGTTTGTAGAAGCAGGCAAATTTATTCGCGGCCGAGAGCTGGTGCAATATGTGCCATGGATGTATGGATTGCCTACTCACGGTACGTTATCGCAAGCAGATAAGGCCTATGACTCGGCATGGACTCATGTTTTGAAATCGGATGAGCTGGCAGGGAAATATGGGCTGCGAACTGCAGAGCCTTCTTACCCACGGTACATGCGTCAGTATCGCTTTGACGCTTCGACAGGCCTGCGCGAATGCCAATGGAATGGACCGTCCTGGCCCTTTCAAACATCCCAGACCTTGACCGCGATGGCAGCCTTGCTTCACGACCACAATCAGACGGTGGTCTCCAAAGCCGACTACGTACATCTGCTTCAGCAGTACACCCAGCAGCACCAATTACCGGACGGCACTCTGGATCTCCAAGAAGATTATGATCCCGATACCGGGAAGGTGATTGTAGGTCTCCCGCGTAGTCATCACTATAATCACTCTACTTACATCGACCTTGTCATCTCAGGATTCTTGGGCATACAGCCGCGCAGCGATGATGTACTGGAGATCGATCCGTTGCTTCCTGCTGCTTCTACTTCGGAGGCTTCCTTCAAGTACTTCGCACTCCAGGGATTGCGATACCACGGCCACGAACTCACAGTTCTTTACGACGCCCTAGGGACCCGGTATCACCTCGGAAGAGGTCTCTCAATCTTCAGCGATGGCCGTCGGATCGCTGGTCCACAGCCAATAGGGCACCTCGTTTTGCCGCTCAAGCGGATCACGATGAAGGCTTCAACGGCTGAGCCACAGGATGTGGCTGTTAACGTCTGGGAGCAACGCCCCCCGAGTTCCGATACAGATCTCCCGATTGCTTTCGGGTCTCCTGCAACCGATGACGCCCATCTCTACGAAGCGATTGACGGGCGGACCTGGTACTTTCCCGAAATCGCTAACGGGTGGTCTCCAGCACCGGAACCACCGTCCGGTGCTGAACCAGTGCATCCGGTCACGTTCTCGGTTGACCTGCGTCACCCGCACGTCATTACCGAGGCTCAGCTCTTCTTCTTCGCAGATGACACTGCCTTCTCTGTCCCGGTAAAAGTCCGGTTGGAGTACATGCTCGATGGCACTTGGAGACCTGTACCTGGGCAACGCGAGGCTCCTGCCGCTCCAATTGGAAACGGAACAAACTCGATCATGATTCCTCCTACCCAGGGCCAGCAGTTCCGGGTTGTTCTTACCCCGCCTGCGAAAGGAAGAATTCGTCTGATCGAGTTGAAATTGCTGCAGCTGCAACTGGACGGGCACAGCTTGTAAGAGGCTTATGCGTTTTTATACAAGGCGATGTGTTTTGACAAATTCCGAGTTTAGACAGATTCTAATGTAGAGCATGGAATCTGAAGCCATACGACGAAGTCTCGAAAGCTGCGGATTGCGGTGCACGCCGCAGCGGCACTGCGTCATGGCGTTTCTTACAGAGCATCCGGATCATCCCACCGCCGCCGAGATCTTCGAGGCAGTGAATCGCCTGGATCCGCGTTCCTCGAGAGCCACCACGTACAACAACCTTCGCGACCTCGTGCAGGCAGGACTTGTACGCGAAGTCGCAGTCGAGGGTCGTGCCGCACGCTTCGACGCGAAAGGGCTGCGGCATCATCACTTCATCTGCGATAGCTGCGGGAACGTGGAAGATGTTGATTGGTATGATGTTCCCCGGCCAACTCCAGATTCGCTGGGAAGGCGAGTGCTTCGTGAATGCGAGCTGATCGCTCGTGGACTTTGCACCAAGTGCGCGCCTGCAAAGGGTCGTATGAAATCAGAGAGCAGCGGCCACCTGAATACAGGATGATCCGCGAGAATCCATGATGCGCAGACGCTCTCTGCGGGCCGGTCGTTCGCTTTGAAACAAATGTTTTTATCAACGTAAACGCAACACAACATCGGGTGCCCACCCAGTTAGAAGGAGCCCAAATTGCCAGAAGAGATGAAATGCCCAGTTCCACACGGCGGCAGCTCCATCACCGCCACAGAGACAGAATCGCCCAAGCATGGTGCCGTCACCCACACCTCCCGCAACGTGCTTTCAAATTATGAGTGGTGGCCTGATCGCCTGGATCTGGCTGTCCTGCACCAGAACACCAAGTTAGCCGATCCCTTCGGTGCCGACTTCGACTATGCCGAAGAGTTCAAGAAGCTTGATCTCGATGCCGTCATCAAGGACCTCCACGTCCTGATGACCGATTCGCAGAGCTGGTGGCCTGCGGACTTCGGTCATTACGGACCATTCTTCATCCGCATGGCGTGGCACAGCGCTGGCACGTACCGCATCTACGATGGCCGCGGCGGCGCAGGCATGGGTACGCAGCGTTTTGCACCTCTCAACAGCTGGCCCGATAACGTCAGCCTGGATAAGGCTCGCCGTCTACTCTGGCCGATTAAGCAGAAGTACGGCAAGAGCATCTCCTGGGCAGACCTCATGATTCTCACCGGCAATATCGCTCTCGAATCGATGGGCTTCAAGACCTTCGGCTTCGCAGGTGGTCGCGCCGATGTCTGGGTTCCTCAGGAGGACATCTTCTGGGGTGCGGAACACACATGGCTGGGCAGCGATCGCTACCAGGGCGCGCGCGATCTCGATCACCCTCTTGCTGCGGTTCAAATGGGCCTGATCTACGTCAACCCGGAAGGGCCCGATGGTAAGCCCGATCCACTCGCTTCGGCGCACGATATTCGCGAGACGTTTGGTCGTATGGCGATGAACGACGAAGAGACCTTCGCGCTGATCGCCGGCGGTCACACCTTTGGCAAGGGCCATGGCGCCCATGATCCAAGCAAGTTCGTCGGTCCGGAACCCGAAGGCGCAGCTATTGAGAATCAAGGGTTCGGCTGGAAAAACTCGGCTGGAAAAGGCAATGCTGAGGACACCATCTCGAGCGGTCTTGAAGGTGCGTGGACCACGCAACCGACCAAGTGGGACAACGAGTATCTCGACAACCTTTACAACTACAAATGGGAACTCGGCAAAGGTTCTGGTGGTGCATGGCAGTGGTATGCCAACGAAGAGGAAGCAAAGATCCCCGACGCGCACATCGAGGGTAAGAAGCATAAGCCGATGATGTACACCTCCGACCTTGCTCTCCGCTTCGACCCCATCTACGAGGAAATAGGCAAACGCTTCCAGGCGCATCCAGAACAGTTCGCAGATGCATTCGCCCGCGCCTGGTTCAAGCTGACCCATCGCGACATGGGGCCCATCGTCCGTTACCTTGGGCCTCTGGTTCCTAAGGAAGTCCTGCTCTGGCAGGATCCCGTTCCTGAGGTGGACCACGTGCTGATCGGCGACGCGGAGGTTGCCACGCTCAAGGCCAAGATCCTGTCATCGGGTCTAACCATCTCTCAGCTTGTCTCGACAGCATGGGCTTCCGCTGCAACCTTCCGCGGCTCTGACAAGCGCGGTGGAGCAAATGGTGCCCGAATCCGCCTGGAGCCTCAGAAAAACTGGGAAGTGAATCAGCCGCTGGTGCTGGCGAAGGTCCTCACAACCCTTGAAGGCATTCAGAAGGACTTCCAGACAGCGCAGAACGGCAGTGGAAAGACCGTTTCCCTCGCTGACCTGATTGTTCTTGGTGGCTGCGCCGCCATTGAAGAAGCTGCCAAGAAGGCTGGTCACCAGCTGACGGTTCCGTTCTCACCCGGCCGTACGGATGCCTCCCAGGACTTGACCGATGTTCACTCGTTCGCTCCGCTCGAGCCCACTGCGGATGGCTTCCGCAACTACCTTCGTCTGGGTCATTCGACCCGGTCAGAGGCATTGCTGATCGACCGTGCACAGCTGCTCAAGCTGACAGCGCCTGAGATGACGGTGCTTGTTGGTGGTCTTCGCGTGCTTGGCGCAAACTACCGGCAGTCAAAGGATGGTGTACTCACCAGCCAGCCAGGAACGTTGACGAACGACTTCTTCGTCAATCTCCTCGACATGTCCACTGAGTGGAAGGCGTCATCTACGTCCGAGGGTATGTTCGAAGGCTTCGATCGCGAAACGGGTGAGGTGAAGTGGACGGGGACACGTGCCGACCTCATCTTTGGTTCGAACTCACAGCTGCGTGCCGTGGCAGAGGTCTATGCGTCCTCTGACTCAAAAGAAGCCTTTGTCCAGGATTTCGTCAGCGCATGGGTCAAGGTGATGAACCTCGACCGCTTTGACCTTCGCAAGAGCCTGGCTGCTGCGGCTTAGTCTATAACCACTTTCCGATCTGGCTGTTTAGATCGGCTTGCCTGGCCCGCATGAACCACTTAGTTCATGCGGGTTTTTCTGTGTCCCGGATCAGCTGTGCGGCGGGACCCAGGTTATCTATACGGCGAGGCCGGGACGAGCATCATTCGTCTGCTGCAACTCCGCTCACGCATCCGCCTGGCAGAAAGATCATGGCAGCAGCATCGTTCCAGCAGGCCGTCGCTCGCCCTACCGAACTCATGATTCGCAGCCTCTTCCTGCAATCCTCTACGTCAGGCTTGCATTGTGCTCGGGACCTCTGAGAGCTTTGTTGGCGGAGACACCATGAACACAGAACGAAAGCCGGTCGTCGTAGTAGGCAGCATCAATATCGATCTTGTCGTCACAACGGACCGCATACCGGTTGAGGGTGAAACCGTCGCGGGAAGAAACTTTCAAACGCATTCTGGCGGTAAGGGAGCTAACCAGGCTGTTGCTGTCGCGCGGCTCGGCTACCCGGTGCAAATGATCGGGCGCGTCGGCTCGGACGTGTTTGGTAAGCAACTCCTCGCGGACCTGAAGGAAGCAGGTGTGGATGTATCGGCAGTAATGATCTCCGATGGTGCTTCTGGCGTGGCATCGATAACAGTGACGGAGAGCGGCCAAAACAGCATCGTGGTCGTACCCGGCGCAAATGCGCTGCTTACACCTGCGGACCTCGACGCAAACATATGGCAACTGCGCCAGGCCGGCATGGTGCTGGCACAGCTTGAAGTACCCCTCGCAACCGTGGAGCACCTTGCCCAAATCTGTTTCAACGAACGCATCCCGCTGATGCTCGATCCTGCACCAGCCTGTTATCTACCGGCCAAGCTCTTCCAGGCAGTCACCTGGTTTACGCCGAACGAAACCGAGGCAGCCTTTTACGTCGTTGGGGAAGAATTCCATAGCCCGGGTGATTCCGCAGACTTGGTCAATCGATTGTTGGCAAAGGGAGTAGACGGTGTCGTGCTTAAACAAGGGGCGCGTGGAGCATACCTTGCTTCCAACACAGTGCTGCCTGCTCGAATCTCTCCGTTTGAAGCTTGCCCTGTAGACACGACCGCCGCCGGCGATTGCTTCAACGGCGCGTTTGCTACCGCCCTGCTGATGATGAAATCGCCCTACGATGCGGCCGTATTTGCGGCAGCGGCGGCTGCTATTTCCGTGAGCAGACCGGGAGCGCAGCAATCGATGCCAACGCTGCTGGAAGTTGAGCAACTGCTTCGCGGCATTTAGTATTGTTAACAGACTATGAATTTGTTTATTCTTCGCCATGCAAGTGCTGGAACAAGCCGCCCCAATCCATTGATCGACAAGAAACGACCGCTTGATAAGGAAGGGAAGCGACACTGTCTTCAGCTTGCGACAATCCTCAACGCCCAGAAGACGCAGTTTGACCTCGTGATATCAAGCCCTCTTAAGCGCAGCCTCCAGACGGCGCAACTTGTCGCAACCGAGACAGGCTACGAAGCACAGATCGTAAAATCCGAAGCGCTGTCACCGACCGCCACCTCCAACGACTTCCAAAAGCTTCTGCAATCAATTGTGGGCAAGGAAAACATTCTCCTTGTGGGTCATAATCCGAACCTCGGCATCTTCCTGGCCGGTCTTCTAGTTCCAGCAGGAACACCGGCCGCCCCCAGGATCCGTCTCCGCAAGGGCTCAATTGCGCACGTCACCTTCACCCGCGGTCCAGCCATGCTCCAGAATCTGATTGACCCTCGGGTTGTCCGTGCCGCCTACGCTACCTCCACCAAGAGCTCACGCCGGAAGGTCTCGAAAAAGTAATCAACGCCTAAGTATCAATCCTTCTCAGTCCTGAGAGGAGCAAGTACCCATCCGGCTTCCAGTGGGCGCTCGATGATATGGCTTTGCCTGGCTAGAGCGTGCGACCGCTGTGTCGCTCTGCGAACATCGGATGGATGACGGCAGAGCTTAGGCGGCGTTTCACTGCGCGCCTTAATCAGTATTCTAAGCAGAGCACGCAAGCCGCCATGACGATACAAACCTCCGTAGCAGAAACAGCATCGCGCAAAGCTGACGCAGATCCTGGTTCTTCCAGCAACGTCGTTTCGCACGATGCTGCACGCCGCCGCGCCATGGCGTGGTCCATCCTTCTCACGCTGTGGATGGCAATCTTCTTCGCCTCGCTCTTCGCCCCACCATTGCTCGATGACGCAGATGCCACCCACTCCAGCGCTGCCCGGCACATCGTCACCAGCGGAGACTGGGTCACGCTGTATGCCAATGGCATCCGCTACCTTGAGAAGGCGCCGCTGCCATACTGGCTGGTTGCGTGCAGCTTCCGCATCTTCGGTTTCAACACATTTGCCGCGCATCTGCCGCAGGCTCTTGCTGTTCTCCTGCTTTCCCTGCTGGGCTATGCCTGGGGCTCAAAAGCCTTCAACGCGCGCACCGGACTCTACACCGGCATCGCAATCCTCACGTCGGCTGGAGTCTTCCTCTTCACCCGCGTGTTCATCCCGGAGGTGTGGCTTTCGCTGTTCCTCGCCACCGCCCTCTACACCTTTCTGGAAACACTCACTCCAGTCACAACTGGCGGTGCACCAAATCCCGACTCGGAGATTCGGGAAGGTCCGCCACGGGCTGTTGAGACAGAGACACTGGTTGGCACCCCGATCATCGTGGCTCAGCCTACTTTCAGTAGGCCGCATGCGAGGAGTTCGACATCGTTTGCACTAGCAAGTAAGGTCTACCCGTACGCATTTTGGTTGAGCCTGGCCTTGGCCGTCCTCACCAAGGGACTGGTCGCCCTGGTCTTCTTCTTTGGAACTGCCTTCGTGTATCTTGCCCTGACCGGTGAGTATCGAAACTGGCGCCGACTGCGTCCTTTTACCGGCATCCTGCTCTTCCTGGCGATTGCCGCGCCGTGGCACATTCTGGCTGGGCTCCGTAACACCGACGGCTCACTGAACGGCCACGCGCATGGCTTCTTCTGGTTCTACTTTGTCAACGAGCACTTCCTCCGATTTCTTGGGAAGCGCTATCCGGTCGACTACAACAAGCTCCCCGGCTATCTCTTCTGGAGCCTTCACCTTGTCTGGCTCTTTCCATGGGCCTTATTCTCTCCGCTGCTCTTCGTAGGGTTTCGGCGGCGCATCTCCCTGGTATTTGCGAAGCTGGGGCAGCCAGCAACTTACACAGAGCGCGCCACCCTGCTTCTCACCCTTTATTCCGCGCTCGTCCTCGGCTTCTTTTCTCTCTCCACGAATCAGGAGTACTACACCTTTCCGGCGTACCTTCCCTTACTCTTGCTCATCCTAGCCGCCCTCACCCGGGCCGAAAGCACTTACGCGACTGACAAGTCTTCCCGCCGCTGGATTATCTTCGCTCATGTTGCCTTCACCGTTGTAGGCGTCGCCT
>CAHJWN010000078.1 GCA_903642265.1 Acidobacteriaceae bacterium | reverse complement strand
AGGTCGACATCCATTACGGAGAAGAGGACCCACTTGCCGCTGGGCGAGACCTGGGGGTCGGAGACGCGGTGCATGGCCTGGAGATCTTCGAAGGTCATGGGACGCTTAGTTTGAGCTCCCGCGGAGAGGACGAGCGACGCGAGGAGGAGTGCGGCGGGGATGAGCTTCATCGGGAAAGTCTAAATGACAGGGAGAAGGGAGATCCTTCGATTCGCGAAGACTGACAGGGGTAGTGGAAGGTGTAGTAGTGATGCTGTTCCTCAGCGGAAGCGTACCTCAGCGGCTAAAGCCGCCCTGCGATAGCAGTGTTGATGGCACGGCTGAAGCCGTGCCCTTAAGCAAGACGTTCTTTCGTCAAGACATTCCTGCACTAAGACATTCCTGCACAAGGAACATGCCTGCACAGGGAAGAAGGTCCTGGGTGTGCAAGCCGTTCGTGTGAGGGAGAACCTTTCCTGATGCGCAGCCGTCTACTCTTCTAGTTAGTGGCAAAGCTGACGAGCGCCTTGCCCCTGGAGAAGTCATGAACCTGCGTTGCACTGCCTTGATGGCCCCAATTCTGCTGAGCCTTCTAACCGCAGCCTCCTATGGGCAGGAGGGGATTGCGGGGTTCGGGCCGCTTGATCCTTCGCCGCCGAAGGACATGACGACGCAGCAGATGATTGAGAAGTTTGCGGCACGGGAGGAAATTTTCAAAAAAGCGCGCGAGGACTACGCGTTTCGCCAGTCAGTAAAGATCGACACGCTTGCGGAAGATACGAACAAGGTGGATGGCGAGTATCAACAGGTGACGGACATCACGTTTGCCAAGGACGGTCGGCGTGAGGAGCATGTAGTGTTTGCGCCGCAGAACACGTTGGAGCGAGTGATGATGTCGCCAACGGACTTAGAGGAGATTGAGCATCGGCTGCCGTTTATTCTGACGACGCAAGACCTGCCGGAGTATGACGTGACGTATCTCGGCAAGCAGCATGTGGACGATATCGACACGTACGTTTTCGATGCGGGGCCGAAGAAGCTGGAGAAGGGAAAGCACTACTTCAAAGGCAAGGTCTGGATCGACGCGCAGGACTTTCAGATTGTGCTGGTGAACGGGCAGACGGTGCCGCAGGACACCCGGCGCGGACATGAAGACCTGCAGCCTCCGTTTACGACGTATTACGAGCAGGTCGATGGGCAGTACTGGTTCCCGACGTATACCAAGGGCGAGGGTAATCTGCACTTTGCTGCGCAGGATGGGGCGCTGAGCCAGGATGTGCATATGCGGTCGACGGTAAAGTACACGGATTACAAGCGGTTCCGGAGTACAAGCACGATCATCTTCAACGGGCAGACGGTGCAGGATGCGACGCCGGATAAGACGCCTCCGGCGAGTCCGCCAAAGTGAGTGTGGAACCCGCTGCGAAGGGTGACTGATAGATGCGGAAGGCTCTCTCCATTCACGTGGCTTGGCCGAGTTGACGAGGGTGTCTGCGGGTGCAAGGTTACTTGCAAACGCAGATTCTCTTCGGGAATGACAAGAGAAGAGAACAGGCAACTGCAGTGATTCTTTTCAGTGCTCAGTGCTCAGTGCTCTGTGCTTAGCGCGACGGCCGGGGTCTCGATCAGGGCTCGCAGTGTGCCTCTGGGTTTTCGCGTTGGTCGGAGATCCAGCGGTCGATGAGGGTCTCCGAGCATCGGGCTCCGCAGAGGTGCTTGACGTCATCGGAGTGGGCCTGGGCGCTGCTCCAGCGCGTGAGCTTAAAGAGGGGCTGATCTTCTTCGGGCTTATCCCCTTTGAAGCAGTCGATCCAAGCCATCCACCAAATCTCGGTGTCGCTTTTCAGTTTGCCGCAGACATCGCAATGGTAGCTTTCGCTTCGTGACATTTGAGGCCTCTTTGGCTGACCGTATCACAGTTGGCGCTTTGATTCGACCCGGCTGCGGCATGGATGACGGCGTCTGGTGGTGGACACTCATTGCGAAGAGCGAAGACAAGCCTGGTGCGGGATGGCTTCAGATGTGGCGATATGTCGCAAAATCCGTCGCTCCACAAGAGACGGAAGTTTCGGGCCGGACCATTCACACACAGTCCAGGCCATTGTCCTTATCGTGGACAATGGCCTGGGTTTGAGGCATCGTGTAACTCTCTGGTGCGGTTCTATCTTCGGGTGCGTTGCTGAAGTAAGCGCCAACACTTCGATGGCGTGATGAGCAAACGATGGTGAGACCCCGAACTATGCTGGATTACTCGGTCTCTTCTTCCTTATCTTCCTCGTCGTCATCGTCTTCATCATCGTCTTCGTATTCGAGTTCGTCCTCTTCCTCGTCGTCCTCGTCTTCGTCCTCATCATCGTCTTCTAGGTCGTCGTCTTCATCTTCATCGTCGAGATCTTCATCGTCGGGGTCCTTGATTTCGGCGACTTCATCGTCGTCCTCTTCTTCTTCTGCGACTGCGGCGTAGAGGACGTCGTTGGATTCTGACGAACTCATGAATGTCTGGGGGAGGAACTTGTAGTCGGAACTAAACTCGCGGGTGCTCGTGATCTCGATAGGGTCTGTCATGACTTATCTCCTTGCTGGGCTGGTGAGGATGTGATGCTGCCGGGTTGGATGCGAACAAATCGAAACTGAAGTGTAACGCCAACTGCTTATCGTGATGTGAATCTTCAGCCTTCTGCGAACGGTGCGAGTTGGGCGGCGCTGGGCCTTGGTGTAAGGAAACTGACGACTACCAGGCAAAGAACAGACGTCAACAGTGCAGGAAAGATGGCGTCGCGGCTGGTTAGGATGCCTGGAAGGTGGGCATGGACGAACCCTGAATCCCACGTGACGGTGACGAGGGTCCCGGCAGCGATTGAGACGACGGCAGCGACGGCGGTCGTGCGCTTCCAGAAGAAAGCAGCGAGGATGACCGGCGTGAGTGCAGCGGAGTAGATGGTGTAGGCGTAGAGGGATTTCTTAAGGACGGATTCGGTGTGGAGCGATTGGTAGAGCGCCCAGATTCCAAGCAGGACGACCATTAGCCGGCTGACGATGAGAATGCGTTTGTTTGAGGAATCTTTCTCGATGTAGCGAACGAAAACATCGTTTACGAGGTTGGTGGCCGGGGAGAAGAGATAGTTGTTGGCGGTGGAGATGATCTTGGCGAAGATGGAGCCCACGAGAAAGACGCCGAGCCAAACGGGAAGGCCGTGCATGCCGGTGTAGGCGAGGATCTCGCGTGGCTTCTGGCTGACTTCGCCGGTGGGGAAGAGTGCCGAGCCGGTGACTGCGAGCGCGACGATGACGGATTCCAGAATGACGATGCCGATGAACCAGCCGACGACGGCGCGGCTGGCGTCCTTCTCAGTCTTGGCGGAGAAGAACTTCTGGTACATGGACTGGTTGCCGAGCATGAGGAGGCAGGTGGGAAGGAAGAGCTCAAAGCCTTGCGCGAGGGTCAGGTCGCCGAGGACCTGGAAGTGGGTCGCAGGCAAGGCTGCGTGCACGGCGCTCCAGCCGCCTGCCTGATGGATGAGGACGGGTAAGGCTACGAGCATGGTGGCGGTGGCGAGCAGGCCGATGACGACGTCCATGTACGCAACGGAAGACATGCCGGCGATGGCGGTGAAGACGATGACGAAGGCGGCAATGATGTACTTGCCAAATGTTGCCGAGATGACGTTGGGAAAGATGAGGTGGAGGATATCTCCGCCCCCTATGAACTGGTAGCTGGTGATGGCGGTGTAGGTGAAGAGGATAGCGATGACGCCGAGGACGCGGGCGGTCTGGTTGTATCGCGCTTCGAGGAGGTCGGGGATAGTGAACTGGGCGAACTTGCGGGCGCGCGGGGCGATGAAGTAGATCAGGAGCAGGCCCGCCCACCCTCCAGCGGACTGCCAGAGAGCGGCGAAGCCATGCTTGTAGGCATTTTCCGCGCCCCCGAGGAGCGAGCCGGAACCGATCCACGAAGAGAGCAGGGTGAAGATGAGGACAAAGGCGGGGAGTGAGCGGCCGGCGACGAGGTAGTCCGCCTTGGTTTTGGTTTTGTTGAGACGGCCCAGAGAGACCCCGAGCAGCGTGATGGTGATAACGAGCAGGACGTCTGCATACGGGTTCTTGATGAAGGCGATCAGGGAGAATGAATTCATGTTGGTTGGGGGTTAGTGTACGCGACATGTTCCAAATGCCAGGGGCGCAAGCGACGAGGCAGCGAGATAAACTAACAACAGCTTGGTTTTGAAATGCAGGAGATCAGGGAGTGTGGCTATTTTGGGTGAAGCTTTGGGATGGCAGAGGCGTGCCGCTGTGGCATGTGCTTTTTTGGCAGCAACAGCGGTTATTGCAACTGCGCAAGGCGCGCCGATTACGTTGAGCGTAAATCTTACCGATGCGCCCCGACGCATTCTGCATGCGACCGAAGTTATGCCGGTGAAGGCTGGACCGCTGACGCTTGTTTATCCCAAGTGGATTCCGGGTGAGCATGGGCCTACGGGGCCGATTGAGAACTTTGCAGGCTTCTTTATCTCGGCGAACGGCAAAGCGATCAAGTGGGAGCGGGACAAGCTCGACATGTACGCCTTCCACGTGACGGTGCCGGACGGTGTAACCAAACTCGAGATCAAGATGGACTTCCTGGCATCGGCGGCCCAGTCCGGGTTCTCTGCAGGTGGGTCAACAAGTGCAAACCTGGCGCTGCTCAGCTGGAACACGCTGGTGGTGTATCCCGACGGTGCGGACGCGAGCGCGGTGATGCTGACGCCCTCGGTGATGGTGCCGGATGGATGGCGGTTTGGTACGGCGCTTGAGAAGAGCGGTGCGGCCAAGGGTGGGAACACCACCTTCAAGACGGTGAGCCTGGAGACGCTGGTGGACTCGCCACTGCTGACCGGCCGGTACTTCCGTGAGATTGAGTTAGCGCCTGAAGTGACTCCAAAGCATTATCTCGACATGGCTGCGGATGGACCTGAGGAGCTTGAACTCTCGCAGGACCATATCGACGCGTTTGACAGGCTGGTGCGCGAGACCGGCGCACTCTACAAGAGCCGCCACTACGGTGCGTATCACTTCCTGGTGACTTTGAGTGACGAGGTCGCACACTTCGGCCTGGAGCATCATCAGTCCAGTGATGACCGTGTGCCGGCGCGCACGTTTGTGGATGACCAGCAGTTCACGCTGGAGGGGCTGCTGCTGCCGCACGAGTTTACACATAGCTGGAACGGAAAGTACCGTCGGCCTGCGGGACTGGCGACAAGCAACTATCAAAAGCCGATGGAAGGCGACCTGTTGTGGGTCTACGAAGGGCTCACGGAGTATCTAGGCGATGTGCTTGCAGCGCGAAGCGGGATATGGACGGCCGACCAGTATAAGGAGCGGCTTGCAACGATTGCTGCGGAGTACGACAACAGGCCGGGCCGGACTTGGCGTGATGTGCAGGACACGGCGACCGCGGCGCAAACGCTCTACGACGCAGGCGGTGGATGGGACAACTGGCGCCTGAATGTCGATTACTACGACGAGGGCGAGCTGATCTGGCTGGATGTTGATACGACGATCCGCAAGATGACGAACGGTAAAAAATCGCTGAATGACTTCGTTGCCAAATTTCACGGACTGGGCGGGGACACTGCGCCGAAGGTCGTGCCGTATACATTTGATGATGTTGTGTCAGGGCTGAACGGAGTGATTGCGAACGACTGGGCAAAGTTCCTTCGCGATCGTCTCGATTCGAACGATTATCATGCGCCGCTGGGCGGGCTGCAGAATGGTGGATATCGGCTTTCGTATGCCGACAAGCCGAACGCGTGGACGGCGATGGAAGAGGCACAGACTGGAAGCATTAATTTCTGGTACTCGCTCGGGCTGCATGCAAATGCGAGTGGAACCATCGGAGACGTGTTGAAGGGTGGGGTCGCGGACAAGGCAGGGTTCGGTCCAGGGATGAAGATTATCGCGGTGAACGGACGAGCGTTCACACCGGCAGTGATGCGGCAGGGTGTGCGAGACGCGAGGGGCTCGGGATCAGTGATCGAGGCAATTGTCGAAAACACGGGCTACTTCAAGGTAGTGCACCTGGAGTATCACGGCGGAGAACGATACCCGGTGCTAAAGCGGCTGGAGGATACGACCGACCGGCTCGACAACATATTGAAGCCGCAGGAGAAGTAGGGAGCCAGTGCGGGTCAGGGAGCGACGACGTGGGCTTGTTCTGTGGCGTGCAGACGCTTCTCTGCGGCTGCGGCTTCAATCTCGCTATTAACCTCGGCACCGAGTAGAAGCATGAGTCCGCTGATATAGAACCATGTGAGCAGGATGATTACTGCGCCGAGTGAGCCGTAGGTCACGGAGTAGTTGTTGAAGAAGTGAAGGTAGAGGCGAAGACCAAGCGAGGAGAGAATCCACGCGATGATGCCGATTGCCGCGCCCGGCGACAACCAATGCCAGCGACCCTTGACGTTCGGGGCGAAGAAGTAGATGACAGAGAAGCTGAATGCAAGAAGGACGGCGGCGATGGTCCAACCGACCAAGCGACTTAGGAAAGCCACGATTGCCGCTAGCCAGTGATGGTAGATCCTGTCCTTCGCGAGGCGTGCAAGGACATCGCCACCGAGCATTGAAGCGAGGAGGCAAGTTACCAGCACCGAAAGCAGGATCGTGACGAGAATTGCGCCGCCCCGAGCCTTCCAATAGGGGCGGGTCTCGGGCACCTTGTAGACAATGTTGAGTGTGTCCTGGATGGCGGTGAAACCAACCGAGGCAGACCAGATTGCTGCGGCAAGACCGAAGCTTATCTTGCCCTTTGACGACGCTTCGGTTGTCTTGTTAAAGGTGTCCATGACGATTCCCATCGCCGACGGCGGAATGACCACGGACAGGTAAGCGAGCAAGGTGTTGTAGATATGCGTGGCTGAGCGCGCGGCGAGACCGAGCATGGAACTGGCGCTGACAAGAGTTGGAAATAGAGCAAAGAGGAAGTAAAAGCCGAGTTCAGCGGCCCGCCCAAGCAGGTTATCGGCTAGAAATGAGTTGAAAGTCCGCTTTGCGATCACCAGCAAAGGAGTGCCCTTCAGGTCCCACAATGATCCTAGAGGAGATGCCGAGACATAAGCCCAGATGCGCTGCTGGTGAGGATCGTGAGCAATGGTCGGCGCCGTCGCAGGCGTGTAGACGGCGGCAGCAGGCGATGTGACCACCGAAGGGAGTTCTGGCGAATTGGTGGCGTGCAGATCGGGGCGAGCCAAGGGTCTATCCTCCGCCAAGCTGTGCTGGCATGAAGATAGATGCGGTATTCAACTTTGTTGTAAACCCAAGGTCTATCGTGAGTAGTCAATATGAGTTGGTGACGGTTCGATGCGCATCCAAGTAACAGATGATCGATCAGGAGATTCATGCGACGCAAGCGCCCTTTGAGGATCCAGAAGATTAAACAACTGCTTCGACTGGTGCGAGAGAGTCATGAACACCCGATGACAGGCGAGTCTATCCTGCCAACGATTGTTGCTGAAGGAGAGACTGGGGTGACATTCCTCGGACACTCTTCGTTTCTGTTGCAGGTTGGCGGTAAGAACGTCCTGGTCGACCCCGTGTTTTCAACACGGTTGGTTGTCCTGCGCAGACAGCGACGTCCCGGAGTATTGCTTCAGGATTTGCCGGCAATCGATCTGATCCTGGTGACGCATGCGCATATGGACCACCTCGACAAAGCTTCACTGCGGCGCGTGCTTCGTGCGACCCGGCTGTTGACAGGGAGAGAACCCGAGATCGTTGTCCCCAATGGGGTAGCAGATCTAGTTGCCGGAATGGGTTTTGCTCGCGTGCATACTCTGAGTTGGTGGCAGGAGCTTCAGGTCCAGGGTCTAAGGGTCGTGATGACGCCCTGTAAGCATTGGGGTGCGCGTTTGTTCCGCGACACGCATCGTGAGTACGGGGGCTACTTTATCGTCCCTGCGACGGGTGGATCGTCTATTTACCATGCGGGCGATACGGCCTATTTCAGCGGCTTCGCTGAGGTAGGCGCGCGGCTCGCTCCCGACCTGGCGCTGCTGCCGATAGGAGCGTACTCTCCAGACACCTATCGCGCAGTGCACACGTCGCCAGAGGAGGCAGTGCAGGGGTTTCTGGATTGCGGAGCGAAGTGGATGGTACCAATGCACTTCGGCACGTTTCGGTTAGGTCGAGAGCCACTCGGGGAACCGGTCGAGCGGCTTGAAACGGACGCGCGGCGATTGGGGATTGAAGCACAGGTGCGGGTGCTGATTGAAGGAGAGACGTTGAATTTGTCTCCGGCAGGCAGGCTGATTCTGAAGCATGAAAACACGCCTGATGCGGAATCGTCGGCAACCTACGCGGCATCGTATGACCATGGCTAATTCAACGGTTGCGACAGATGTAAATGCAGCACAAAGCGGTACGTTCTCGTTGGGCGGTGACCTGCCCGTAAATCGCCTGGGATTCGGCGCAATGCGCATCACAGGTGAGGGCATTTGGGGTGAACCGAAAGATACAGCGTCGGCGAAGAAGGTGCTGCAGCGGGCGGTTGAGCTTGGCATCAACTTCATTGACACGTCAGACGCCTATGGTCCGGAGGTAAGCGAACGCCTGATTGGCGAGGCGCTGGCTCCATATAAGACAGGAGTTGTAATCGCCACCAAGGGCGGTCTTACGCGTCAGGGGCCGGGAAAGTGGTTGCCGGTCGGGCGGCCCGAGTACCTGCAGCAGCAGGTGGAGATGAGCCTGCGACGGTTGAAGCTGGAGCGGATAGAGCTTTGGCAGCTACACCGGATTGATCCCAAGGTCCCAGTCGAGGAGTCCCTTGGAATCATTGCGGAGTTGCAGAAGGCGGGCAAGATTCGTCACGTCGGTTTGTCCGAGGTGAAGCCGCAGGAGATTGAGCAGGCGCGCAAGGTAATTGAGATAGTCAGTGTGCAGAACAAGTACAACATTGGCGACCGCGCGCATGAGGACACACTTGACTATTGCGAGAAGAACAACATCGCTTTTATTCCGTGGTTTCCGGTCGCGGCCGGCAAGCTGGCGCAGCTGGGCGGCAAGCTGGATGATGCGGCTAAGAAGCACGGTGCTACCGTGTCCCAGCTATCCCTCGCATGGCTGCTTCATCGTTCGCCAGTGATGTTACCGATTCCAGGGACATCCTCTCTGCAGCACCTGGAGGAAAATGTTGGAGCGGGAAGTGTGGAGTTGAGTAAAGAAGAGTGGAAAGAAATTGAAGACTCAGCCGCGGAGTAGTCAACGTTAGCGGAAATGCCAATGCCCTAATCACAGAACAAGTGATTAGGGCATTTGAGTTTATTTCTGATTGGTAATGGTGGGAACGAAGGAATAACTATTTCGGATGTTCCGTCACAATGAGTGCTCGCGCGGGGTCGTTGCCGTGGCAATGATATTGCCGCGGCGTACTCGCATCGATCCAGACAACATCGCCGGTTTCCAAATGATGCACCTGGTTCGAGGCTGCTATCTCAAGTTGGCCATCGAGAACATAGACGAACTCGGTTCCGGCGAAGATTACTGGTGTGAATTCGCAGTCTTCCCCATTCGGCTGGAATTCGGCGAGGCAAGGTACGATATGCCGATCGGGAATTAGGGAGCCGAGACTTTCAGATACAAACTTGGCGCTCTGCTTCTGTTTGCGGGTTATAGGAATGCGGTCCGATTTGGAGAGTCGACGGAACGTGACCTTACGCTCCTGCTGAAAAAAGCAAGAAAGGTCTTTCTCGAAGACCATGGCGATACGAGCAAGATTGCGAATGGTTGGGACCACACGGCCCGTCTCCAGCTGCGAAAGAAAACTTGCGGAGAGTCCGGTAAGGCGGCCAAGTTCGACCAGGCCCATCGAACGACGCAGACGCATGGCACGAATTCTTTCGCCGATCAGCTTGTCGTCGATCTGCTGCTCGACGCGAGCGGGGTCAACAACTGTCGGGTCCAGTTCACTTACGGCCGGTGACAAGGTTTTCTCTTCTGTAATCGCCATGTTCAATAGGATGTGCGCAGCCACAGGGAGTGAAGTTTAGGCTAACTACATTTGTTCATGGCATCGTAATACGTTTGCCGAAAATTGCGGTGCCTACCCGGATGCAAGTGCTGCCTTCTTCAATTGCAACGACGAAGTCGCCTGACATTCCCATGGAAAGTTGGGTGAGGGTGGGATGGAGCCGCTGATGTGCATCCCGGAGATGGCGCAGAGTTTTGAAGTAGGGGCGGGCGGTTTCGGCGTCTTCGCTCCACGGCGGAACAGTCATAAGCCCAACAGTGACAACGTTCGTCAGAGGGCGGAGTGAATCGAGCAGGGCGGGTAGTTCTTCGGGGGCGATGCCGTGCTTGGACTCCTCGTGAGAGAGCTTGACTTCGATGTAAACCGGAAGCTTCTTGTGGAGCGCTGCTGCGGCGGTGTCGAGGCGCTGGGCGATTTTCAAAGAGTCCACGGTGTCGATGGAGTGGAAGAGTTCGGCGGCCCGGGTAGTCTTATTCGATTGCAGAGGGCCGATAAGGTGGTACTCCGCGTCCGTGAGGTGAGCGACAGCGTCATTCTTCGCGGCAAACTCCTGGACGCGATTTTCGCCGAAGAGACGATGGCCGGCTGCGTACGCTTCAAGCAGGAAGTCGACAGGATGAACCTTGGTTACGGCCATCAGGGCGACATCAGACTCGGGGCGGCTGGCGTGCCGGCAGGCAGCTGCAACCTGTTCGCGGACACGGGCAAGATTTGCTTCTATGGACATGCTTGTTGCATCTTATCTGTATAGGGAAGAAGACACAGTGATGACGAGTTCGTTGATTTGCCTGATGAATGTTTCCCGATGTTGTTAGGCTGCGTATCGTTCGCGATAGGCGCTTTCACTTTTCAGACTTCTTAGCAATCCACGTCTCAGGATCGAGATATGGAACACCCGCATTGCAAGCTACCTAGAAAAGGAAGACCAACCATGTCATTGCAGCTTGGCGATACCGTGCCTGACTTTACGGCACAAACGACCGAAGGTGAGATCCACTTCTACGACTACATCGATGGCAAGTGGGCAGTACTGTTTTCGCACCCAAAGAATTTTACGCCGGTATGCACGACCGAGCTTGGTTATACCGCTTATCTGAAGCCACAGTTTGAAAAACGCGGTGTGAAGGTCCTGGGGCTTAGCGTCGATAAGATGGAGTCGCATGAGCCCTGGGCGAAGGACATTGAAGAGACGCAAGGGACGGCTTTGAATTTCCCGTTGATCGCGGACACAGACAAAACGATTGCGAACCTCTACGGGATGATCCATCCAAATGCCTCGGACACGCTGACAGTGCGAAGTGTCTTTGTGATCGGGCCAGACAAGAAGCTGAAGCTGTCGATGAATTATCCGGCTTCAACCGGTCGTAATTTCGACGAGATCATCAGGGTGATTGATTCATTGCAACTCACGGCGAAGCACCAGGTGGCGACTCCGGTGAACTGGAAGAGCGGTGAGGACGTAATTATCGTTCCGGCAGTCTCCGATGAGCAGGCGAAGGAGAAGTATCCCGACGGCTGGAAGACAGTGACGCCGTATCTGCGAGTGGTTGCTCAGCCTAAGGCATAGCAGGAGTTGACTCTAAGTTTCAGCAACCACTAAGAAACTCTTCGGGAATGACAAACATGAAAAAAAAGCTGTGACACTCCGGGGAGTGATCACAGCTTTTCTACTTAGCGCCGCTGCTCTTGAAGAATGCGGTCAGCTGGGTTGGTTATGCCCGGTGGGGAGGAGTTTGCTCCAGGACGCACTCTCGGCGGTGCATCGCGGCGTCAGTTCATTCAACTGCGTTATCGCCCTAGATCTTCAAGATATTTCTCGACTTCGAGAGCGGCCATGCAACCAGTGCCGGCGGCGGTGATTGCCTGGCGGTAGCGACGATCCTGAATGTCTCCGCAGGCGAAGACGCCAGGAAGGGGCTGCCCGTTCAGGGTAGGAAAGACGTTGCCGTGTGTGAGGATGTAGCCGTCGTCGTCGAGGTCGAGCATGCCTCTGAAGGCGCTCGCATTGGGGATGTGACCGATGCCGAGAAACATGAAAGAGACGGGGAGTTCGGTTTGCTGCTGGGTTTTCGTATTGAGGAGCTTGAGGCCTCGAACGTCCTTCTCTTCGACTCCGAGAACCTCCTCGACCATCGTGTTGTGGAGGAACTCGATCTGCGGGTGAGCAATGGCTCGCTCGAGCATGATACGGCTGGCGCGGAAGTTTTCGCTGCGGTTGATGAGCGTGACTTTCTTCGCAAAACGAGTGAGAAAGAGCGCCTCTTCCATGGCGGAGTCGCCACCGCCGATGACGGCAATCTCTTTACCGGAGGCGAAGAAGCCGTCGCAGGTCGCGCAGGAGCTGACGCCGTGGCCGATCAGGGCCTGTTCGCTGGGTAGATTGAGCCAGCGGGCGGAAGCACCCGAGGCGATTATGAGGGTGCGGGTGTGAATGGTCTCTTTGCCGATGTTGAGGGCGAATGGGCGCTTGGTGAGATCGATGGCGTTGAGATGGGCCATGCGAAGCTCGGCGCCGAAGCGAGTGGCCTGCTTCTTCATGTTCTCAATCAACTCGGGACCCTGGATGCCTTCGGGCCAGCCAGGAAAGTTCTCTACCAGGGTGGTGATCGAGAGTTGGCCACCGGGCTCATGACCTTCCAGAACGAGCGGCTTTAGATTAGAGCGAGCAGCGTAGATGGCGGCAGTGAGGCCGGAGCAGCCGGAGCCGAGAATGACGGTATCGCGCACGTCAGCTGGCGGAATTGTGGTGGAGAGAGTGTCGGTCATAAGAGTTCCTCTAGTGTAAATGCGCGGCGGGAGGAAACGATTCAATGGCGCGGTGCAGGAGAGGAGCGGGGGTAGGAAGCGCGTGGATCGATGGTGAGGTGAAAGAATCGAATGCTAGAGAGGAATAGACATGGCAAATTTGACGTTGGTTTATGGGATGCGGCTTCTGCCCGAAGGTGAAGTGACAAGTGTTGGCGAGGCTCCTATCACGCTGAAGAACGGCAATGAGGCGCATTGCACAATGCATGTGCTGGAAGGGTCGCGCGAGCAGATCGAAGCGCAGCTGCGGCTGAGTATCGACGCATTCTTTGATTTCTACCCGGAGATCTGATCTGTTGCCGTTGATCTTCGCCTAATGTCCCGGTTTGGGACATGGGCGAAGGAACTTCGAAGATGCATCTGCCATTTCTGCTTGCCTTCGCCAAGAATGGAACAGGCGGAGGCACGATTATGGCTTCAAGGGCGCGAAATCTTGAATTGCTGGCAGTCTTCTTTGTTGTTCTTGTACGGACCTTCTGCGCCGTGCCTCTCGCCGGGCAGGTTGTCGAACGGGTCCATGATGTGGGGGGTCTGAGAGGCCAATCGAGTGTTGCGGCTTCCAGGCAAGTTCCCGCACAAACATCGGAGCTGCAGCATGTGGAGGCGGCGAGTGCAGCTGGTCCATCCAGTGCTGGCGTGCCTGAATCGGCAGATGCGTTCGTTGAACAGATGTCGATTGCCGCAGATGTGATCTTTGCAGGAAAGGTACTGGCAGTGCGACGGCCCGTGGGGTTTGCGGGTTCTGGGCAGGACGCGGCTGAAGGCGTTGTTGAGATCGACATGGAAGTCGATCACTCGCTCCGAGGCCCGGTGTCCGGATCCACGTATACATTGCGGGAGTGGCCGGGTCTTTGGGCAGGGCAGGCAGAGCGCTACCGTGTGGGACAAAGATTTTTGCTGTTTCTTTATCCCGCTGACGCGCACGGTTTCAGTGCTCCTGTTCACGGTGCAGAGGGTGCGGTCCCGATTCGTGGTGGTGGGCTTGCGCCCGGTCCGGACGATGCGAGTAGCGAGGCCTCTGAATGGTTGGTGGACCTTCGCTGGATACAGACCCAGGTGCTCCGACAGCGCGCACTCAAGCAACTGCCTTCGCTCTATAGCAGGCAGCCGAGTCCTGTTCATGGCATCACCTCAGAAGGTACGCAGAGTATTACGCAGGTTGCGCCAGGTCCGTTGCTGGTTCTTGCAATCTCTCAGCCACAACCGCAAGCAGGTCTCGCAGTAAAAGACACGCAGCCGCTCTCGCAGGTCCTGGCGCTCTGCAGGGAGGCGTTAAGAATTGACGCGATGAGGCGCCACGATGCGACTCCCTAGCCTCGCGGTTCTTACTCTGAATCACCGCGTCACCGGCTTCGGCTTCCTTATCGCGCTGGTTCTTGGATTTTGTTCCGGCGAAAGTGCGGTGGCGAGTGGGCCGCGGTGGGTGACCGGCCCGCCGTACTTCACAACGTCAAGTCAACCGGTGGTCTGGTATACGAAGGCGCCGCTCTACTTTACAGATCCCGGTGACCTTAGTTCCTTTGTCGATCATGCAGCGGCGGACACCCTCGTGGCGGCGGCGGCAGGCGTGTGGAATGTGCCGACGTCCAGCCTGATCGTGACAAAGGGTGGCCAACTTGCAGAGCATGTATCGAGCCAGGACAGCTATCTTGGCGCGAACGGGCTGGTTTTTCCTGCAGACGTTACCAGCGGCAACTATGCCGCTATACAGATAGCGGTGATCTACGACAGTGACGGCTCCATCACGGACCTGCTGCTCGGGCAGGGAGCCAGTGCACCGGACAATTGCCGACAGGCCGGCGTTACAGAAAGCGTCGACGCGATTACACCTTTGGGCACGATCCAGCATGCGCTGCTTATCCTGAACGGACGCTGTACGGGACCCGCGTCAGAGCAACAACTGCAGCTGCAGTATCAACTCATGCGAGCCTTTGGACGGGTGCTCGGCCTGGGTTGGTCACAGACCAATGACAATGTCTTCACCGCATCACCACTGCCTAGCAACGATGACATCAGCAAGTGGCCCATCATGCACCCGATCGATATAGTCTGCGGTGCGTATACCTACCAGTGCATGCCGAACCCCTTCACGCTTCGTCCTGACGACGTAGCATCGATCAGCCAGCTCTACTTCATCGCGAAGGGCACCGCTCCGGCAGGGAAGGTGGATACGCTTTCGAACGCAAGCGCGATCACAGGAGTTCTCCGTTTCGGAAACGGGCAGGGCATGCAGGGTGTGAACCTGGTGGTGCGGAGGCACTTTCCGGCTTCAACCTACTCCGATGAAGGACCAGTAGTCTCAGCCGTGACTGGAACACTATTTCGCTGGAATAACGGAAACCCGGTCACCGGTCCACCCGCTGCAACGATCGACGCGAGCATGGGCAATTTCAATCCGCCATTAGAAGGCAGCTTCAGCCTGGGGTATATCCCAGAGCTTCCCAAAGCTGTGCTGCAGGACGCTTTCATTACGACGGAGCCGATCAACCCGTTGTACATCGGGCAGTACGGAGTCGGGCCTTACAGGGACGCGCCGGTTACGCCGTCAGGGCCGACCTTCACGATTGAAGACAACGGCATCTTTCCTTACGAATCGAACTACTACGATGCGACGATGGCTGGCTCGGCGGGTTCCTGTATCACTACAGGAACAAGTTCCGAGATCGCACTCGGATCCAAGACTGCGCCAGTGATCTTCCCTTCAAGCGGATGGAGCACAGGGTCGCTCTGCTCCTACGGGGTATCGGGTTGGACGACGGTGACGGTCCAAGCAAATCGAAGCCTGACAATCGAGGTCACTGCGCTGGACGAGCAAAGCCTGGTAACGGAGAACAAGCTGCAGCCGCTGATCGGAGTCTGGGAGAGTGCGGATCCCACGAATGGTCTACCGACGGTTGCCGCGGCAACTACTCCGTTTAATAGCATCGCTGCCGGTCTAACCTCGCTGAACCTCCAGCCTGCGGTGGCTGGGCCGCTGCGGATTGTGGTGACAGACGGACGTGGGGATGGGCGGCCAGATTACAACTTCCGTGAGCGTGTCTTCTATGCAGATTCGCTATCGCCGGAGATCGTTTCAGCCGGTGGGGGGCTGGTTACGATTACAGGGATGGGCTTTCGGCCCGGCCTCCAGGTCACGATCGGCGGTGTGCAGGTGAGCGTCATCGCATACACGGCAACATCGATCCTCGCGATGGCGCCGCCGTTTGCCGCGCTTGGTTCAGGCGCGAGTCTGACTGCAGATGTTGGGGTGACAGACCTGATGAGCGGAGGGTCAAGCTACATGTACGGCGCCCTGAGCTACCCTGCGGACGCACTGCCTCCGCCCGCATCCGCGCTGACGGTGCTTTCACCGGTGTTCTATATCGCAGCTGGCGAGCAGGTGGCGTTGGCACCAGTTGTTGCACTTTCGACTGCTGGCTTCTCCGCACCGAACGTCCCTGTGACGTGGTCTACGATCTCGAGTGCTCTGGCTTTTCCGAATGGGACGCAAAGCTTATCTGACAGCAATGGACTTGCGACGATTGTGGCCAGCGCGGGGCCGCTACCGGGTGCTTCACAGGTCTCCGGTTCAGCTTGCGCGGTGGTTGGCAGGATGGCAAGCGGCCAAAGTGGTGCTCAGGGGTCAATCTGCGGGGGCTTCGCCGCGATAGGAGTTGATCCTTCACAGTGGACCCTGGTAGCTTTCGCGGGCGCACTGCAGAGTGTTGCATCAACGGCGATCCTGCTGCCTATCGTGATTCAGGTCACCGATGGAGCGGGACATCCCGTCATTGGTGTTCCGGTGGTGGTGCACCAGACGGTCTCGGCGTACCAGGTTTGCCCGGCTCACGGCGCTTGCCCGGTTACCGAGAGGTACGGGACTGCAGAATCAAACGCAGTCTCAGACGCGAATGGCCTTGTTGTTATAGCACCGCAGCAGCTCGCTGGAACTCCCGAGATCAGCACGGTGGCAGTGTCAGCGGGAACGCAGGCGTTTGTTTCCGTCTCGTTACAAAAGGCGCCCTAATTGGAAAGCGCATGCCTCCGCATTGCGAAACATGAGACAGTAAGTTCTTCGGCGCATCTGATCGTTATATCGTTGCGGATTTTAGAAGGAGATTCTGACCCATGGCGACCCTAGCCGCCCCCGTTGTAGCCAATGCGAAGATCCTGTCCCGGCCCCGTGTCGTTATCGTCGGTGGTGGATTTGGCGGGATCCATGCTGCGCTTGGTCTTGCGAAGTCGCAGGTCGACATCACTCTCATTGATCGCAAAAACTACCACACGTTTCAGCCACTTCTCTACCAGGTAGCTCTTGCAGTTCTTTCCCCGGGAGATATCGCTCAGCCAATTCGATCGATCGTTCGCGAACACAAGAACATCGACGTGCTGATGGACGAAGTCACAGGGATCGATACGGCCAATCAACGTGTGGCGCTGAAGGCGGGTCCGCAACTGGAATATGACTACCTCATTCTGGCGACGGGCTCGACGCACTCTTATTTTGGCCGTAACGATTGGGCGGCACTTGCACCAGGGCTCAAGACGGTTGAAGATGCGACGGAGATCCGCCGGCGTGTGCTGCTGGCGTTCGAACTTGCCGAGCGACAGATGCTCGAGACCGGTACACATCCGGCGCTGAATTTCGTCATCATCGGTGGAGGCCCAACGGGCGTTGAGCTTGCGGGCGCGATCTCGGATATTGCGCGACTTTACATGGCAAAGGACTTCCGGCACATCAACCCGTCCTCCGCTCAGGTACTGATCCTCGAAGGCTCCCCGCACATCCTCGCGGCGTATCCAGAGGACCTGCAGGCGATGGCATTGAAGCAGCTTGGCGACCTCGGTGTAATGGTGCGCACGGGTGCGCATGTAACCGATGTTCAACCCGGGTATGTGATGGTTGGTGATGAGCGGATCGACGCGGTCGTTACATTATGGGCTGCGGGCGTACAGGCATCACCGCTGGGAAAGATGCTGGGTGTCGAAACGGACAAGCGCGGCTGCGTGATGGTGGATCAACACCTGAACCCCGCCGGGCATACAGAGATTTTCGTGTGCGGAGACCTGGCACACGTCGAGGAGAACGGCAAGCAGGTGCCTGGAGTGGCGCAACCGGCCATGCAGATGGGCGACTATGCTGCGAAAAGGATCATGCAGCGACTGCCTGGTGCGAGTATGCCGCGCAAAGATAAAGGCTTCCATTACTTCGACAAGGGGGACATGGCAACGATTGGCCGGAAGGCTGCTGTGGCGAAGGTGGAGTGGCCGTTCAAGGCGCACATGGGAGGTTTTCCGGCATGGGTCATGTGGCTCGCAGTGCATATTTTCTTCCTGATTGGCTTCCGCAATCGCTTTAGTGTCTTCCGCCAATGGGCCTACACGTACCTGTTTTTCCAAGACGGGGTGCGGCTGATTACGGGGTCACAGGACCTTCCTGGATGGTCCCACACGGATGGTATGTTCGGGCACCAAACAACAAGGCCCATTGACGAGGCGGTTGCGCACGTTGAGTAGGCTCAACGGGGTTTCCTGCTGGCTGGATCGCGTCGAGTTCCTGAGCAAAGAAAAGTTTATTTCTTGAAAACAGTCCAGATGGAGACTACTGATAACCGGCCAGAAGACCCGATGCACTGTCGTCGGTATTGGGAGTCGCAGGCGGCTTTCGGCTAAGTGTCGAGAGATGATCACGCTATCGACCAGCGATAGCCTTTCGGATGAGAGACAGTGCAGGTAGGCGTCCTACGGACCGCTCGTTCTGCAATTGACACTTAGCGCCGAAATGAAGTTGAAGGTGCTGCGTAAACTGCTTTAGGGTCTTGCTAGAGGTGCTACTCTGGGGGCGTTTCCAGAACACGTCAGGCCTTACGACTGCACGACCCAATCTCGTTCAGGAGCGATTGATTGAAGCAAGATCCCGACCAGGCGGCCAGCCACATCCTGCGTAAGGAACTTGGGTTACGCGACCTTGTTCCAATGCAGATCCTGCTGGTGGTAGGACTTACGTGGGCGGGACTTGCGGCGAGGCAGGGCTCCGGGCACGTTGTTTACTGGCTGCTTGCGATCCTGATGTTGTTTCTCCCGGTTGCAGGCGTGGTTAGCTATTGCGTTCAGGTATGGCCGCTTGAAGGGGGCGTCTACCAATGGACGAAGCATGCCATCGGGCCATTCGCCGGATTCATGAGTGCATGGAACTTCGGCTTCTGGGCACTGGGTGCAGTGTCCGAGCTTGGCATCCAGACAGCTACCAGTCTGAGCTATGCGCTGGGACCAAGAGCCGCGTGGATGGCTGACAATCACACGATGATCAATAGCCTGAGCGTCGGGCTTTTCGCAATCATTCTGTTGGTAAATATCCCTGGATTCGTGATGGGGAGATGGGTGTCGCATTTCGGCACGGCAGTGACGGTACTGGTGACGCTGCTGCTGGCTGTGCTGCTGTTTTGCCATCCGCATTCCAGCGCATTGCATCCGCATGTATCGCCGCAGCGGCCGTTCTCGCTAGCTCTTCCGACGGTGACGCTGCTTACCATCAACCTTTTCAGTAAATTAAGCTTCAATGCGCTTACGGGGTTGGAACAGGTTGCGGTGTTTGCGGGGGAGACGCGGAACGCGGCAAAGACGATCCTGCTCTCGGCGTGGATTGGAGCGCCGATCATTGCGGTGATCTTCATCCTGATGAGTGGTTCGATGCTGACTTATATCCCTGCCGATCAGATCGACCTGACCGGGCCGATTCCGCAGGTACTGGCGACTGCATTCGCTGGCGGGATTGCTACGCCAGGGGTGATCGACTGGGGCTTGATGCTGGGACGTGCGGCAATTCTTGTGCTGGCTATTGCAGTCGTGGCGCAGTTTGCGGTGATTATCGCCGAGACGAGTCGGCTGCCCATGGTGGCAGCGTGGGACCACCTGATTCCTGCGTGGTTCACAAAGCTGCATCCGCGATACAAAACGCCGACAAGATCGATCGGCGTGATCGTGATCCTGTGCGTCATGATGTGCTTTTTTGCTTCGGCAGGTACAAGCGCACAGGAGGCCTACCAGGTGATTGCAGCGAGTGCCAATGTCTCCTATGCGATTTACTACCTGCTGATGTTCGCGGTGCCGCTGGTGGTGGGCTCGCGTTTTGGCAAGCCGCCGGGGATGATTCTGAAGATCGCTTGCTGCTGCGGGATCTCCGTGACGCTGTTGTCGGTGGTGTTCTCGCTGGTACCCGTGGTGGCGGTAGCGAGCGCGTGGATCTTTGCATTGAAGATACTTGCAGCTGCGGTAGGAGCCAACCTTGCAGGGGCGGCGATCTACTGGCGTGGGAACAGGATCAAAGTGCGGGGTGAACTGCGCGTGCAGTCGAGGGCAACTTAGCCGGAAAGTCGCTTGAAACCATTGAAGACGCTCTGCTGGTGCTAGACGTCAAAGCTAAGCTGTTAGGCGGTCTGACGTAGTCAAGGAAGCGGGGAGCTTAGGCGCCTCCCGTTCGAACAGACTGCATTCAAGAAACGGGCGGCTGCGATTCAACGTAGCGTCTGGTTCCAGCTTTTTGAGGCAGATAGCAAACGTTGGGACGTCGGTCAGCAGCTAGGCTCTTTACCTGTTCTTGCCGGTTCGCTCGTCGCTCCAGAAGTTGGGTTGTGCGGACAGGATTTCCTTCAGTTTGATCGGTAAGTTCTTTTCTCTCAATCCAAGCTGGTAGCTAAGCCACTTATTGATATTCCTGATGGTGGCGATCGGTATAAGCGACATGTTTGTGTTCGCTAGATATCGCAATTCAGACGCAACAAAGGTAGCGCCTTCGCCGCCTGCGCTACCAAATTCGCGCAGCAGCCACTTCTCACGTGCGTGATGCACTCCAATGTCGAAGTAGCGAGAGGATTCTTCGCGCAGCGACAGTGCATGAGAATGCAAAACTTCCGCTTCTGCACTGTAAGCGATCTTCCAACCAGCGAGAAGCATGCGGGCAGCGACCGTAACATCTTCCGAGACGATCGTTCGCATGGGAAAACCGTTTACTTCCTCCAGCGCTTTGCGCCTGTATGCGGCAAAGCTATTGGAAAAGAAAGCAGCCTTGATTCCGAGTCTCTCTCTGTCTGACAGGTCCCGCACTTCGGAGCAATCGGAGTAGTTGAAATTGCGGGCGTGCGCCTCTATCGGGTCGGCCCCCCTGCGCGGCAGTTGGCGGCCATAGGCTGCACCTACTGAGCGGTCTGCAAAGCAATGAATAAGATTTGCGATCGCGTTTGGCGTTCGCGGAATTGCGTCCTGGGTGAGATAGACGAGGTTTTCCGCCCAGGGAAGGGCATCCGCAGCCATCTGCCTGGTTGCGCCGTGTCGGAAGGATGTCTTCTGGATAGTCTTTACGTTGAAGCCGGACCGCTGAGCGAGCATGCACGTGTCGTCGCTTGATGAGGAATCAACAATCAGAATCTGATCTCGGAGTACGCCCTGCTGTACAAGCGCCCGCTCCAACTCGACCCAGTGGCGCGCAGCGTTATACGTAGGGACAATTATTGCCGTGCGAGAGAGGAGATTGCTTGGGAGAATCTCTTTAGCTAACTCAGCAGCATTTTCCAAAATCATAAGAATTACTCCGCAGCCCTAAAACTTCGAAACAAACTATGAGGCACCACCGGTTTGCCCAAAGGACATACGAACCTGAAGAGAACCGATATGCTCCTCAGGTATTTGGTGGTTCGACTCGTAGTGGACGTCATGTATTCAAGTGTGAGGTCACTCACAGTCAAAGTCTCGGAAAAAGTCTGACAAGGTCGTTCTAGAGAACCCGAATCGGTACGGTGCTAAACATGCCGAAGGACTCCGTGTGTCAATGAAGACGTTAGTGTCGCGATCTAACGGTCATACAAAGTTACAGCATTGTTATTTGAGCTAACTTGTTACTAAAGGGATGCATGTACCTCCCGGGGTATCCCGACGGAAGTTACCTTTGCAG
>CAHJWN010000077.1 GCA_903642265.1 Acidobacteriaceae bacterium | reverse complement strand
GTTTCCGCAGAAGGACTGGTACATCACGGTGCTGGCGGTGATTGGGGGGGCGGCGCTGGCTGCGGTGTGGACGACGTACTCGGTGCGGCAGGCGATTGCACCGTTGCAGCGGGCGGCGGCGGCAATTGCCGACAGGCCTGAGGGCGGTGTTGCGAGTTTACAGAGCGACGAATACGAGCCGGGGTACAAGGATTTTCGTGCGCTATCGAAGGCGCTTGTGGGTGCTGCCGGGCATGTGGAGCTTTCGCTGGCGCAGTCGAAGGAGAGCAGGCGCGAGCTCGAAGCCCTGCTGGACTCGATGCAGGATGCAGTGATTGCGGTGGATGCTGCCGGGCGCATCCAGTGGACCAATCAGCGGATGCAGAAACTGATTGCCGGGGTGGGAACGCAGGGAGCGTTGGGGAGCGGCGCTGTGCGGGTGGGGCATGCGCTGGTGCAGACGGTCCGCGATCCTGAGGTGCTGGCGTGTGTCAGGTCGGCGCTCGAAATGAAGACGGTTTGTGACCGGAAGTCGACCTCGCTGCTGCCTGGAAAGACGTTCGAGGTGATTGCTTCGCCGATGCCGGGCGGCGGTGCGGTGGCGGTGCTGCATGACGTGACGCGCATCGAGCAGGTGGAGCGAACGCAGCGTGACTTTGTGGCGAATGTCTCGCACGAACTGAGGACGCCGCTGACGTCGATCACCGGATATGTTGAGACGCTGCTTGATCACGAGAAGACCTTGAGTCCGACAGCACAGGAGTTTCTGTCGACGATCTTGAAGAACGCGACGCGGATGAACCGGCTGACGGAAGACCTGCTGGTGATGGCGCGGATTGAATCGTCGGAGCAGGAGCTGCATCCGGCGCCGATACCGGCGGACCTGTTGGTGCGGGACGCAGTGCAGGCGATGAGTGGTTTAGTGCAGGACACCGATGCGGTGCTTGAGATTGGCGAAGTAACGAACCGGCAAGTGTTTGCGGACCAGGACGCGGTGATGCAGGTGCTGGGCAATCTAATCGAGAACGCGATTAAGTATGGCCGGACGCGGACGAACGCGGTGGCCCGGGTTGTGGTCTCGGTGGGCGAGGTGACGGAGCCCTATGAGGCGATTGAGTTCCGGGTGAGGGACTTTGGACAGGGGATTGCGTCCGAGCACCTGACGCGGATCTTTGAGCGGTTTTACAGGGTCGACAAGGCGAGATCGCGGGAGTCTGGCGGGACAGGGCTGGGGCTGGCGATTGCGCAACACATGGTGCAGACGCAGGGCGGATCGATCCGGGCGGAGAGCGAACTTAATCGTGGAAGTACATTTATCTTTACGCTTCCCGTGGCGCTCTACCCGGTGGTGGTTACTTAGGGTTGGCGGGTATTTCGCCGTGATGTAACTGTCCCGTAACACTACCCGATCACACTGTATCTGTGCAGTTTCTTTCCAGGCACAATCCTTCCGAGGTACAAACGAGTGAAGCTGAACCTATTGGCAGCAGGCTTGCTGGCCCTGACCGCAACAGCGGCAGTGGCACAGAACATCAACGGCGCCGGCGCGACGTTTCCTTATCCGATTTACTCCCGCTGGTTCAATGAGTACAACAAGGTCCATCCTGAAGTGAAGATCAACTATCAGTCGATCGGATCGGGCGGCGGCATTCGCCAGGTGTCAGAAGGTACGGTTGACTTTGGGGCGACCGATGGACCGATGAGCGACCAGCAGATCGGCGAGGCGAAGGTGAAGACCATGCACATTCCGACCGTGCTGGGCGCGGTGGTGCCGGTCTACAACCTGCCAGGGATCAGCAATGATCTGAATTTCTCGTCGGACGTGATTGCAGACATCTACCTGGGCAAGATCTCCAAGTGGAATGACGGACGCATTGCGAAGGACAACCCGGGCGTGAACTTTCCGGACAAGGCGATCCTGCCGGTTTACCGGTCAGATGGAAGTGGTACGACGTACATCTTCACTGATTTCCTGAGCAAGGTGAGCGGCGACTTCAAGGACAAGGTTGGTAAGAGCACCTCGGTGAAGTGGCCGACGGGGATTGGGCAGAAAGGCAACGAAGGAGTTGCTGGTATGGTTCGGCAATCGCCCTACGCGTTCGGTTATGTTGAGCTGATCTATGCGCGCGGAAACAACATGCCGTATGGCGCAGTAAGGAACAAGGCAGGCAAGTTCCTGAAGGCATCTACCGAGGGAGTTACGGCGGCCGCCGCGGCTTCGGCGAAGATGATGCCGAATGATTACAGGGTATCGATCACGAATGCCGATGGAGCAGACTCCTACCCAATTTCGAGCTTCACCTGGCTGTTAATCCCGCTGCAGTCGAAGGACGCGGCGAAGGGGAAAGCCATGAAGGATTTCCTGACGTGGATGCTGGATACCGGCGAGGCTGAAGCTGCTGGAATGACGTACGCTCCGCTGCCTAAACCGGTGCAGGACAGAGTGCGACAGACGATCCAGTCGATCCACTAGAACCTACTGTGGTGCACGGGTTGCAGGTGCGGCCCGTGCACCATGTTTGATTGCGTTCATGCTGCTTGCGAAAGCGATGCGTGGCAACTCAAGGAAGACCGTGTCGCTTACACAGATGACCTCCAACTCCGAATCCAATTCGTCTTCGCCGACGCCACTTTCGCGCGTGCTTACAGTTCCGGTGCCGACTGCGCCCGTAGTGGGTGCTCCAAAGCCTGAGCCGGGGCCGTCAGTCATTCGCCAGTTCCTTGCACGTCGAGGCAGTGGGCGGCTTGCAGACCAGGCATTTGCCGGCTTGATGGTGGTGTGTGCCTGCAGCATCTTCGCAATCGTCATCTTTATCTTGACGATCCTTATCGTGCGTTCGAAGTTAAGCCTGGCGCAGTTCGGGTTCAAGTTTTTCAGCAGCCAGTCGTGGGACCCGGTGAGTGGAGATTTCGGGGCGCTGCCGTTTATCTACGGAACGCTTGCGACTTCGTTCCTGGCGCTGCTGATGGCGGTGCCGCTAGCGCTGGGCGTGGCAGTATTTCTGACGGAGCTTTGCCCGAAGGCGCTGCGGGCTCCGATCTCGTTTCTGACAGAGCTTCTGGCAGCGATTCCAAGCGTTGTGTACGGGCTCTGGGCGCTGGTGGTGCTGGTGCCGATCATGCGCGACAGTCTTGGGCCGTTTCTTCTAAAGACACTTGGGTGGACGGGATTGTTTGAGGGTGCGAACTTCGGGGTCGGCTTGCTGACGGCGAGCATTATCCTGGCAATCATGATTCTGCCTATTATTTCTTCGCTGACGCGAGACATTATGAATGCCGTGCCGAACAGCCAGCGCGAGGCTGTGCTGGCGCTGGGCGCGACGCGATGGGAGATGATTCGGGTGGGGGTTCTGCGGAACTCGCGCATCGGGATCGTGGGTGCGGTGATGCTGGGACTGGGCCGCGCGCTGGGCGAGACGATGGCTGTGACGATGGTGATTGGCAACCATCCCGTGATTTCGAAGAGCTTGTTCGCGCCGGGGTACACACTGGCGAGTGTGATTGCGAATGAGTTTTCTGAAGCGACCGACGACGTGTACCTAAGCGCGTTGATTGAGATTGGGCTGGCGTTGTTCCTGGTGACAATCGTGGTGAATACCATTGCGCGGCTGCTGGTGTGGGCAGTGACGCGCGGCGCACCGGCGCGGGTGGCGTAGATGAGCACACAACCCATGAACAGCGAGCAAGGAAAGAACCCGCAGGTGAGCCTGGTCCATCGAACGATGCGCCAGAACCAGGGAAGACGGAAGGCAATGAATGTCCTGGTGACCGGGCTTGCGGTCCTGAGCACGGTCGTGGTGATTGCCCCGCTGGTGGCGATCCTGGCATACCTGATCTACAAGGGTGCGAGTTCGCTGAACTTCGCGTTCTTCACGCAGATCCCGAAGCCGGTTGGTGAAGATGGCGGCGGTATGGCGAACTCGATCGTCGGGTCGGGCGTGATCCTTGCACTGGCGAGTTCGATGGGGATCCCGATCGGAATTGCAGCGGGTGTTTACCTTGCGGAGTTTGGACGTGGCAAGGCGCTGGCGACCGCGGTGCGGTTTACCGCGGATGTTTTGAACGGCGTGCCTTCGATCGTGATGGGCATTGCGATCTATGCGTTGATTGTGAAGCCGCAGCAGCATTTTTCAGCGTTCTCTGGCGGCGTAGCGCTGGCGATCATGATGATCCCGACGATTACGCGGACGACTGAAGAGATGCTGGCGACGGTGCCGCATGCGATCCGCGAAGCTGCGTTGGGATTGGGCGTTCCGAAGTGGCGGACGGCAATCTCGGTGAGTTTGCGGACGGCCCTGCCGGGCATCATTACAGGCTGCATGCTGGCGTTTGCGCGGGTGGCGGGTGAGACAGCACCGCTGCTGTTTACGGCGTTCGGCAACCAGTACTGGAGCTTGAAGTTGAATGAACCGATTGCGGCGCTGCCTTTGCAGATTTACATCTACGCGACAGGGCCGTATGACGAGTGGCATCGCCTGGCGTGGGCGGGTTCGCTGGTACTGATTGTAATGATTATGGTTTCGGTAACGCTGGTCAGGATATTTGCCAACCGAGGCGTGCTCAAGGGAGGCAGTTAGTGGGAGTTGGGATACAAGTTGAACATTTAAATGCCTGGTACGGAACGACGCATACGCTGCAGGACATCGACGTGCATATTCCGGCGAATCATGCGACGGCGTTGATCGGGCCTTCGGGATGCGGCAAGTCGACGTTTGTACGGTGCCTGAACCGGATGCATGAGACCAACCCGATTGCGCGCGCGACGGGGCTGGTGAAGATGGGCGACATCGACATTTACAAGGATGCTTCGCCGGTCGAGATTCGCCGCAGAGTTGGCATGGTGTTTCAGCGGCCCAACCCGTTTCCAACGATGTCGATCTATGACAACGTTGCGAGTGGGCTGAAGCTGAATGGATTTCGCAATCGCCGGGTGCTGGATGAAGTAGTGGAGCGGTCGCTGCGACAGGCGGCGTTGTGGGAAGAAGTGAAGGACGATCTTCGGAAGAAGTCTGGCGCGAGTCTGTCGGGTGGACAGCAGCAGCGGCTTTGCATTGCGCGGGCGTTGGCAGTCGATCCCGAGGTGCTGTTGATGGACGAGCCGGCTTCGGCGCTCGATCCGGTTTCCACATCAAAGATTGAGGACCTGATCTTCCAGTTGAAGAGCCAATACACGATCGTGATCGTCACACACAATATGCAGCAGGCGGCGCGTGTGGCGGAGAATACGGGTTTCTTCCTGAATGGCAAGATGGTCGAGTTCGACTCGACCCACAAGATCTTTACAAACCCTCGTGACAAGCGGACTGAGGATTACATCACGGGAAGGTTCGGCTGATGCGCGTTCGATTTCACCAAAGTTTAGACGATTTGAAAGAGAAGCTGCTCGTCATGGCGGGCATGGCGGAGCAGGCGATTCAGCGGTCTATTGAGGCTTACAGTACGCGCGACCTGAGCATTTGCGAGCTGGTGTTTCGGTCAGAGCCATCGATCAACCGATTGGAGCGCGAGATCGACCAGATGGCGCTCGACCTGTTGGCGATGGAGCAGCCGATGGCGATCGACCTGCGGTTTATCCTTTCGGTCATTCGGATTAATGCCGACCTGGAACGCGTGGGCGACCAGGCGGTCAACATTGCCGTGCGGGTGCGCGAGATGGGCGCATTCGCGAACTTCGATCTGCCGGTGGATATTCCGAAGCTGGCATCGCTGGCTTCGGCGATGGTACGGAAGTCGCTGCAGGCGTTTATCGAAGCAGACGCGGACCTTGCGCAGTCTGTACTGCGGATGGACGACCAGGTGGATGAGATGAACGATGCGGCGTTCTACTCGCTGAGTTCGCTGATCAAGGAGCGGCCGGAGCTGACGCCGCAGAGTCTAAATGCGCTGATTATTTCAAGGAACCTGGAGCGGGTCGGGGACCATGCGACGAATATCGCGGAGGACGTGATTTTCTGGGTGCGGGGTTCGGACGTGCGGCATATTACGAGTCTCGATCAGACGGCTTAGGTTTTGGAGATCTACGTTTCCCACACCTCAGAATCGAGATATGGGGCACCCGGCCTAGGTTTTGGAGATCTACGTTTCCCACATCTCAGAATCGAGATATGGGGCACCCGGCGTTTTGGGGAATGTAGAGCGAAGGTTGAGACGACTTTAGTGGATTATGGCGTCCACCAGATGAGTTTCGAGAGCATGGGGTAGTAGAGGGCGAGCCGGATTTGCGGCTCGCCTTTTTGTTGCTGCTGGCCGTTTTCTTCTTGCCCGCCGCATTCCTCCTGCGAGCTGTTGATTTGCTGGAAGACTCTTGCATAGGACTCGAGCTGCGGTGCGTACCTGGCGGGCTCGGTCGTGAGGAAGGCGTCGAGGCCCTCGGTGCCGTGGGTGGTGGTCTTGTAGTCAACGATCCAGAGGTGGTCAGATTGCGAAGCGTCGGGGCGGGAGGGGTTCGGTTCGGGGCCGGCGCGGAAGATGCGGTCGACGCGGATGGCGGTGCGCTGCCCGGTCCAGGCAGTGAGGGCGTATTCGGTGGCTGCGCCGGGGTGCGGGGACAGGAGCCAAAGGCCGTGGGGATCTTTGAGTGTGAGGTCGAGTGCGTGGAGGACGCGCTGCGCAAGGCGCTCAACCACTGCGGGTTGCAGGCCTTCGGAGCGGAGGGCGGCTGCGATGCGCGACGTCCAGGAGGGGAGGGTGTTGAGGATGGTTGGGGCGGTGATGCCGGTGGCGAGCTGCTGCGTAATGCGTTCAAGAAAGGCATGAACCGTGTTGCCGAAGGCGCGGGCTGCGAAGGAACCCTGGGGACGCTCGAAGTGCGACGCTGCAGGACCTTCCTCCGTTTTACCGATGTGGATGGGTCGCGAGGAGCGCAGGCGGGCGGTGGGATCAAAGTCGAGAGGAAGCCGTTTAAGGGTGGCGGGGTGTTCGAGTGTCCGGGCGATGTTGGTATCCGACCCATCGCCAGGTGCAGCAACGGATGGGGTACCCGGGAGATGTTCGGGTGCGCTCGCGGCAATGGCGAAGGTCTCTTCTTCCTGCTCGAGAGAATGCGAGTCGATTGCCTGCGGGGTGAGCGCAGGCGCGAAGCAGGGTTCGGCGGCGGCCCAGGCGGAGGCAAGCAGGCTGCCTGACCTGGGCTTGAGGTCACCTTTTGCTGAGAGTACAGGTGAGGCGAAGAGGTGGAGTTCTTCGCGGGCGCGGGTGCAGGCGACGTAGAAGAGGCGCTTGCGCTCAGCGTCTTCGCGCGCGTTGTGGATGCTGGCAATCCAGGTGTTGAGCTCGGTGGAGGCTTCGCCTTTGCCGGTGATAGGCGCAAGCAGGACGTGAGCGGCATCGTGGTGCTGTGCTGGACCATCGAGCTCGACCCAGGTGAGGAGGCGGCTGCGATTGCGGCCGGTGGTGCGATCGAGCGCGGGGACGATGACCACATCCCATTCCAGACCTTTTGCGGCGTGCATGGTGAGCAGATCGACGGCCCCGGTGTGGATGATGGGAGCGGCGAACAGCTTCGTCATCTTACGTTCGAGTGCGGCGAGATCGAAGGTGCTGGACCGGTCGGAAAGCTCGTCGAGAAGTTGGAAATAGCGATGAGTATTGGTCCGCTCGGAGGCGTTGAGGTAGGTGTCGCCACCGAGCGAGCGCCAGGTACGTTCGACGGTCTGGGCAAAGGGCAGGCGACCGATGGCGAGAACGGCGGCTGAGAGGACAGGCCAGATACGTTCAAGACGAACCAGAGCATCGGCATGAAGGAGGTCGCCGCGATCCGCGATCAATTGCAGGATGGTGCGCTGGGCGAGTGCGGGATCGTCGGCACCGGTAATGATGTGAAGCTCTGCGAGGGAGAGGCCGCACCACGGCGCGTGCAGGACTGCGAGCCACGCGGTGCGGTCTGCGGGATGGAGCAGCGCACGGGTGAGGGCGAAGAGGTCCTGGACTTCCGGGCGGGTCTCGAGGGGTTCGATGTCGACAGCGCGGTAGGGGATGGGGGTCTGGCTGTGTGGTTGCTGGCCGGTGAGAACTGAATCCGGAGATTCTTCGGTGCGCTCAGAATGGTGGCCGTTGAGGTTCGCAGTGCCTTTAAACGCGGCGACGATCTCGTCGAGATGGCTGCGGGATCGGACGAGGACGGCGATCTTCCATGCTTCTTTGCGATCCCCCGGCAGGGGCCTGGATTGCCAGTCTTCGACGATGGTGCGGATCTCGGCTGCATCGGACTTGTACTGACGCTTCCGGCTCTTCGCGTCGGACACAGGATCAATGGTGGGGAGTACGTTTGCATGCCAGACTCTGCCGTTGCTGGTTGGGTTGGATGGGCGGATAGCCGAGGCTTTGACGAACGGAACTTCTTCGGGGTGCTGGGCGTTGATCGCAGAAGGGAAGATGGAGGCAAAGTCTTCGTTGAATTCCGCAACGAGCGAGGCTTGCGAGCGGAAGTTGGCGGTCAGACGAATGCAGCCGAGAGGCAGGTCGCCGAGTTGCTGCGTGCGCATGGTGCGGAGGAAGCGCTCGACGCGTGCCTGGCGGAAGAGGTAGATAGATTGCTTCGGGTCGCCAACGAGGAAGACGGTCTGGCTGTGGCCATCCCAGCGGTGGGTGAGCATCTGGATGAGCTCGTACTGGCTGGAGGAGGTGTCCTGCATCTCGTCGACGAGCAGGTGCTGGAGGTGGATGGAGCTGGCGGACTCGAGATCACGGGCACCGTCGTCGTGACGGAGTGCGGTGCGAGCGGCGAGTGCAGGTTCGGCGAAATCGCACTCGCCGCGTTCCGCGAAGACGAGTTGGAGTTCAGCGAGGGCACGGTTGAGGATGCGGAAGAGGGCCTTGGCGACGACCCATTGTTCCTGTGGGTATTTCGCGGGCGGAAGGGTGCCGAGATTACAGATGGCACGAAGCAGGTCGTCGCGGTGGTGCAGCTGTTCGACGAGAGATTTGAGATGAGCTTGTTCTGGCTTCGAGATCTCGAACTTGACGATGTTGGCCGAGAACACCTTGCGCCAGCTTTGCGTGGAAGGAGTGCGCAGGAGATGAACGAGCGCACGCCAGTGGTCTAAATCTTCGGCCTTGTCCTGCGGCGTGGTGTGTCTTCCCGCGCAGATGGCAATGGGCGATGCTGCGCCTCTATAACCTGCAATGTGGGCCATCTCGGCGGCGGCGGACGTGAGTTGGCTGAGGACATGTGCGGGGATGGTCCTTGTGAGCTGGGTGAGGGCGGCGCAGACAGCTTGTTCCAGCGCGAGTTCCAGGCGGGGAAGGACGTTGGTGTCGAGCCAGGTGTCATCGAGTCGGTGGGGGCCGAGGGGGACGAGTTCACCCCATTGCTCGCGGTGTTCAAGCATGCCAGCGAGCAAGCGTTCGCATTCGGGAAGGTTGCCGTCACGATGGAGGAGGACGAGGCGCAAGGCCTGGTCGAGTTCCGGATCCTGACCGCCGAGTTGCATGAAGGTGCTGCGGGCGGCGGTGAGGTAGAGTGGCAGTGCATCGTCCACCGTGCGGCGGCGACCACCGCTGCCAGAGAGCAGCGGAAGCGAGCTTGCGATGTCGGAGCAGACGGAGTCGATGGTGCGGATGTTGAGGCGTGCGGGCTGGTCGAGGAGTTGCCAGTTGAGCGCCTGATTGCGTGCGAGGACGGCCTGTGCAAGTGGCCGGGTGTCGCGGGCGAATGCGTTGACGGGCTCGTCGCCGCTGCTGGCGGCTTGAAGCTGGGCGAGAACCCGCTCCCGCATCTCGGCTGTTGCCTTCCGGGTGAAGGTGATGGCCAGGATCTGCTCGGGCGATTCGATGGATTCGTCGGCAAGCAGCTTGAGGTAGCGCTGGATGAGGAGGCCGGTCTTGCCGGAGCCGGCGGGCGCTTCGACGATCCATGAGGCGCGGATGTCGAGCGCCTGCTTGCGCTCCAAGACGTCAGGCAGGACGCCAGGCTGGGCGGTCGGGAGTGTATTCGTTGCGGGCGTTTCGACGAGGAAGAGCTCAGGCATCGGAGACGTCAGCCTCGTCGTTCAGGTCTTCGAGCGTGGTGGGGTCAACGCGGCAAAGGATGCGCTGCCGGCAGTACTCGCAGGTGATGGGATAGGCCTTAGGGCGGACGCGAACATCGCCATCGGCGAAGTCCTGCGCAAGGCTGGTGAGGATGCGATGCCAGTCGGCGATCTGGTCTTCGAGCGTGGCGAAGGCTAGCTTTGCGGGCTTTGGCAAGATGCCTTGTTCAGCGGCGAGGCCGCGCATACCCATGTCCTTGCCGGGACGAAGGCTGGCAAAGCTGATCGCAGCGATGGTGCCGGGTTCGCGAACGGCGGCATAGAGCGGGAGTTGCGGCTCGTCGGGGCGTTCGGTCTGCCAGTCGGAGGGGGTAGCGTCCCCGGTCTTGTAGTCAAGGATGACTTCGCCAAGTGCTTCGCCGGTGTCGCTGAAGACGCGGTCAATACGATCGACGCGGAGGCTGAGTAGGAGCGGGCCGATTGCGACGTCTTCATACTTCTGCTCGCGTTGTTCTACTTCGAAGGGAGGCCTGGTAAGTTCGACATCGAGCCAGGCGGCGAGCAGCCGATGCAGGCGTTCGCGCTGGATGTCGAGGTAGGCTGTGTCCCATGAGGAATCGGCTGCGGCCTGAACTTTGTTGAGACTCTGATTGATGGCGCGGGCGAGTGCGGCACGGCGTTGGTCTGATGGTAGAGCGCGGAGGTTGGCCTGGGAGTGGAGCTCGTCCCAGAGATGTTGAAGAGCGAGATGAACGATGTTGCCGCGCTCCGCAGCATCCATGCCGGCGGCGAGAGATTCAGGAGTGGTGGACCAGAGGCGCTTCTCGGCGAAGGCGCGGAAGCCGCAGGCGGCCTGGAGTTGGAGAACGCTGGCACCGCCGTGGACGGTCATGTTTGTGAGCGGAATGAAAGCTGAGTCGTCCAGGACTTCAAGGTCGATGAGGGCATGCGGTTCGGGAGCGGGCAAGGGAGGGAGTTCAGTGAGTGAGAGTGCGGAGAGGACTGGCGATGGGCGCTGATGCGCTTCGGCCGTCTCCCTGGCATAGCTGAAGAGGACGATCGGGGCAGAGGAGGCGAGGCGCGTGGCGATGCGGCGGGCGTGGTTGGAATCGTGTGCGGCATCGCTGCCAGGCATCTGCAGATCGCGTTGTAAGCGCCAGCCGAGAAGCGGGTCCATGCCTGGACGGGTGGGCCAGGTGAGATCGCTTGCACGGAGGAAGTAGAGAGCGTCGAAGCGCGATCCCGCGGCCTCCAGCGGACTCATGATCTGGATGGGAGCTTCGCGGGATTCGGGAGCGAAAAGGGTGCGCTGGGCGATCTGTTCGAGTTGATCGAGGGCCTGCGGGAAGCTGGTGCGGCTGCCTTCGAAGTCAAGCGTGGCGAGTTCGTCGAGGGCGCTTTCCCACTTGCGACGTGTCTGAAATTCATTGCTGCTGTCGGGCGTGGCGCTGGCCCAGGCAGCAGCTTGAAGCAGTTCGCGGACGGTGTCGGCCCAATCGCCGAAGGACCTTGGTTTGTTATCGGAGAGAAGCCTTGACGCTTCGCGCTGGAGACTGTGCAGCTGCTTGAGAAGGTTGCTGAGAGAGGATGCGTGGCGCTGTTCGACTTGGCTGATGAAGCTGGGGAGGTCGAGTTCGGGGCGGAGGAGTTTGGAGTGGCGCAGGTGGAAGGCATCGAACTCGGCGCGGGGGTGGCGCTCAGAGGCAGACGAGATGAAGTAGGGCGAGAGCAGCAGGTGGCTGATGTTTTCGATGGCGAGCGGGGCAATCGTCCAGCGCAGGAGCTTAAGCGCGGCTTCGATCATCGGCTGCTGCGAGAGTGCCTGGCCGAGAGAGAACTCGTAGGGGCTGCTGGCGGGGTCGGCCGTAATGTCCTGAAGCTCCGGGGCGAGGAGTTGGCGAAAGACGCGGTCGATCTCGGCGCGCTCGGAGGCGATGTCGGGGTGGATGACGGCAATGCGGGCTGCGGGACTGGGGGTGAGGGTCTGGCGGAGCCAAAGTGCTGCCTGGACCAGTTCGTCGTCGAGGTGGTTCGTGGCAATGAGGTGATGCTCTTGTGCGATGGGCGAGGGAGCGAGGTGTGCGATGGACAGGCCCCGGTCGCGAAGCACATCGAGCAGGGTTGCCTGCGCGGGCGTCACGTCGTCGAAGCCGATGAGGAGTATCTCATTGACAGCGGGGCTGAACGTGCAGGTGGCGATCGCTGATTCGAGTTCGGAGGGCGAGAGGAATGCATCGGCCTTGCAACGATGGGTGAAGGTCTGGGCCCAACGCTGGAAGGCGCGCGTATCGGCGCTGACGCCGAGGCTGCCGAGGCGCTTTTGTCCGCGATAGCTGCAGAGTTGCTGCCAGGCATCGGCAGCCATGCTGGCGAGCGCATCGATGGATTGCAGGCTGCTCCACTGCGGGTCGGAGTCTGAAGCGGTTGCGATGACGGATCGCCAGACGTGCAGTTCCTGGGAGCGGTTGAGGAGGAGGCGATCGGCATGGCCTTCGAGAAGCATCTGCTGCCAGAGTGTGGAGAGCCAGGTGGCCCACGCAAAGATCGCGGGTGGCTGCCAGGAGGTATGACCTTCGGCACGGTGCTGGCGATCGAACTCGAGCTGAAGGGTGCGAGCAGCGCGTTGATTGCCGGTAAGGATGATGCCACCACGTGCGAGGAGTTCGTTGATCTCCGGCGGCAGGCTTCGTGCAGACTCCATCTCTCGTTTATACGCTTCGCGGGCGAGGAAATTAGGGCGAGTGAGGCGGAGGTTGCGTGGACGTGGATGGAGCGAAGAAGGAGAGCGCAACGAGTGCAAAGGCTGCCGCAAGAGGGATGGTAAGGGCTTTTTGAAGCGAGCCTGAGTGCGTAGAGATGACACCCATAAGCGATGGAAGGAAGGCAGCACCGAGGCCGGACATTGCAAGGACCACCCCGGCCTGACGGGCTGAGGGTCTATCTGCCATGAGCAGGGCAAAGGTGCTGGGAAAGAACGGCGCGAGGCTGAGGCCGAGGAGGCAGGCGAGCATGGCGATGGTGAGTGCTCCGTGTGCAAGGGCGAGAGCGGCGATGCAGATGGTGGTGAGGACAAGTCCGGCGCGCTGAAGCCTGGTCTCGGTGATGCGCAGGAGGAGAAGCGATGAGAGGGCGCGGCCTGCTGTGAGCGAAGCCCAGAGGACAAGTGTTGTGTATTGACCGATCTGAAGCGCGGGTGCGAGGGCTGGGGCGAAGGCGCGGTTTCCGTAACGGAGCGCGAAGGTGGTGAGCCAGCCATCGAGACTGGTTTCTACGCCTCCGTAGAGGAAGAGCAGCAGGCCGAAGTAGAGGTAGGGGCGAAGGTTGAGGCGGTGGTTGCTGATGGTGTCGGTGGTGATCGCCTCCCGGGGGTACGTGCGGAGTTCGAGCAGGAGCCCGGTGAGCACGATGGCGAAGCAGGCAGCGAATGCGGTGAGGAGAGTACGAAGTGCGAGATGCGGCGTAAGCCAGGCGGCAAGCAGTGGAGACAACATCGCTCCGAGGCTGAAGCTGAAGTTCAGCAGGGCGAGCGCGGAGCCACGGTGCGCGGCGTAGCGGCGGCCGGCGGTGATGTTCCCGGCGGTGATGAGCTGGCCGACTCCCCAGCCGGCGGCGAAGAGGGCGATGCAGGCAGAGAAAAGGCCGGGAGCGATGGCGAACGCGGCGAAACCAATGGCGGCGGCGGCGAGGCCAAGCGTAAGGCTGCGGTTGAGGCGCCTGGAGACGGTAAGGCCGCCTGAGGTGGCTCCGCAGAATTGTGCGAGGAGAAGAAGGCCGCTCTGCTGGTCTGACATATGCCAACGCGCGCTGAGCAGGGGAAGGATAGGACCAAGGAGCGCGGTGGCGAGGCCGGCGAGCAGGAGGCAACCATGCAGCGCCGCTGAGGAAGGGCTTTGAGGGGCTCGCTCTGGCAGAGTTGGAGGTGAGGTCGTCAAAGGATTGTGTGCGATGCCGTCAAAGGCTATCACGCGGTGCCTGCAGGGCCGGGCGTCGAGGCGCTGCGCGTGACCTATGATTGAGAGATGGAGATGCGTTCGAACGTTCGTAAGAGAGTGCATCACGCCATCGCGCTGATGGGCCTGATGATGGTGATCGCGATGATGGGAGGGTGCAAGAAACCGGTGCCTGCGTCGCCAGCTATCAGTAAGACGTTCAAGATACGCGGGAAGATTGTGGCGACGGATGTGGCGGCGGGGAAGATCACGCTCGATCACGAGGCCGTGCCGGGTTTTATGGATGCCATGATCATGCCGTACAAGCTGGTTGATCCGAGCATTATGAGTGAGCTGCATCCGGGAGACAAGATTACGGCGGACGTGTTGGTCGACCAGATCACGCCTGATCCTGAAGGCGGGTTCAAGAATGCGCGGTTAGACAACATAGTGGTGATTGCGCAGGCGAAGCCAGACTATAAACCGGCGGTCCAGTTTCATGTTCCTGCTGCTGGCGACCAGGTGCCGAACTTTGCGCTGTTGAACCAGAGCGGGAAGACCATCCATCTGGAGCAGTTTAAAGGGCGCGTAGTGCTGATGACGTTTATCTATACGCGGTGCACGCTGGCGGATTTCTGCCCAAAGATGAGCAGGAATTTTGCTGAGATAGATAAGGCGCTGGCGGGCGATGCAGCGCTGTATGCAAAGACGCATCTGATCAGCGTGAGCTTCGACCCGACGTATGACACGCCGGCGGTATTGAAGAGTTATGGCGGGGCGTACACGGGGAATTACACGCAGGAGCGGTTCGGTCATTGGGACTTCGCAGCGCCACCGGTGAAGGAGCTGCCGGAGATCACGCAATTTTTTGACGTGGGAATTACGCCGGGTGAGAGCAAGTCGTTGACGCACTCGCTATCGACGGTGCTGATTGGAAGAGATGGCAAGGTGATCGCGTGGTACCCGACGAATGAATGGGCTGTGGGGGACATGGTTGCGGCAGTGAAGAGCGCGGCGGCTTGAGTTTGAATTGGTGACAGTCCCATGCCTCGCGATGGTCTTGCGATGCACGGGGCACAGTGTTTTAGAAATAAGTGAGGAGTTTTATGGCGAAGGTAACTATAGGTTTTGGTGTGTTGCTCATTTTGTTGAGCGCCGGTGCTTACACGATGCTGGGCCAGCACGCGCATGGGATTCATTCGTTGATCCCAGGGCTGTTTGGCTTGCTGCTGGTGCTGTTCGGATTTCTCGCGGAGACGCCGGTGGCGAAGAAGCGGATGCTGTTTATGCATATTGCGGTGACGGTCGGGCTGCTTGGATTTCTGGGGACGATTCCGGGGATTATCGGGGTGATCCAAATGGCGTCGGGACATTTTGTGGCGCGGCCGGATGCGGCCAAGGTGCAGGCGATCATGGGCACGATTTGCCTGATCTTTGTGCTGCTGTGCGTGCGCTCTTTTGTCAGCGCGAGACGGGCAAGACTGGCTTAGGAGTGGTGGAAGGACGCCACGGTTTAAGCTCGAGAAATGGCGTGGCAGTGCCGCCGTGGACGAGGACGCGCGTGGTTCCGGCGTAGAATCAAGGTCTATGTCTACTAGTGCAAAGATGGGTGGTTCGAGCATGCCGAGCGGCGACAGGCCTCTGCGCGGCGTGGGTCGCTCGACGACGGCGGAACTGACGGCGAAGCGTCCCAAGCCGCCACTGAAGAAGGTGATGCCCGAGGTCTGGAAGCTGGTGAAGCCGCGGCTGGGGCTGATCATCGGCAGCTTCTTTCTCATGCTGATCAATCGGCTTTGCAGCTTCGTGTTGCCGGTCTCTGCGAAGTACCTGATCAATAACGTGATGTATGGCGGCAAGATTGGTCTGTTGCCGTGGATCATTGGCGCGGTGGCGGGCGCGACGTTTCTGCAGGGTGTGAGTTCTTATTCGCTGACACAGCTGCTGTCGACGGAAGGGCAGCGCCTGATCTCTGACCTGCGCATGCAGGTGCAGCGGCATATCGGACGATTGCCTGTTGCGTTCTACGACGAGAACCGCACGGGGACACTGGTTGCACGCATCATGACCGATGTGGAGGGCGTGAGGAACCTGGTCGGCACCGGGTTACTGGACTTCGTAGGTGGCATTCTTACGGCGGTAATCGCGTTTGTAATTTTGATCAAGATCAACCCGCGGATGACGCTGCTTACGTTCGTCATCCTGCTGGTATTTGGGGTGATCCTGCAGCGGGCGTTCCGAACGATCCGGCCTATCTTCCGTGAGCGCGCGAAGATCAATGCCGAGGTGACGGGAAGGCTTACAGAGTCGCTGGGCGGTGTGCGCGTGGTGAAGGGATATCACGCCGAGGACAGCGAAGCCAATGTGTTTGCTGGCGGCGTGACGCGGCTGTTGAACAACGTGATCAGTTCGCTGACGGCACAGTCGTTGATGACGCTTTCGTCGACGATGGTGCTGGGTGTAGTGGGCGGCATCATCATGTTCCTGGGGGCGCATGAGCATGTTGCGGGGCGGCTTACGGTTGGCGATTATGTCGAGTACACGATGCTGCTGGCGTTTATGATTGCGCCGATTGTGCAGCTGGTCTCGATTGGAACGCAGTTGACCGAGGCGCTGGCCGGGCTCGATCGAACGACTGAGATCATGAGCGAGATGCAGGAGGACAGTGAGCCGCGACGTACCACGATGCTGCCGTCGATCAAGGGCGATGTGCAGTTTGACAACGTGATGTTCGAGTACGAGGCGGACAAGCCAGTGCTGCACGGCATCACGTTCGAATCGAAGCCGGGCACGGTAACGGCGCTGGTGGGTTCGTCGGGGTCGGGCAAGTCGACGATCATCTCGCTGATCTGCGGTTTCCATACGGCGAACGGCGGCGCAATCCTGGTCGACGGGGTCGATCTTGCGACGGTGCGATTGAGCAGCTATCGTGAGCAGCTTGGCGTGGTGCTGCAGGAGACGTTCCTGTTCGATGGAACAATTCGCGAGAACGTGCTGTTCAGCCGGCCGAATGCAACGCATGAGCAGTTGATGGAGGCATGCCGGATTGCACGTGTGGACGAATTTGCGGAGCGGTTTCCGGAGGCTTACGAGACGATTGTCGGCGAGCGCGGGGTGAAGCTATCGGGCGGACAGCGACAGCGGATTTCAATCGCCCGGGCAATCCTGGCGGATCCGCGAATCCTCATTCTGGATGAGGCGACGAGCTCGCTGGACTCGGAATCGGAAGCGATGATCCAGGATGGGCTGAACTTCCTGATGAAGGGGCGCACCACGTTCGTGATTGCTCACAGATTGTCAACGATTCGCCGGGCAGAACAGATCCTGGTGATCGAGCAGGGGCGGATCCTGGAACGCGGAACGCACGATGAGCTGTACAAGCTGGGCGGGCGATACCACGACCTGTACACGCGGCAGCATGGGCTGGAAGCGAACCTGTTTCTTGCGCCGGGTGAAGGGGACAGGCTGGAAGCGGTCACGGTGTAGTTCTGCAGCTGCAGGCTGTACCTCTGGTTTTGCAAACTTACACTTTCAGACCGACAAGCCGCATCAGTTCGACGCCGTTGCTTTTGGTCACGATGCCGTCGCGAAGTGTGAAGTCGAAGTGCATTTTGCCGCCTTCTATTCTGTCTTCGAGATGCATGTTTCGAAGGCCGAGATCGCCCGATTCTTCGATCTGGGTGAGCGATAGATCATGCGTCGTGATCACGCCGACTGCCCCACTTGCGATGAGCGCGTGAGCGATTCCGCTTGCGCCGGTGAGGCGATCTTTCGAGTTTGTGCCTTGCAGGAGTTCATCCAATAGAAAGATCACGGATGCATGCTTTTCGGCGAGGTCGCAAATGGCGCGGAGCCGGGTGATTTCGGCATAGAAGCGGGAGCTGCCTTCGTGCAAGGAATCGTTGACGAGGATGCTCGCAGCGACGTGGAGTGGAGTTAGGTGAAGGCTCCGCGCGCGAACAGGTGCGCCACACATTGCAAGGACGATGTTGATCCCGATAGAACGGAGGAGCGTGCTTTTGCCTGACATGTTGGAGCCGCTGATGAGCAGCAGCTTCGTCGATTCGCAAAGGTGAACGTCGTTGCGAACGCACTTCGCTGCGGGGAGCAGCGGGTGGCCGAGTGCCTCGGCATGAAAGCATGGCGCGCGCTGCTGTTCCTCAGGTACGAGGAACTCTGGAAATGGATCGTCCGGGTGCTCATAATGAAAGGTCGCAATGGCGAGCAGAGCCTCCATTTCGCCGAGGGCCCGCAACCAGCAGCCAACGGATTTTGCATGAGCCGCTCGCCATGAACGGACTGCGAAGGAAAGCTGCACGGACAACAGCAGTGGAACATCGAGGAAATGCAGAAGGGGATTGTGCAGCCCGTCGATTCGTTGCACCAGCCTGGCCAATGCTGCGATTGCCTTTGAAGCCGTTATGTCCTCAGTGATGAGCTCTGTTTGTAGTGATCGAAGCATGGGGTCGTTGAAGGGCTCTGCCTCGATCCGGGCAAGAACGGCCGAGAAGAGCTGTAGGCCTTCAAGTGCGTGCTCGGTCCCGTTGATCGCTTGCTGAACCCGTTTGCGCATGGAGAAGTAAAGACACCACTCGACCAGCAACACGATGCCCAGCGGATACAGGGGCCCGGTTGAGAACCAGAAGACCGCGGCGACGATTGCGCAGAGTGCGAGGAAAGCCACAACCAGGCGAAGCTGGAGCGATGCGGGATGTGATGCAGTGGCGGCCCATCGCAACAACGGCTCCGGATGCAGCGCAATGCTGTTCGCATCCTTGCCCAGGGAAGCGATATCTTCGCGCAGGTCGAGCCGGTCACGAAGCTCCCGCACAGCTGCCTGCCGCTGCTTGATCTGGGTGAGAGTGGCTGGAGCAAGGAGCCAGCCTGCGAGAACATCTTCGCCGATGCGGGTCCGCGTCGTGCAGAGCAGCTCAAAGAGGCTGGCATTGCCAAAGAGGTCGAGGTCCTCGGCGTAGAGGCTTTTGGTGTAGAGAGTTTCGGTGTTGGTCGATCGTGGTTCGCGAGGATTGGTGCCGGGCCATCGATCCTCGATGCGTGCAATGCCCTGCTTGTAGAGGTGGGCGGCACGCAGCGCCATTGCCTGCCTGCGCAGGATGGTGGCGTGATACGACGCAGTCACAACAAAGAGCACGACCGGGAGGATGAGCCAGAGACTGGAAAGCACGTGTTTGTGAAGGCTGAACCATGCGATTCCCGTGGCGATGAGTACGAGGAGGAACCTCAGGTTGCCGAGCCGGATGTGAATTGCTTCGAGAGCAGCCGCCGTTTTCTCGCGGGCCTGCTGCCGATCCAGATATTCCAGTGAGGGTGGCTTTGACACGGACATGATCAGGCAGCGAGCGAAATCGGAACGAATGTCCGTTTCGGTGGCCAGAAGAGGTCCGAAGCGAGCAGGACAAGAGCGATCCAGTACAGGTCGGCGCCGAGGAGGTGAAGTACCTGCATCCAGATGGGAGCGAGCAGCAGGACATCTCCAATTCCGAGAACGAACTGAAGTACGAGAAGTGCCGCGACAGTTTTGGCGATGGGTTTGCGCAGGGTGGTGGTGCGCAGCAGGATTAGAACGCAGACGACGCTAATCAATGCCGCTGCTGGATGCATCCAGCGCATGCGTATGAGGACCGGAGAGCTGGCCGATAGGTCGGCTGCGAAGGCACTTGCAAGGCTTGACGAGGGAAAAAGAGTGTCGGCAAGGGCGGCGAGAGATCCGGTTGCGGCTACGAGCAATGTCCAGAGAATCGTCAGTGCGGCGATGGGCCAGGCACCTTTGACGGCTGCGCCCGCTTCTGTCCGCGGCGTCAGGAACCAAGCTGTGAGGGCAAGTGCCGCCATGAAGAGCATGGTGTTGGTGAGATGGATGGACTGCGCGACGATGCGACCGGTGGAGATGTTGGCTGCGACGTAGTGGCGCAGAACCAGCATGGCTCCGAGGAGGGCTTCCGTGACGAGGAGAAAGGCGGCCCAGAGAACAGCTTTGCGGGCGCGATGTCCGGGGGACGTTGTGCGGAAGGTGAAGACGCCAAGAGCGATCAGGAGGAAGGTGCAGATGCCGGAGGTTGACCGGTGGGTGAACTCGATAATGGTGGCAAGGCGAGGGTGGTGCGGGAAGTAGTCGCCGTTGCAGAGCGGCCAATTGCTGCCGCAGCCTCCGCCGGAGCCGGTGGCCCGGACGACCGCTCCCCAGAGGACGACGAGGATGAAGAAGCCCAGCGTAACCCAGGCAAGGCGGGCTACGGGCTTAAGGCTTCTGGTGGGGATCGCGGTCAGTGTGGCGGTTGCCATATGTTGATTCTACGACTGGCGGACGGGAAGAGCGGACGTTTGATTCACCGGATGAAGCTGCGGGAATGGAGTGCTCCTGTAGCTCGTTGTGAGAGGGCGGTCGTGCTTTGCACGAAGACCCATGTTCGCGACGATGAAGCTGTCGCGAACGTGGGCCACCCACCTCCGTGGAACTTAGAGCTGCAGTGGGATACTAGCCGGCGGCAAGTTCTTTCGCGCGCTGGGTGGCTCGTTTGACGGCTTTGATGAGGGTGACGCGGAGGCCGCCTTCTTCGAGTTCGAGGATGCCATCGACGGTGCAACCTGCGGGTGTGGTAACGGCGTCTTTGAGCAGCGCCGGGTGGTAGCCAGTTTCGAGCACCATGCGGGCGGAGCCATAGGTGGTTTGCGCGGCGAGCAGGGTGGCGACGTCACGGGGGAGACCGACGTTGACGCCGGCTTCGGCAAGGGCCTCGATGATGATGTAGAGGAAGGCTGGCCCGGAGCCGGACAGGCCGGTGACGGCGTCCATGTGTTTTTCATCGACGACGACGGTCCGGCCTACGGTTTGGAAGATGCGTTGGGCGATGGCCATCTGGGCCTCGGAGACGAAGCGGCCCGGGCAGAGGGCGGTGATGCCGGCGGCAAGCATGGCGGGCGTGTTCGGCATGGCCCGAATGACGGCGAGGCCTTTTTCTTCGGAGAGCGCAATCGGGCCTGCCGCATCTTCTATGCTGCGGGTCTTGACGGAGGCGGCAAAGGAGAGGACGAGTTTGTCGCCGGTGAGGGCAGGCTTGATCAACTCGATAAGTGCGGGAACCTGGATGGGCTTGACGCCGATGAGGATGATGTCGGCATATTGAGCGGCAGCGAGGTTGTCGGTGAGGACTTCGACGCCGAACTGGGCGGAGAGCGCAAGGGCGCGCTCGGGGTGCTGCACGGTGGCGACGATCTGGTCGGGGCTGAGAAGGTTGTTCTTGAGGAACGCCTGCAGCAGGATGCCGCCCATCTTTCCGGCTCCGAGGATGGCCACTCGAACGCCGGGAAGGGATGGTGGGAGCGCGGCTGGAGTGATGAAGGCTGCTTCTTTCGTGCTCATGAAGAAAGGCTATCAGAGAGGGTACAAACTTTAACATTCGCGGCGCCCCCCACTCATCGCGATGCGGCTGCGATGAATGGGGCACCGGGCGCAGGGTTGTTATGACCGATTGACGTTAGATCTGCGCGGTCCCGCCGTCTACGAAGAGCTCGATGCCATTGACGAAGCTGGAGTCGCTGGAGGCGAGGAAGAGGGCGACGGTGGCGATCTCTTCTGGACGACCCATCTCGCCGCGCGGGATCTGTGATTTGAAGTACTCCTTTGCGTCAGCACCGAGTGGATCGAGGATGGGCGTGTCGATGGTGCCGGGGCTCAGGATATTGACGCGGATCTTGCGGTCCTTGAGGTCGTTGAGCCAGGTACGGGCAAAGGAACGGACAGCGGCCTTGCTGGCGCTGTAGACCCCGAAGGCAGGGAAGCCCTTAATGCTGGCGATGGAACCGTTCATTAGGATTGAGCCGCCGTCGGTGAAGAGCGGGAGCGCTTTCTGGACGGTGAAGAGCGTTCCGCGAACGTTGAGGTCGAAGATTTTATCGAAGTGTTCCTCGGTCACATCACCGATCTTGGCGAACTCACCCTGGCCGGCGCTGGCAAAAAGAACGTCGATCCTGCCCTTTTCCTTCTTCACTACTTCGTAGAGGCGATCCAGGTCGGCGAGGTTTGCGGCGTCGCCCTGCACGGCGGTGACATTGCGGCCGATGAGCTTGACGGCTTCGTCGAGCTTCTCCTGGCGGCGACCGGTGATGAAGACGTAGGCACCCTCTTCAACGAAGAGCTTGGCTGTGGCGAGCGCCATGCCTGAGGTTGCTGCGGTGATGACTGCTACTTTTCCTTCGAGCTTTCCCATGGTGGTTCTCCTGGTTGCCGCAGGTTGTGCGGTGGTCTGGAGAGTGGATGGGCGAGGATTGCGGAAAGATGCAATAGTTCAGAATTTACGAACTAGTATGCGGTGGAACGGATGGGCACATGATTCGATTTGCAAGAGGGAAGTAGACCCCTTCAGGCCGGGAGCTTGAAATTCGGTAGCTTCGCCGCTCTTCGATCAAAACCAAGCGTGTAGATGCAGCCAGACCAGGAGTTGAGATTGACCATGCTCGACTGGGCGGCGTCGTCCTGAAGCAGGTAGCGTAAGACGACATTCGTGTCGAGGCCGATCATCGACGATGGCGCGCGGTCGCCTCGGTTGCGATCGCTGAATCCATTTCTTCAACGGTCACGGTGTGGTCAAGCTTCGGGATTATTCCTTTGAGCTTCGATATCGGAATTGTAGGCAGGATGACGACCGCGCCGTCGGGCTGCAGAAAGAATTTGAAGCGGTCTCCAGCT
>CAHJWN010000076.1 GCA_903642265.1 Acidobacteriaceae bacterium | reverse complement strand
GTAAAGCGATGCTAATGGCTAGCCGGTCAGCATGACAAGGAACCTGCAGTGTCATGCGGGGGAGGGTAAGGTTTGACGGACTCTCGAGGTCGAAGCCGTTCATGCATAGCGACGGGCCCCTGAATCACAGTTGACCTGTTTTGTGGGTGGTCATCTCCGAGCCGCCGAGACAGGTGTTCCGATGCGAGTAGGCTCTCACGGCAGGGCTCGGGTGCAATCGACTGGTTGGCGGGACGCGCGGGAACCCGGTTATAGCTCGATGGCGTATCCCTCGAACTCAATGGAAGGAACGTCGATCACCGGCGTGAGGATTTCAGGCATTGCGTGAGCAGCGAATTCTTTCTGCACGACAAGCTCAGGCGCGGCGGCTCGGTAGCCGTCCGATGTGTACACGGTTAGCTCCTGGAGCTTGGCCGGAAGCCGAGAGAGTGCTTCGCTCTGTGCGCTAATCTGATCGGCCTCGCCGCTCAGGATGACCCGATCGACAGACAGGCGTTTGGTGGATTCGATGGCATACCCGTAATCGACATGCTGCGCCTGTTCGGGAGTGAGCTGCAGGCTCGATCCCGAATCGACTTTGACAGAGAGGCCGCCGCCTTCGTGGATGTGCTCAATCGTGGCAAGATTGCCGACGCGGATACCACGATCCCACTCAGAGCGGGTGAACTGGATTCGCTCGCCCTCAGCCAGCTCGCGCTCTTCGGGGGTGTAGAGGGTCGCTTTGAGTCGCATCTGCCACTCGGTTCCAGGATTGTAGACGCGAGGGCTGTCGTCCGCTCCGATGACGGTGATGAGGTTCTTGTCGGCATCTACCCCGGTCACTGTTCCGTAGGTGTTCGGGGCGATCCCCAGCTCATCGCTGCCCTTACTGCCGTAACGGATCACGTCAAAGACTTCGTAGTTCGCGGCGATCTTCACATCTTTGTCTGACAGGAGTTTGTCGGTGAGGACGTTGGCGCTGAAGGTTGCGCCCAACCGCCCCTGCTCGCGAAGATCCGCACGGATGAGCCGGGTCAGCTTTTCGCGCTCCGTCTTATCGGGAGCGAAGATGACGGCGCGGTCTTCTTTGGAAACGTAGTCCTGGACCACGGCAGCCAAGCGTTGTTCCGGGTCGCTATAGACCTGGATACGATTGATATCCCGCAGGAGCATGGTTGCCGACTGTGTATCGTTGCGCCGGAAGCTGTCCACAGCCTGTCGCAAATCCCCGAGGTCGAGGGCTGCGCTTTTCGAGACATCGGTTGCCAGCCGCTCGCCCAATGTCGCGGCGTCGTTGGTGTAGATGCGGGCGTCGTAGGCCGCGCGGGAGATGGCGACATAGGCGAGCCTATCGTTGATAAGCGAACGGCTGGAGTCGGTGTCGATATGGGCGATCACACGGTCAGCGGTGAGTCCCTGCGAGCTGTGGGACGTGACGGCATAGCCGTGGTCGAGCTGTCGGAACTCGGTCGGGTCGAAAGATACTTCGCGTCCGGCTTTCCCGTCCATGCGGATGGTGATAGAGCGCTCCTCAAGGGCCATGACGGTGCCGAGGTCGCGATTGGCGATGCCTAGATCGCGGTTCCCGGAGGTGAACTGGATTCGCTCGCCCAAACTGATATCCCGGCTGCGCTCTTCAAAGACGTTCACGCCATAGAGCCGCTTCGGATCGTAGGAGACCTGCTCGCCATCCTGCTTCTGGACGGTGAGAATATTTGTCCGGGCGTCCACACTGACCACGCGGGCCTCCGACCCTCGCTCGAAGCCGAGAGCGTTGCTGCCGGACTCGTAACGGATCACATCGCCGGGATTGTAGAGCGCCGCCCAGGTGCGGCCTGCGCCGGTGAGGTCCGAACGATGCGCGAGCGTCTGAAACTCGCGACTATCCGGGGAGAGCTGGCCGGTGCTTTGCAACTCGGCGCGTACGGCCCCGTTGATCTGCTGACGGCTCCGGTTGTCTGGGGAGACGACGATGGTGTCTTCCGGTTGGGCGGCATAGTCCTTGGCAATGGCCGCGATACGATCTACGCCGTTCTTTACCTCGGTCACGCGGCCCTGCTGGGCCAGCAACTCGACGCCTTTCTCTGTCTCTCCGGTGGCAAGGTGCTGGACCGCCTTTAGCAGCCCCGCATCCTTCTGCCGCATGATCTGATCCAGTTGCGAGGTCTGCATCCCGGCCTGCTGCATCTGCTCAAAGGGTTTCCCGGCCTCCACGCCCTGATGCTGGCGGATGTCTCCGATGACCAGAAGCCGATCCTGGGGCGAGACCTTCTGAAGAAAATCCCGCACTTGCTTCGATGAGGCGAGCGAGGCTTCGTCGAGCATGTAGAGATGTCGGCTGGCAGGTTCGATTTCTGTTTTGCGGGCGAGGAAGCTGTGTAAGGTGTTCGCCTCAATTCCGGCCTCGCGGAGCTGGGCAGCAGCGCGGGACGTGGGCGCAAAACCCTCCACCTTATAGCCCTTCGCTTCCGCGCCTTCGCGGATGGTTTCAAGGCTCGCGGTCTTCCCTGAACCAGCTAGCCCCTGGAGCCCATGAACTCGGTCCGTCGAAGTCAGTACCTCATGAACAACGCGCCGCTGGGAATCATTTAGAAAGCTCCTCGTATTGGCCTGGGCGAAGGCTTCACGTTCCGTCATCATGGGCGCGAAGGCGTGTCTGCCGTCCCGAACCTGCTGGATATTGGCACGCTCGGCGGCGAGTGTTTCGGGCGTCGTAAACCGCTGCGCGGAGTCATAGGTCCGCTGGCCGACCGTCCGAAACTGGCCCTGTTCGCGGCGTGCCGAGAACTCGTCGCGGACCTCGGAGAAGGTCGCTTCGCCCATGCTGCGCCGGAGCGCGGCGGTCACGATCGCCCGCTCATCGGCAACGGCCTCGCGCTCGAACAAATGATCGCGGGCGAAGGTCATCGCCTCCTGCGCGCGCACGGGCGACGGCTCGGGTACACCCTGCTCTATGGATCGCTGCCGCGCCTCTGCAACAACCCGGCTCGCCTGGTTGCCAAACTCGGCTGCGACCTCCCGGTGCGCCTGCAACACCTGCTCTTTAGTGAGGTCTTGTTTCTTCTCGCGGGTGGCGTGCGCGGCGATCTCCGCAGCCTCCGGTCCCCTAAACCCGTTCCGCTCCAGATGCTCCCTGATCTTTTCCGAACGCGGGCTGGACGCATCCAGGTACTCCTGCGAGAAGCCTTTTACTTCCGGGGCACCAGATCGCCCACGCTCCAGCTCATAGCCCAGCTCGCGGAGCTTATACGTCAGGTGCGATTGGTACACCGCCGTCGCGTAACTCTGGCTTTCAAAGAATGCCCGTTCCTGGAGGGCACGGGTAGAGCCGTCCTCCCGTTCCGTCACATTGAAGATAACGGCATGGGTGTGGAGCTGGGGAGCGGCATAGCCGTCCACCGGGCGGGCGGTGTCATGCTCGAATTTGGCCGCGACAAACCGCCCGGTTTGCTCGGCGGGGTTGTTGCCGCCGATCCGCGCCTGCGTGTACCGCTCCAACTCTGAGAGGGCAGCGGTCACCGCCTCCCGGTGAGCCAAGCGCACGCGCTCATCCCCGCCCACGAGGGCGGTCAGGGACACAGACTTTGGCGCAGAAAAGGTAGCGTCCCAACCGGCTCGGTGCTCCACCGTCTTGGTGATGGAGCCATCCGAGTTGGTCTGTTCGCCGGCGACGCGGTGCTTCACCATCTGCTCGCCGGTTTGCGGATGCTGACCATTGGCGAGAGCCATGAAGTCGGCCTTGCTGACGGCTCCAGAGAGACCAAGCCGGTCGGCCAATTCTCCCTGCCACTCTCCCAGCAGGGCGTCGTCTTTCGCGTAGTAGCTCTGTGTCTCGGACGCGAAATCCTTAGTGTGATAAGTGCCTGCCTGCGAAGCATTGAGGGCCTTGGATATCGTCAGCATCGTTGCCTACTCCAGAGTGAGGCTGAACTGCTCGTCGTTGGAGGACGGCAAGATATGGGTATGGTCCTGATGATGGTGCAGGGGGATAAGGTAAGGATCCAAGTCCGTGAGCATGATCGGATCGGAAGTTTTCTGCTCCGGTTGCTCTTCGGCCCGCTTGACGATATCGGCCCACTCCTCTTTGACCGCCTTCAACTGGTCTTCGGAAAGGTCGCGGCCCTGCTCCTCCAGCGATTCCCGGAACTGTTGCATCTCCTGCAGAAACTCGGCTGCGACGGCAGCAATGCCGCTGGGTTCCGGGGCTGACTGCCCAATAATCTGCGCCTTGGCCTTTTCCTCGGGTCCATCCCCGGACACCGTAAGAGCACGCCGGTACTGCGCCCCTCCTTTCTGCTTGGGTACCTTCGGTTCTTTCGCTTCCGGTTTGGTCTCTGACACCGACAGAGGCTGCGTCTGAGCTTCAGCCCCGGCGGGCGCGGCTGGTGGGGCCAGCGGCTCAAGGGTGCGTCGATCAAACTTCAGCTTGTCGTCGGCGTTTTCGCGGGGAATAAACGCATCCGTCACCGTCGGCAGGCCGTGGTAGTCGAAATCGAATCGGGCGATCCGATTGCCAAGTTTCAGATACGCGCGGCGATCCTCCAGGCCAGAGATTTCAGACGCCATCACCAGAGGCTCAATCTGCCTGTCGATGGTGTAGTTCTTGCCCGCGCGGGAGCCGTCGAAGTGCGTCTCCTTCAGGCGCTCGATCTCGACCTTGCCGAGCGTATCCGAGATCCATTCGGCGGCCTTACCCTCCGTGGTTTTCATGAAGATTTTGGTGGCGGGCTGGCTCAACATGACCTCGGCGATCTTGCCGTAGATGTCCTCCAGCTGGGCACGGCCCTGAAAACCGACCACGAGCGGATTTTTTGACTTCCTGCTCTCTGTCATAGCGCTGTGGAGCTGTGGAAGTTTCTGCAGGCTGGCCAGTTCGTCAATTACAAACCAGACCTGTTTTTGACCTGGCTTGGGAATCTCCATCAAGCGCATCACGAGGATGTCAATCCAGAGTGAGATGAGCGGGCGCAGTACCTCGCGCTGAGACTTCTTGGAAGTAATAAAGATCCAACCCTTGCGCTGCTTAGCCCAATCGGTGGCGTTCCATATCGACGTGGTTTCTTCCTTGCGCGGGAGCAACCGGAGGCTCTGCGCGACCAGTCCGAGGCTGGCAAGAACGCCCGCCGCCTGGGGGCCAGCTTTGCGGTCGATGTAGAACGCCATCTCCGTCCCCTTGACCTTCTTTTGCAGGAGACTTTCATCGGCCATCCATTCGGCCAGCGTGTGGGGCGTAGGTCCTTCGCGGAGCAAATGGGCGAAGATTTGGGCAGGCGTTCGGTAGAAGAACTCCTTGTTCGAACTGTTGGAGCTGCCGCCCGATGGCTGGTAGAGGGATTCGGAAATAGTTGTGGCTTCCTGGTTACTCTCGATCTCCATGGCGGGCGACCAGAACGGGCAACGCGCGTCGAGCGGATTGAGGATGATGTCGCCGCGTTTCTTGTCATAGAATCGCTGCACGAACTCCGAAGCCGGGTCATACACAATCGCCACATCTCCACGGTCCCGGATCTGCCGAAGTAGCTGCATGATGAGGGTCGTCTTGCCCGCGCCGGTGTCGCCCATCATTTGAAAGTGCTGAAACTCCTTACCGGGCGGAATCCGCATCAGGCCGGTCATCTCCGTGGTCTTAAAACCAAGTCCCAGATGGGCTTGGTTGCCATTCTTCTTACTGGCCCTCCATGCGCGGAACTCGCCGAGGGGATGGCGCCAAAACTCACGCATGACGGCACGGTGGAACTCGCGCGGACTCAACATTTCGGGGCCACGGAGAACGCGGCCATACTTCAGAACTTTGAGCCGCTTGATGTCGGCTGGGATCGCAAACCAAAGCATGATAGCCAGCAGTACGCCAGCCTCGATGTAGGTCGGGAGAAATAGGTGCGGAAGGCTTTCGCCTTTGAAAAACGTGAGGCGAAGCCAGCCATACAGCGATGCGTCCTGTAACCTCTTCGGAAGACCCCGCCCGAACCATCGATAGCCCTGGGCCTGCGAGAACGCAGTGAGCTGGATGGGAACGGTCTTTCCGTTCGGCAGCGTCGTTTGGCCGTCCTCGAAATCAAATGGAAGTGCAAGACGAGGCTGTCTCTTCTTCGCACCGTAGAGATAGAACAGTCGATACTCACCGGCTTGATGGAAGGCCGAGCCAGCGGCTGCGCGGACGTATTCCGTCAAGTAGCTCCGTTGCATGATGGACATGGAAAACGCGACCCTCTGCCATGCAAAAAAGCATAGACACATGAGTGCTACTCCAATTGCTGTGAAGGTGTACACCGGCACCGTCGGCGGTGTGATAAGCGTCTCTTTTCTGCCCCAGGTCGATGCCATGGTTTAGCTCTCCTTTGTGCTGTTCAACCGTTCTGTTTGCTCTGCCAGCTCACGGGCGATCTTCCGCTTCACTTTCTGCACCTCGGTGTGAATCTTCGTGTACTCGGCCTCGGGGAGCGCGCGGGTCTGCCCGATCATCTTCAGCATGTTGACCAGCAACATGCGTGTGGCCACGAGTTCCACCAGAACTACATCAGGACCGCTGCGTTGCGCAGCTTCGATCAGAATCTCGCGCGCCCATTCGCTCACAGCCTTGCCGTTGTGGGCGGCGGCGGCTTCAAGCAGCCGCAACTCCGGTTCTGTCAGTTTGGAGTTGACGGAGAACACCCTGCCGCTACGCCCGCGCGAGCGGCGAAGCAGGGTGCTGAGGTCGAGGTCATCGGGAGATTCTGTGAGGCTCATAGCTACCTCGGAAATGCTGGATTCCTATAGGAATCTTGGAGTTCCTATAGGAATCCAATGCCTGGTAAGTGATTCATTCGAAGACGGATTCCTATAGGAATCCACTTTCGACTGGGACGACACCCTTCGAGGGATGGAGTGTCAATCTTCTTCAGGTGCGCAGCACCTTTGTGGTTCTGCCACTGATATAGAAGCGGGATCATGCTTTTGATCCCGCCCCCGTTGTTGGTGTTTGCGCTGGCGATGATGCTGCCGAGACCGGCTTCTTTGCCGCCGGTTCTGCTGCATCTGTAGCAGGTGCTCTCCGGATACGAAGAGTGGAGGCTACTTGTCGTGCTTCAGGCGTCTTCAGAAACTCCTGAAAATCGCGATCCTTTGAGAAGACATAGGAGAGAGCCTGTTCAACAACATCATCGGCGCATGCGCGAATGAAAGCCGCGTACTGATCGACCTGCACTGCTGTCGTATCAGAGAGGCGAATCGAGGCGCTGATCTGTTTGGTTTGGATCACTTCGAGTAGAGGCATTGTGGTTCTCCTTTGGTGGTGGATTCAAGCAATGGGCTTGCGGGTAATCATGCGTCGTGCAGTGGCTGCAATCTCCCGCGCACGAGCGGAGCAAAGATCGGCGGGAAGCTCAAGATGTCGGCGGCTTTCAAGCATAGAGATGACATCGCTGATGTTTGATCCTTTCTGCAACCAGAGACGAGCAGAAGCCATGTCGATGGTGCGCTGTGCGTAGTAGGTCGGATTGGGCTTATCGGAGCGGCGCGAAGCGAGCTCCAAAGTGAGGGTTAAGGCATCTTTGCCCAAGGAGAGTTCACGCGACGCCCAAGCCCAATCGTGTTCGGAGTTGGTCTGCATATCACGACGTACCGGCTGCTGCGGGACAGGCGGAATCATGCAGGCTTCGCGTAAGACATAGAGATGAAAATCACCCGGTTGGTAGGTGGCATCGGAGAGATATTCGACGGTGACGAGCTGAGGCGGATCGTACTTACAGTTACGGAAGCCCGGAATACGCAGTACCCGGTTGCAATCAGTGCAGGAGATGTCCCCATGGAAGGCCATCGCGAGCAGCTTGAGGGTCATCTCCTGGGTGTAGAAGTCAAAGTCCTCTACGCGCCAGAGCACCTGGTATTTTCCTGCCGAAGTGGAGACGACCACGTTCGGTTCCGGGACAAGGTGCGAGGCTCTGAGTGCAGCGAGACAAGCCTCGCCATTTACATCGATATCTATATACAGATGGCGAACGGATGCGATGCATTCTTTGGTGCGCTTACGGCTTCCGCTGAGTAGCGGATTGGCGGCGACATAGATGTTCGTTCCACTCTGGTTTTCGCAGGCGAGCCATCCTAGATAGCGAGATGCAAGAACACGCTCCAACGGAATAATGCGCTGCTGGGTTGTTGCGGTACTCTCGTTGCGCAGCAGGAGGGCAACCGTGTCACCGGGTGCGAAGCAACGGGTGAGAAATTCTGCGGCAATTCGAGTCATACGGAACTCCTCAATGAAGCGGAATAATGAAGTGACCACACGGGCCTTAGCAGTCAAAGAGACCCGGCGCCAACCGGGCCTCCTGAGCGAGGAGGAGTGGCCTATTCGGCCTGTTCCTGGGTGGACTGTTCGTCATCCTCCGCCGACGCCTTCGCGGCCCGATCCAGCTTGAGAATCGAATTGACTCGAATCTCCCAGAGGGTCTTCTCATCAGGCTGCTTTTTGCCGACCTTGGCTGGCTGATACTTGCGGCTGCGCAGCTCGCCCTCAACCTGGATATGAGCGCCCTTCTTGAGCGTGGCGGCGAACTCTCCGAGCTTGCCAAAGGCTACGCAACGGTGCCATTCGGTGTGCTCGATGTACTTGCCGTCCTTCTTGTAGGAAGACTTGGTTGCCAGCGAAAGAGTGGTCAGGCTGCGGTCGTTGTTTGTGCGAACCTCTGCGTCGTTGCCGAGGAATCCGATGAGGGTGACTTTGTTTGAGTACATAGTGGTGATCTCCGTTTCGTTCAATTTCCCGTATCCTGCTCGGGTCACACTTGGCAAAGCCAGCGAGTGGGCCCGGCTCCCAAGTGCCAAGGAGTGCTTTCTTGGCGGGGCCCGGAAGAAGTTTGCGCGGTGTACCTTGCCGCGGTTCTCAAACTTCTTTTGGGAGGAACCGAGACCCCGCAGGGGCGCTGTAAGCGAAGCAGAACGACGCCGAGCCGAAGGGCGCCGGTTTGGCCCCGAAGCGTGACCCCGAGTAGAGGACGGGATACGAGGCGGAAGATACCCCGATATACCTAAGTCATCCTTCGCGACTCGGCTGCAAGAGTTCGTCCAACCTGCAGCCGTGTATCGAGTGGCAGAGGCTCCGTTTGAAGACGGTTTCGAGCACCCTCCACTGCGTTCCTGGGTGCTTGGAATCCGCATGCTGGGCGCTTTTAGAGACGAGTTGGGCTGTGCAGCCGATTGGGCAGCATGACGGTACATCGGAGTGACCTCGATTTGGGTTCGGTTCTAGCTGTGGGCTTGGTACTTAGGCGGTGGATGCACGATAGATGTCCTCCGTCTGGAAGCTCTGGTCAGCGTGGGCGTATCCGGTGACGGTAATCAGTTCGCGCACCCGGCGACGGCCCGTGTGATCGCGTTCGCAGTACAGAACGAAGTCGATGGCTTCTGCAGTCTCGGAACGCACGAACGCATGGTTCAGATTGGAGCGCGCACTTAGAGCCAAGTCCGAGAGGCGATTCAGGGCATCCCATGCCGACTTTGCGTGAATGGTGGAGAGCGTTCCGCCATGCCCTGTATTCATCGCCTGCAGCAAGTCGTACCCGCACTCGTCGCGTATCTCACCCATGATGATTCGATCGGGACGATGACGCAAAGCTGCTGCCAAAAGCTGGCTCGGCGTGACGGCTACCTGGCCCGGAATCGCCTCCACAGCCTCCCAGCGCACCGCGTTGGGATGGCAGATCTTGAGCTCTGCCGGTTGCTCGATGACAACGAGGCGTTCGCACTCAGGAACGTGATCGAGGAGCGCCTTCATCAAGGTCGACTTACCCGAGCCGGTTCCGCCACTGATCATGCCGTTCTTCTTATCGTTTATGAGTCCGACGACCGTATCGCGGACGCTCCGCGGCAGGCTACCAGACGCAATCAACTCATCGGAGGTATACCAGCGATTGAACTTGCGGATCGTCATGGTGATGCCTTGGATCGAGGCCGGCGGTCCGACGACGGCAACGCGCGAGCCATCAGGAAGCCGCGTGTTCAGAATAGGGTTTTGATCCGAGAGGTTTTGTCCCAGCTTCCTCGCGATCTGCTGGGTCGCTGCAAGCAGAGTATCGGTCGTCAATGCGCAAGAGAGAGCGATGTGTTCCATGACGCCATTCCGATCTGCATAAACCCCGGTTGTTCCGTTGATCATGAGGTCCGAGATGGTGGTGTCAAGAATGAGCTTCTGTACCTCTTCGGGGAAAAATCCAAGTACGAGATCCCAACTCATCGGCTACCCCCTGTGGGACGTGTGATTAACCCCGGGACAGCCACTGAGGGGACTGTCGCCACCTGCGGAGCTGCCGCAGGATCGATCGCTTCAACGGACAGCCTGTTCTCGTGGAACTCGGTGATCGTTAGGCCGAGCGGGTTGATGGTTTCAAACTGAGGAAAGGTCTGGGCTGCGAGACTGACCTGCGCCGGGTTGAGGTAGTAGGTTACTGACAGCACCCAGTGCTCTTTACGCGGTTGGCGCGAGTTGCGGGGAGAGTAGATCTTCATAATGTTCACGAGCGCCGTGCCGCGTGCAATCGGCGCGTCTTTGACGGTCTCCTGCGACATAGAAGTGATGGTGACACCGTCGATCTCAACATCACTCTGCTCAATCTGATTGGCTAAGACTTGCGAAACCAGATGGACGGCGTTGTCCTCAGCCATGTACTGATTCGCGAGCTGCATCGACAGGAAGTAATAGTTCATCGGATACTTCTTCGAGATCGTCTCCCGATTGATGGTGTACCGGTAGTTCGCCCAGTCTGTCAGATAGGTGCGAACCTCGCCTTCCCGGGGGGAATAGGCCAGATCGGAATACTGGATGGCGGTCGCCTTGCCCATCTCGTCGATCCGTATATAGCGCGTCAAGACAGGTCGATGCGCAAGCGAAACGATGACACCAAACGAGCCGAGAAGAAGCACACTTCCCGCCGCGATTACCAACCGACTCAGCTTGCGCTCAGCATAGAAGCCAACATACTTCTCGTTCGCGATTTCGTCGGTCAGCAACACCTGATTTGGAGTGAGAGTTTCAGTTTTCATGGACCCTCCTCAAGGTGACGATGCGCTGCGGATAGTGCCTGATAAAGTCCGGCGACAGCGGCTGGTGGAGTTCTGGACGGAACAGGTTCCCATAATGCATTTGCATCGTTAGAATGATCCGAGCAAACAGGATTAAGACCAGGACTAGAACCACGAGGACGAAGCCGGCGGCCATCCACCGAACAATGTACCGGAATCGTCCAGGAACACAGAGATAGGCATAGATCATTGCGAGCATTAGGCCCCCATTGCCGCTGCCCTGATGAGCAAGGCTTCGGCCACTTGCATGACTCTTCCGGCAGCACCCGAGCCGCCGCCGAAGAGGGTTTGTGTAATTGTTGGCACCATTGTCATATTGAGGATGAAGGCGATGAAGACAGCGATCACTCCGTACAGGTTCGCGATCCACATGGGGAGTGAATAGTCGCCGTTGAAGGTCTGCTGAAGAAAGGCCACGATGAAGCCCGACCAGACAAAGATGAAGGCCGCGGCGACGGCTCGAATCATTGCGAAGCTGAGCAGGACATCGACAAAGCTGTAGAACTTTCCACGGAACGTACGGGACATCAGAAGTGGAACGAAGATCGGTCCGAAGAGTGCCGCTACGCCGTAGAAGATGAAGGACGAGCAATTGATAAGAAAGAGGATTCCACCGGCCAGGCCAACGAACACGTAAACAAGCAGATAGGTCAGGATCTCCAAGGGCGCTAGATAGCTGGGCTGAGGCGTGCTGTTGAGGGCGTTACTGAGCGCCTGCTGCAACTGATTTAGCGAGTTCTGGTCGAGCGCAGCGACAATGACCTGCGCGAAGTACGAGAACAAGTGGTTAAAGCCAAAGCTTGCGCCTGGGAATGGCGTCGCCCAGTAGTTGATAATGAGCAAGCAGATGATCAGCTGCAGCAGGAACTCCACCAAGTCGCCGATGCGTACGGGGTGGGCACTCATGCTCATCGTCATCGTCGAAGTATTCCAGTGAATGACCATGTGAACAAGCTTCATCAGGCTGACAAAGGCTAGTAAGGACATACCTACAGACGACAGCGCGTCTCCGTTCTGCGTGGTCAGGTTGGTCAGGTTGTTGGTGAACTGGTATAGCCAGTCAACCCCGGGGGAGGGACCAGTCTGCAGGAAAAAAGCAGAGGAGGCCATCGTGTGGAGGATCATTTGTGGTTTCTCCTCTGTTCCAAGATGCGCTGCGGTTAGTGATTCGGAGTCGTGGCCGCTTTTTGTGCGTTGCGTTCACGTATCCGCTGAATGGCCGCTTTGTCGTCGCGATCGATCTGTGCTGCCTTCTCGCGTTCGGCTGCGGTCTTGGCTGTCGATGCGGCCGTCTCTTTGCTCACCTGAAGCTCATGGGCTAGAAGCGTGCCTATCGCCGTCAGAGCTGCAAGAATGCCGATCAAGAGCTTTGTTCGGAGTGCTTGCTGCATGGCCCCTCCTTGTTAGGGCAGGTACGTGTCCCAGGTGTGGGAGCTGTTGGCGGGGGCTGAAGAGAAGACCGACCGCTGCTGTTGAACGAACGCAGCATTGTTGATCTCATCCGCAGCCGCTGTCCGTTGTGCCATGTTCTGGACGGCGGCTTGAGCGGCTTGGCACGCGTGGAGGGCACCCTGCGCCTGGGATTCGTTCAAATGATGTGCGTTGGCCATATTCAGGAGATTGAGCTGTTCAAGCTCAGTGGTCGTGAAGGACGTGGTATCGAACTGCGATTGCGTAAGCGAACTCTGTGGCAGCAAGTTCCCATTGCGCATCATGTTGTAGTTACCCACAGACCCGAGGCACTGACTGGAGACTCCGTCCATCGCTTCCATCCGCGAGAGCGTTGCCAGGGCATGACTCGACCCAAGGGCCTGCCCGCTCAGGAAGGAAGACGAAGTCGAGTTCAGGCCAAGATTCATGAGTCTCCAGACCAGACTCGACGTGCCCGGTGCTTGACCGTTCATCGCAGCCTGAAGTCCACTCGTCTCTCCATATTGGTTGGCGATACTGGCCATGTTGAGTTGCGACTGGATGGTTTGCCAGATCGACTTGCTGCTGAAGTTCTTCAGGTTGCCATGGATTGTGTTGTAGGTTGTGATGGCCTGCTGGTAGTCCTTGTCAGCAGTCGCCAGCAATTGGATCGTATTCGCGAGCTGCTGCTGCCAGGTGACGCTGTTCTCGACGTTCTGGTAGATCTGCTGCAAGGCGTGTCCGGATTGAACCGGATCAACGAAGACGCCACCGAACTGCGCGTGACCGGGCAGTGCGGTGAGCATGAGGAAGACGGCAGCAAGTGCTCCGCTCCGGTACTTGTTGAGAAGTAGCTGCATGATATGGCTCCTTTACGTCACAGTGCTGGTTCGACGCGGTGTTCTGCGTAGGAGGGGATGAGCAGATCACGGCCGATGTAGACCCGTGCCCGAGAGCCTTCCTTGAGGGTGATGATGGGAAGGCGGTTGAGGAAATGGTTGAGGATCTGTTCGGCTTCCTCATTGGATTGTGAGGAGATTCCGTTCCGAATCTGGGCCGACGGATCGAGGATGTTATTGTTGCCGACCTGGGCTAGGCCGCCTAGACCGCCGATTGCGGCGGCCACGGCAAACGTTTGTAGATAACGGTTATCTACCTTGGTCGCAAGGCCAGTTGTGCCAAGCGGGTCAAGACCAGCGAACTTGTCGAGGTCAATGGAGAACCCATCGGGGCATATCGCCCGGTGAAACGAGACCACCATCTTGCGTGCTTGGCTGCTGTTCACGGCCTGGACGCTTCCTACCAGCCGTGTCCCTTGGGGCAACAAGAGCTGTTGGTGATCATGCGAATAGTAGTCGGTGGTGAGCATGAGGAGGATCGGCCCGGACATGCCCCCGTCGATGTGGTTGGTGACGACGCCTTCGAAGACGCTGCCTTCGAACAATCGATAGAGCTTGCCGTCGTAGGTGTCGAAGTCGTATTTGCTGATCGCGGCGTCTTTCGGCTGCGGCTTGCCGTTTGCGACATCCTCGGCTCGATCAACTGTGCCGGGCTTTTCAAGATGCTCACCGAGCACTGCGGAAGGCGGCTGGGCTGATGCAGTAGGCGACTGGGGCGGCAGAGTCTCGGCAGCCGGCCGGGCGAAGTCTACGGCCACGGTGTCGCTGTCGAGCGCATCCTGGTGCTGTTTCTCACGGGCTAATGCAGCTTGCTTCGCCTGGGCTTGACGCTCGGACATCTGCGAGGTCGCCTGTGGCGCGTTTGGGTTGTTCGGTCCGTAAAGGGCTGCTCGCTGTGCGGCGGTCATCGGCGGAGCATTCGGCGACTCCGGTCCGGGAGCCTCTGCACCCTGAATCTGTGCGAGTAGAGCGGCAGTTGCTAGACGCTGCTGCTGCTCTTCCTGATCCTTCTTTGCGGTTTCCTCCTGCAGAGTTTCGAAGCTATTCACTTGCTGCGGATTCGCAGCAGCCGGACGAGCAGCCATCTGGCTCTTTGCCGGAGCAGCCCTCTTTCCAGCGTTTACGACGCTCGATATCACAAAGATCAGCAAGATGATGAACAACAGAATCAGCAAGGGCTGTTTCTTGTTGAGTGGAGTCCCGGCCTCTGGCTGCTCGGGGACGGTTGCAGGAGCTGTAACGGGCGTCTCGGCCATGACTAGCTCCCCGCCTTGGTTTGGCGAAAGTCGACGCGCTGCTTGCCGATGGAGAGGTATCCCTGAGCAACGGTCTTTGGAATGGTGTAGAGGCCATTGGCGAAGTCGTAGTTGATGAGCGAGCCCTTGCCATCTTTCAGCTCATAGAGAGCAGGCGTCTCCTGAAACTTGCCTCGTAAATAGGTGAACTTGTCATCGCGCCATATCTGCTCGACGCCAAGTGCCGCGCCCTTCTTTTGGTCCCAGGTGTAGTCGAAGTGCAACGTGCCGGGATAGGTGGCCTTATAGCTCTCGGCTGCCGTCGCAACTGCCTTATGGTCGGCCTCCGCAGCCTTACGGGCATCGTCAGCCTCCTTCTTCAGCTGTGCTTCCTTTGCGTCAGCCTCGGCGGCGGGTATGAAGACGGGTGACTTCGCGATATTCTCCGCGGCTTTCGGGTCGCTCGATGTGACGTACACCTTCGAATCGAAGCGAGGATTGTCTTTCTCGGTGGAGATCTCCTTCAGTTCGATCGTGTATTCATTCCCATGATCGGACACGATGTGAAGATCCGTGGTGCTATCGGCAACCTTGGGCTTGATGGAGATATACCGGCTGGCCACATGCCCGGCATCGAAGACCCAGCTGACCGTGTCGCCTCCGAAGACCGTCGCGACCTTCTCCTCGGCAGGCAATTCGATCAGTGTTGATTGGAGGAGGCCGGCGCGGACCACAGGGGGTGCGGAAGCATCCGCTGTGACGATAGTGCGAGGCGCACTTGGCTGAAGATGCGGAGTCTGTGCATTTCCCGCTGCGGCGATAGCGGTAGCGGTCACGAAGGTAAAGACCTTTGAAATCATAACGTCTCCTATGGGTGGTTTTGTGCTGCTAGCCTGCTATGCCGTCTCGCCCTGCGCAAAACGCTCGATGCCCTCATGAAGTCCGTACATCTCGATCAGCTTCGAACGCCGTACCTTGTCCTTCGGCTTGGTCGAAAACTTTGCGTAACTGCGATTGTCGAGATGGAGCGTGATGACCTTGGTGATGCCGTCACGCCGGACGTAAAGCCCTTCGCGCGGACGCAAGCTCTCAAGGAGGTCCAACTGCTGCTCGCTGAGCTTGAACAGTTCGCCATAGAACTTGCGGTTGAAGGTTGCGTCAGGTAGGAACAGGAACGAGGTGCACGAGTTCACGATGGAGTCCGCGTTCTCGCCAAGATCATTGGCGGATTGTCCGATCATGGTCACGCCGCCAAGGTTCTTCCGCACCGTCTTGATCGAAGCGAGCGCCCCTTCGAGCAATTGCTTGTTCTTCAGGTTGGAGAAGATCTCTTCAATCAGCACATGCTTCGGGACGCCAAGATTCTTAGGGTCGTAGACAATATCGTCGATACGGCGCAGAATCCAGACCATTAGCGGTTCGATCAGGTCTGCGTATTGCTTGTTATTGACCCCTTGAAAGTCAAAGCACTGTAACCGGGACATGCGCAGACTGTCCTCCACGTTGTCAAAGATCGCGTGATAAACCCCCTGGTCCTTCCATTTAGCCATGTAGCGGTCCAGGTGCTTCGGCAGAGTCAGGTTTGCGAGTCTACGCATCGCTTGCGGCAGGTTGTAAATGCCTTTGACTGACTTGAAGACATCGTCATCGTCCTCTGGGCCAAGCGTCGCCCCCGAGTTGGTGAGCAGCAGCTTGATGAACGAATGAAGAAAAGCGATGTTTGTATCGGTAGGCTCAAGCGCAAACGGATTGATGCGCGGCCCGTCCTTACCGACACGATCGATACGGCCTCCATAGAGCTCGACGACACTCTCGTAGCTGCCGCCGATATCGAAAATGAAGCTAAATCCTCCATACTTCTGCTCCAGACTGAGCATCTGGCAGGCATGCACGCTTTTGCCGGTCCCGGTTGGACCGATGATGAGCTGAACACGTACACCGTTCACATACGCGTCTTGGAAATAAGGTGTTCTGGTGCGAGTCTCGAAGATGTTGAGGTATTCGGCATCAAGGTCGTCCGAATGGGTGTGACCTAGATTTGGTGCGAAAATGCTGGACAGCCGCGCATGATGATCTTCCCTCAACCAGAGTGGATATACGTTGAACTGGCGATTGCCTGGAAACATCGCGTAGAAGGCGGAGAGGTTCCCGTAGGTCTCCTCCATGATTGGGGCACGAGCGTCCACGAAGAGCCGATGAACAGCAGGGGTGGCAGCACGCAGTTCCGAGGCTGACCTCGCAGAAAGCAATAGCCGTAAGGCATAGTCACCCTGGCCCAGCTTGTCGAGCGATGACACGACCTCGCTGAGGTTGTCGACATTGCTCGGAACAGCTTTCGCCGTAGCCGTGGCTTCGAGCGGAGCGGTATTCCTACCGCTTATCAAACGCTGGAAGGGAGAGAGCTTGAAGAATTCCAGGAACTTCTCCTGGCTCGTAACCTCCTTACGTGTGGCGCTCTCCGATTGGGGCCGCCATACGGAGCACAGAATGCTGTCGCAATCCAATTCCATCAGGTTCGTGAATAGGCAGGGCCGAGAGATCTCCGGTGTACCGGTCAACGGGAACATCTGGACATAGCGGCGCCCGATGCGGAGGTGTTCGCTGTGCCATTCCACAGGGGCCTTAACGAGTTGCCGGTCGACACCAGCGTCCGAACGGAGGTGGACGTCGGATGCCCACTCCTCAAGGTTGATGAGATAGCTGAAGAACTGGAAAGCCCGCTCTTTGCGAAGGAGCTTTAAGCCTATTGAATCGACTAGTTGCGTCTCAAGGATCGTTGCCGCCTTTTCAAGTTCGAAGAGCTGGCGGTCGGTCGCGCTTCGTTGTTCCTTCGGCTTGCGGCTGAACGGATCGCTGACCTCGGGCTCAATGGTCAGGCACCAATGCAAGTCGATACGACGGAACTGAGCTTTTTGGTTCAGGAACTCGATGCGGTCGTTTGCGAAGGATTGGGTCACCGGGTCGGGGTACTCAGCCTGCCGGGGAAGACAGAAACCAGACATCACACGGGTGTATTGATACAGGCAAGCGCCTTGAGGGAGACCGCGCAACGACCCTTCAACGCCGCGAACGCGAACATTCAAATCGTCATCGGTGCGGCTCTCCGCATCGATCCCAACGAGGGAGAAAACGCAGCCGTAGCCGCCACTCTTAAGGCCAAAGATATGATCGCCGACAAAATGCGAGATTGGCACGATACTGCTCGCAGCTCCTGCCTTCGTGAACCATGGGGCGCTATTTGCGCGGGTCATAGTAACTCCTCTGCTTTAGGCTCAAAGACCAGAGTTGCAACATCTTCGGGTGTTTACGAACAACGAGCCATGCGCCGATCAGCAGCGCCGGAAAGCTAAAGATAGCCAGCCATTTGAAACCGGCGAGGAAAACCGTCACCGTGACGAAAACAATGGACATCCACGCTGACAGTTCGAGACCTAATTTGGTCCTGGGTCGATTCAGTGCGCCATTGATTGGTAACGGTTCTCCCCGCTTCGTCGTGTGCATGGCTACCTCACATCGATTGGCCGGTCAGTGAACCAATCCAGCCAGCACCCCATCCGAGTACGCCTGCACCAAATAGAGCACCGAATAAGCCTGGAATTGCATCTTGGAAACGACCACTCAACATCCGGATTCCGGCGAAGATCAAACCGCCGAAACAGATGACAGCGCCCGCATAGATAGCAAAGGTTTTGAACGTCCCCATCAACGTCGTAGCGCCGGAGAAGTCCATCGTCCCCTGGGCATGAGCGACGCTTGTGATTGTGAGCACGGCGAGCGTCGGCCACATCGGGCGCGCGGCGCGGACGAGGTTACGTTTTGAAAAGGGTTGGGCCGATCGCTTGGCAAGGTGGGCTGTATTGCTATGAGTCACGGTATGGCTTCTACGAATCATTGACACCTCCATCGACTGGTCTCAGTCGGGTATGTCGTGATCATTGCCTTGGATTCGCTCCGCGTCTAATACGAATTATTTATCGGGTGATAGTTCCTAGATATCACCTCAATCTATTTCTTACATCCCGTCGACTTCATCCAATGAGTCTCATCTGAGCTGGATCGTCTTTCACGCGTTCGGCAGGATCTTTTCGGGCTGAAAGAGCATCTTGGACTGAAAGGAATACATTGGCTGGATGAATCTTCTTCCCGTTCTCTGAAAGCTGACTAACCAGCCGCTTTACTAGGATCGGAATAGTCTTCGGATGGCGATCTCTGTTGTAGACCAATGCAGTGTCTACGGTCCAATTTACGCCCGCTATTGTGCGTGTCGTTAGCTCCTCGTCAAGATGGATTCCTTCACGAACGAATGCAAACCCTTGACCGTCTTTCACCAGTGTCTGAATCTCGGAAGGATGTGACGCCCATGAGCAATCATTGATCTGCACTCCGGCTTCAGCGAGTAGTTCTAGCAGCCGAGCGTGAGCATTAGGATGCCGTTGCGGGTGATAGAGAACGGTGAGATTGCCTTGCAGATCGGAAGGCAGAAGAGAGGCCTTTTTCGCAAGCGGATCGTCGCGTCGCATACACACAACGAGACGATCACGGCGCAGCTCTGCGATGTGCAGATTGGGATGGTGCAAAGGCAAGGTTACGAAGGCCGCATCGACCGCTCCCGCGGCAACTTCTTCCGCAAGGTGCGCGGCATCTCCATGTGTAGGACGGACGGGGCAAGCGGGAAGAATCTCCTTGTGCAGATCGCAGAAAGTTCGAAAGAGCTTTTGATCCACCAAGGGAGTAGATCCGAACCGGACCGAGGTAATATCACCGCGCTCGATTGCGATGAGTGCATCGATAACCTCGTCGCGTGTGTCAAGCAAGAACTTGGCAAGGACTTTGAATGCGATACCGGTGTCCGTGGGACGGATACGTCCATTCTTCATCTTGCGGAAGAGACGAACCGATGCGTTCTCCTGAAATTGCCGTGCCTGAACGCTGAGGTTCGGCTGTGCCGTTCGTAATTCTTCCGCAGCCGCCCGGAATCCTTGTTTCTCCAGGATCGTCAGCAAGTATTTGAAGTGGCGAAGCTCAGCCCAGTCATACATAGCACATTGCTCGACATGAAGTGGTGATTCAAGTCAACTGCGAACGAGCGGCCGTGCTGGTCTCCGCCTGTGAAATTCTGTCAATCGGATGGCCAGTTTTCAACATAAAAGTACAAGTTGGCCAAACTTACGCGGTGCGCGTCAGGCATTTACAACGAAGTCGCTCCGAGGTGATATATGAAACGCATCGCCCGATAAATAGAACGTATTGGACAGAAATTTTGTATGGAGAGAAGCTATGTTTCTCTAGAGAGTGTGCATGCCAGCTCAACCCATTTACGCCGAAACGCACTACCGGATCGCTGATCTTGCACAGCTATGGTCTATCGGGCGGGAGACACTACGGCTAATAGTGAAGGATGAGCCAGGTGTCATCAGGATCCGGCTGGGACGAAAAAAGTCTCACACAACCTATTCCGTGCCGGCTTCGGTCGCAGAGCGGATCCACATGCGTTTACAGAGTGACAAATGAGCTACCAACCCGGCACAACGAACGCGTCAATTTAGTGCGCGATACAAGGGAACACCTGTCTCCGCACTTCGAAGCCTCGCTCCTAATCCGAAGCTGTAAGGCTCGGAAACGGAGGAGCCGCTTGGCAAACAGCAAAAAAACTGTTGTCAAGGAAGTTTTCTGTCGGACTCGGTTATTGTGGCCAGAGGAAGACAGCCAACCCTTGTATGCCGGAATTGCCAAATCGTAAAGCCCTCCGAAAAGAAGGCCCATCCGACCTTCCGCTCCGCGAAAATGAAGTGCATTCAAGGTGGCAAGTGAGCCAGGAGGAGCGCAATCGGTTGCAGCGACGATCCCTTCAAGATGAGGTTCGATCAGCAGCCAGTTAATCGCCGGCAACGCCACAATCGCGATTTTGCGCCCAGTGAGGTTTGCTCATAGTGAAGGATCTTGTCGGCTGTCACCAAAACTTCAGAACCCGCCTGCTCTGAGGCCTCAAGAACTTAACCGGCTTTCCAGGCCCGCCAAGCCAGCATAAGCTTTGTTACCACTTCCTGACCACGTTTGTGTTGTCGCAGACGATGAACTATGTTTTCGTCGAGCAAAACCCTCTTGGAACAAGCTGACTCTGGCGTTCAGCATAGGACTGTATGGCGCGGATTGTGTTTACAGAGACGTGGGGAAGTCTTCGTGCGTCTGCTCAGGGGTACGGCCGGGCTCGGCTTCGGTCACAAGCTTATCGGGCTCGATACTCGGTCCCTTAATGACGGACGACCACCGATCTTACCTTCGACACCCCCTACGTGTTCGCAATTGTCACAGATATCCATCGGGGTCTCCCTTCAACGGCGATCAACTCTGCCCTAGATTGTCGCTCCCGGTAACCCGCTCGAGCAATCACAATGTCGTAAAAGGCTATCCGTTTAAGACCATCGATCGTCACGATCCGATTAAGGGCTTCGCCGAGCGGATCATCGATCAGCTTAGAAAAGGCGTTAAGCTAATGTTCTGGAGGCCGAGTTTGCATTGTCCTAAACGAATTATGAGTTGTTGCGCAGAGACATTCTAAATACTTCGTCGGGCCACATCGGGACAGGTGCCCCGGCCGGCATGGCAAATATGGGATCGTCGGCAACCTATAATGTATAACTTACGCGATTTCATACGCCCGACAGGGTTCAAGAGAATCTACCAGCAGGACTTGAATTGCTATCATCCCGCACATGAGCCAACAGACAGTCGACGAACCGGCGAAAGACGATTGCATCGCTACATTTGACCGGCAACAGAAAGTGCTGTCGATGTACACCGATAATGCCAAGACCTACATCCAGGTGAGTGGCGCCGCCTTGGCTCTCACTCTGACATTCACAGACAAAATTCTTCATCTCCCGCCACCGAAAACATCGCAACCTGGTGGATGATCGTTGTCTGGGGATGCTTTTTAGTTGACGGTTGTGGCCGGAGCCTTTTACCAGTTTCTCGCCACAAAAATTCTCGACGCGTACCTCGATTGGGGACACGACACGACTTGGGATTGGCTCTACCCAGGTTATGTCTACGCTCTTATGCTGGTGTCGTTCTATGGGGGAGCCGTCATTTTCACCGTTTACGCTATTGTCAGGCTGAAGTGTCGCTGACTGCTTGAGTAGTCTTTCGGTGAGGGACGTTTGCCAGCCCTATTCTGGGCAATCCGGCATTTTGAGGTCGGCGTCCCGCAGTGCTTTCCGTGTCAGGTTCGGCCCGAAGTAGTCATCAGCCGTATCGTTATTCTGGAAGTGGTCGATCAGCCCTCCCTCCAAAATCTTCATTAGGGTTTGCCGAACGATGAAGCTAATGGCCTCCATGAGCATGTCCACTCGTGAGACCGAACCGCCGCCGTATGTTGGTCCTGGACGCCCTTCACTCTGAAAGTAGCTGTCGGGAACCTTGTCACCTTGGGCGATGTGATTCCGGAGACAGTAGAGTTGGCCAACGACGTGACCGACCGTGAGTTTCGGATCCGGGTAGATCGAGGAAAGGTCGCCGGGCGGGTAGATTGGCGTCTGAAGACCCAGAAAGGCCTTGATACGTTCACTGCCAACGAGGCTACCCATATTTTTGTAGGTCGTGTAGAGGGACTCCAATGCTGCCGTCCAGAGGAAGAACTTTGGCTTCCAGTCCTCATGCTGGAAGCAACCCGATTCGTGCATATGAACCGCCATACGGAACTTCCAGAACTCGCCATCCATTGCATCGTGAAAGCGTGGGACGAGTCGGCGAAGAGTATGGGCGTCCTTCGTGCGAAATCCGAAGTGTCGCTGGTTGAGCGGCGTGTCGACGAATTCGCGTGGAGTGTCTAGAGCGACTTGAGTAAACGTTCCATCGTCGCTGATGCGTCCCTCGAAGAGATGTAGATGCTGAATGGTGGGCCTTATGAGGCGGAGGCATGCGGCAGTCTCACGGATTTTCCTCCGGGAGCGTTCGACTAACGTGGTTTGGGTGACCATATGATCGTCAGCATCGATCTCATAGTCGGGAAAGCGATGAACAAGAGCAAACCTGAGCTCTTCGAGCCGCTGGTGAGCATAAGAGCCCATTCCGATCGAAGATCGTGTGGAAGTTCGATACGAAGCGGCTTTGGGCGTGGTGGCGG
>CAHJWN010000075.1 GCA_903642265.1 Acidobacteriaceae bacterium | reverse complement strand
TGTCATCGCTTATCTCTAGATCGCGATTCAATACACCTGTGTCTGCCATGTCTCTCCTTATTCGTCGTTAAGCGGCTTGGCCATCTTGTCGTGCATTGCGGCTTTCACTACATCAGGGACAAAGTTTGCAACGGCACCTTCAATCTTTGTCTTCAAACTTGCTGCGTACACGTGCTTGTCACCCGCCATCAATGCCTCGAAGCCCTGCTTTGCGACATCATACGGTTCGCTCTCCTTCTTTCCTTCCTGGCCGGCCTGCGTATCATCCATTCCCGCCCGATGGAAGAAGTCTGTATCGACCGGTCCCGGTTGTAGCGCTGTCACGGTGACCCCCGTTCCTTCAAGTTCGGATCGCAGACTCTTCGCGAAGCTCAGATCAAAAGCCTTGGTAGCGGCATAAACCGCCTCGCGCGGAGCAATCATTTCGCTGGCAATGGAAGCCGTAAACAAAATCTTTCCCTCGCCGCGCGCCACCATATGCTGAACGACATGCTTTGCCAGGTGCATCGTTCCTTCGACATTAAGCCGAACCATATTGATCTCTGCGTCGAGCGATGTCTCGGCAAACAGTCCACCGACCCCCACACCTGCATTGATTGCCATTGCATCGACAGGCCGACCAACTGCCTCAACTTGCTGCCAGAAGCTTTGTACGCCATCGAACGTTGCAAGGTCTGCCTCAACTGCCCTGACGGAAACCCCGAGCGCCTCAAAGTCTGTGGCGGCCTTCTCAAGTCGTTCACCGTTCGAGGCGACTACCAGATCAAACCCATTCTCTGCAAAAACTTTGGCTAGGTTATAGCCGATACCACTGGACGCGCCCGTCACTACAGCAAGCTTGTTCATTCTTGCCTCCTATCTGCTCTCGATGCGAATTGCAGGTCATTTGTTGTCTATCCTTCGATTTGCATGAGGCGTGCAGGAGGCGGCCTAAGCTGGGAGCGTCACCTCCAACGATTTGCAAGTTGCCCGATAGCTTGTAAATTGCCTGGATAGCCGCCGTTCCGTTCGGATCCGGGTTCGCAAGTGTTTCATGCGGTACGAGTAGTTTCTCGGAGTACAAAGACACTACAGCCTCTCTGGATTAGTGAGATTGCAGATTGAGTTGAGCAGGAGCAAATGCCGCGGACAACACTCTTTGTTTGCGCGCCATGCATAAGTAGTCTGGGCGACAATGATCATTCAAGATGCCTCCTGACGACATTTGTGCCAAGACAACATTTCGTTTGAAGACACTTCCAAACCAAACCTCGCGCTGCATCCATCTGCTCGTAACGCACATCTGCTCACCTACATGCTCGGGCCACTATGTCAATGTGGCAGACGATTCGCATCGTGATTGCATTGGTAGGGTAATAACAAAATTTCAGGAGAACTTTGCATGGCAGCTGCTCTACGAGCGTTCTTTGGATACTTTTTCCTTGTACTACTTGTTCGCATCGTGGGGAGAAGGCCAGGTAAGCAACTGACTCCATTTGAGTTTGTACTCATCTTCTTTATAGGTGGGCTCGCTCTTACAGCGATGGTCGGAGACGAGGCATCATTCACAAATGCCGTTTGCCAGATCATTGCAATTGGCCTTGCACACTATTCAGTAGTATGGCTCCGTTCAAAATCATCCCGTGTCGCGCGTCTCTTCGATGGTACTGCGTTGATTCTCCTCGAAGACGGAAAATGGCGCTCTCATACGCTTTCGCAAATGGGCATTCAAGATGACGACGTGATGGCTTCTGCGAGAGACAACGGAATCAAGAGTCTCGAAGACATAGATCAGGCAGTCCTAGAGCGTAACGGTGAGATCAGTGTTGTAGAAAAACAGGATTAGCTTAGAGAGGTGCAATGTGCCAGAGGTAAGTTTTTCCAATCCTGTGAAGGATTCGGTAGCTAAAGTCAACAACGAAGTAGCAGTTGGCGAAGATCTACAATTTCAGCAGCGGTGGTGGCGTTTCGAGCGTCTGATCTGGTCACTATTCTTCGTCATCATCATCCTTGACCTCGCCGGAGTCTTCGGACGCGGACCACTCGCCAAGGCATCACAAACAAGTTCTGACGGATCCATGCAGGTCCATTACGACAGGATCGAACGCACCGGAACACCTGCCATCATGCAAGTCTCCTTCGATCCCCAGGCAATCACCGACGGTAAAATCCACCTGTTCGTGAGTAACAGTATCGTTGAAGGTCTCGGAAACCAGCGTGTCGTTCCCTCACCGGAGTCGACCGTTGTCGGTCGCGGTGGTCTTACGTACACCTTCCCGGCTTCTATACAACCCGCAGTCATCGAATTCGCTTTGCAACCGTCCGGTCCGGGCGTATATCCCTTCACCTTGCAGGTTGTTGGTGATGCTCCAGTCCAGGCAAAAGTAATCGTCATGCCGTAGAGGGCCACTTGTCTACTATCATTCATGCAATTATCGGGTATTTCTTCCTCCTTCTCACGGTAAGGGTGCTGAGTCGCCGTCCCGGAGGCCAGATGACGCTGTTTGAGTTCGTCATCGTCTTTCTTATTGGCGGCGTAATCATCCTTTCGACCGTAGGAAATGATCGGTCAATCACCAACTGCGCCACGGCTATTATTACGATCGGTCTTATGCATCGCCTCGTCGCGTGGGCCAAATCGCGCTCACCGAAGATCGGGGCAGTCATTGATGGCACTCCGCTTGTACTGGTCAAGGATGGACTTTGGCAGCCTGAAGTTATGGCCGGCATGAAGTTGAGTACGGAAGACGTGATGGCGGCGGCACGTACCAAGGGCGTGAAGTCAATATTTGACGTACAGTACGCGATCCTGGAACGTAATGGCGCAATTAGCATCATCAAGGCGGAGTGAGGCGGGCACGTGGCTGAGGAACTAAAAGACAAAGTAATTGAATCGGACATTCCCGCCCGCATGGATCGGCTTCCGTGGTCTAAGTGGCATACCAGGATCATAGTTGCCCTTGGTACGTCATGGCTCCTGGATGGCTTGGAAGTGACCTTGGTTGGGTCACTTTCTGGGGTGTTAGAAAGCCGTAACGGCCTGTCCCTGACAGATCCACAAGTTGCCGGCGCAGCCACCACATACCTTGCAGGTGCAGTCTTCGGCGCCTTACTGTTTGGATATCTAACTGACCGACTCGGTCGCAAGAAACTCTTCCTTGTCACTTTAGCCACCTATTCCATTGCAACTATTTGCACGGCCTTTTCCGGAAATCTTGTGTACTTCTCTCTCTGCAGATTCTTTACAGGTGTAGGCATCGGAGGGGAATATGCCGCAATTAACTCAGCCATAGATGAGCTCATCCCGAGCAAGGTCCGCGGAACCGTAGACCTTATCGTCAACGGGACATTCTGGGTCGGCGCCTCGCTTGGATCCGTAGCTTCGCTCTTTCTACTCGGCCGCCACGGTCCACCACTTCACCTGGGTTGGCGCATGGCATTTGGTATAGGCGGAATTCTCGGACTGGCCGTGCTCTTACTGCGCCTGAAGGTCCCTGAGAGTCCCCGGTGGCTGATGCTTCGGGGCAGGGAAGAGGAAGCTAATGCGATCGTGACTGAAATTGAGGCCGCCATTGGCGGGCACAAGGGAGCACTCCCACCCGTTGAAGCACCTAAGCTGAAAATTGCAGTGAGAGATCACACCCCTTGGAAAGAAATCTTTGGCAATATGCTCGGCGAGAGCAGGCAGAGGTCCTTCTTGGCCCTCGTGCTTATGATTGGTCAATCCTTTTTCTTCAACTCGATCTTCTTTACGTATGGTCTCGTAGTCAAAAAGTTTTATCACATACCCGACCAGAATCTACCGCTGCAACTGCTTCCGTTCGCCCTTGGGAGCTTCCTTGGGCCGGTGATCCTCGGCCCCTTGTTCGATAAGGTAGGCAGGAAACCTATGATCATTGCGACCTATGGTCTCGCAGGTCTAGGCCTCGCTGCAGTCAGCATCCCTTTTGCTCATGGATCACTCTCCGCAAGAGCAATGACTATCTGCTTCACCCTGATCTTTTTCGTCGCATCTTCGGCGGCGAGCGCAGCGTACCTGACTGTCAGTGAGATCTTCCCATTGGAGATTCGCGCGTTCGCAATCGCAATCTTCTATGCTCTGGGAACTCTCGTCGGTGGTGTAGGCGCGCCGCTTCTCTTCGGTGTGCTTATCGCAACCAATTCGAAGGCCAACGTCGCATGGGGATATGGATTAGGCGCTTCGTTGCTCCTCTTCGCAGCCCTTTGTGAAGCGAAGATCGGCATCGAAGCCGCCGGCAAGTCCCTTGAAGACATCTCCAAGCCAATTCAGAGCAAAGGCTAAGCTCCGACACCGAAAATCCTAGAGAGTTGCAGAATCATTCGCGCTAACCAGGCTCGATGGAACGTGAGAGTGGTTGGCATCGCGCAGCTTCTTGAATGTCACTAACGCCTGTGCGACCACCTGGTCCATGTTGTAGTACTTATAAGTGGCCAGCCTGCCAACAAAGTGGACGTTCTCCTGCTTGTCTGCAAGCGCTTTGTACTTCGCGTACAACGCGGCGTTCTCCGCTCGCGGGATTGGATAGTACGGATCACCCTCAGCCTTTGGATACTCGAACACGACGCTGGTCTTTGATGCCGTCTGCCCAGTGAGGTCCTTGAACTCTGTGACCCGCGTGTACGCATGCTCGTTGGGGTAATTTACAACTGCCACCGGTTGATAACGTTCCCGATCAAACGTCACGTGCTTGAACTCCAAAGAGCGGTACGGTAGCGGTCCGAAACGATAATCGAAGAATTCGTCTACCGGCCCTGTAAAAATAGTCTCTATGTCTGGATGAGCATCGACGACGTCAGCGTGACTGGTGCTTGTTCTCACCGTTATATTCGGCGAATCCAACATCTTCTCAAACAGCTTCGTGTAGCCCATCAAAGGCATAGCCTGGAACGCATCAGTGAAATAGCGATCGTCCTGATCAAACCGTACGGGGATTCTGCCAGCGACTGAGGCATCCAGTTCGGAAGGATCAAGTCCCCATTGCTTCCGGGTATAGTTGCGGAAGAACTTATCGTACAATTCACGTCCCACACGGCTTACGCAAATGTCTTCCGAGGTCCTGATGCTTGCCGGCCGCTCCGTGCGTGCCTCTAGAAATGCCTGCATCCCTGCAGCATCAAGATCCAAGCCATACATTTCATTGATGGTCGTTAGATTAATAGGGATGGGCAGTAGTTTTCCGTCGACCTCTGCCAACACGCGGTGTTCGTACTCTCTCCACTCCGTGAAACGTGAAAGATACTGCACAACCTCTGTGCTGTTCGTGTGGAAGATGTGCGGACCATATTTATGTACGAGAATCCCAGCGTCATCCAGATAGTCGAACGTGTTTCCACCGATATGGTCGCGTTTATCGACTACCAGCACCTTCTTGCCTAGAACATTGGCAAGTCGTTCCGCGAGAACGGCGCCCGCGAATCCTGCCCCCACGACGAGGTAGTCAAAACGCTCGTTTCTGCCCTGCTTTACCTTCACTGTTGTTGGAGCCATGCGGAACGCTGAAACAGTTTCCAGCTTCATCGCTGCAGATCGTGATTGCACATCTTCAATCTGCTTCCACATCGACGCCCACGTCTTATCCCAGGATCCTTCCGACAACTTTGCATCGACTGCTGTTTGCCACTCTACAGTCTTCGGCTCTAAGGCAGCATCCAACGCTGCTGCAAACCCTGCCGCATCACTTGAAATGGCAACCATGCCTTCAGCACCGTAGTTGGCGACCACATCATGAATCGCCGTCGAAACAACCGGTTTACCTGCTGCCAGGTATTCCGGAGTCTTGGTTGGCGATATAAATCGTGTCGCTTCATTGATTGCAAACGGCATCATCGCTACGTCCCAGCCGGCGACATACTGCGGCAGTTCTGTATAGCTCTTGCCGCCAAGATAATGAATGTTTTCCGCCTTGGGTAAAGATGCAGAGTCAATCTTCGCCACTGGTCCCAGCAGGATAAACTGCATATCGGGACGCGACCGCGCCACCTCACCCAACAGCGCAACGTCGAACCGTTCGTCCAGCACGCCAAAGAAACCTGCACGCGGATGCGGGATCGCGGCTTGGTCTTGGGGGTCCTCGCTCATCTCGCGTGCGGATGCAAAATGCTCCACATCAATCGAGCTTGGAAATGCATGCACGTTGCCATGCTGACTTTTCTTCGCTTCATACAAGCTCATCCCGCCCGTAAACACAACATCCGCCTGTTGAAAAAGCTCCTGCTCTCGCAGCAATAGGTCAGGTGGCGCGCCAAGGAAACCAGCCAGTTCGTCCATGCAGTCATACACTGTTGCCTCTGCACGTAGCTCGTTGGTGAAGCCGAGCATCATGGGCGTGTAATACCACCGAACGTAGCGCTCGATGTCCTTGTTTTTCATGAAATCATGCAGCAACACGCGCAGCATCTCGTCGGCATTCCCACCGCGCGGCAAGTGTGGCCTGATAACCCAAAGTGACGGCTCTTCGTGCATCACTTCAAGGCTTGGTGTTCCATCGCCTGTGTCGTCCGCATCCCAATAAGGCTCCTCCCAGAAAAAAACGCGTCGGTCCCGCGCGCATCGTGTCAACAGATGCTGCGGCCGCTGCGTAACAAAGTGCCATCGTAAATGGCTGAAACAAAGTACATCAGGCTGATTAGTGCTGGGAAACTGTTGCGCATCTTGCTCTGAAAAAGTTTTTTTCAATTCGAGGGCCTCAGGCGTAGCCATAGGCATGCTTCAATGCCGCATAACTCCGGATAGTCCTAGGATGTGCATAGACGATGAAATGTTGGGCGAGCCTATCCACACAGGTTGAGAGTACCCATTCCATTTACCACCGCATCACAGAACAGATAAACACTGTTTTATGCGCTCACGTCGTACATCCGGATACCATAATCATTGCATATCTTTGTTGGACGGGGCTCGTATTGAATCTTCTTATCCTTTCGCCCCATCGAGATGACGCTGCATTCTCGCTTACGATTTCCATCGCTCACTGGCTCGCTGTTGGCCATCGCGTTACAGTCCTCAACATCTTCACTCGCTCTCTCTACGCGCCGTACTCCGACGCAGACACCGTCCACGATAACGATCGACTCACCTACGTCTCGGCGATGCGCAAGAAGGAGGACGAGTCGTTTACGAGATGTCTACCCGGACTTGCTATGGTCGACCTCAACCTGAAAGACGCGCCTATCCGACTACGTTGTGAGACCGACATAGTGTGCGATATGGATTCGGATCCAAACGATACGGCTCTCCCAAAAATTCGTAAGGCGATCTCATCACAAATGGATTCAGTCCACTCGACGCACGCTTTAGTAATCCCCATCGCCCTGGGCCGCCACGTGGATCATCGCGTCGTACGCGACGCCGCTCTCTCCTTCTCTGACAAGCTACCAACAGCCTTCTACGAGGATCTTCCTTACGCCGCGAGAACAGATGTTCGCGAGGACCTCACCCGTTTCCGCGAAGATGCAAGCACTCGCCTGCGTCAGCAATTACACCCCTCACTCGTTTACAGCACGCTGGACCATTCAGCCGCTTTCAAGCTCAAGACCGCTACCCTCTATGCTTCCCAGATCGATGAAGAACTGGCTGATACGATTGCCAGGTTCAGTCATCGTTATCAAGACAGCAATAATCAAGGAGATGAGCAAAGAGGTGGTGAACGGCTGTGGGTCAATGACCTCTGGCTTGCTCAGGCGAGTGCCAACAACCTCTCTGTGATTCAGCCCGACAAAGAGGCAACACCGCTTCCCTGAAGACAGATGCCCTACACGCCGTTAGCTCAGCCTCTCATCTCCGGTCATGCCTCACCCGATACGCAGGCCTGCGTCATCATTCCTGCGCGCGATGAAGAGCAGTTCCTTCCACGTACGCTCGATGCTCTCCGCCTCCAGACCAACATTCATGGTCGCTCGCTTCCGCTCAACTCGTACGAGGTAATCCTCCTCCTCAACAACTGCATAGATGCCTCACACACTGTAGCCGAGCGGTATCGACAAACACATCCCACGTTTCAATTCCACATTGCAACGCGCACATTGCCGCAGGATCACGCCCATGTCGGCACCGCCCGTCGCATGCTGATGGATACCGCGCACCACCGTCTCCAACAGAGTGATCGCTTGCAAACTGCCATCCTCTCTACCGATGCCGACACGATCGTCGCACCCGATTGGATAGCCCGGAACTTGGCAGCGATTGAAGCCGGTGCGGATGTCGTAGGCGGTGTGATCAATCTCTTTCCGGAAGATCACTCAACCCTTCTTAACAACGACCCCGGCACGTACCTTGCCTATCAATGCGATCGTCAGTACCAGGCGCTCGTGGCCCAGCTGGAATCGATCCTCGACCCCGACCCCTCAGACCCCTGGCCTCGCCACCTCGAACACTTTGGCGCTTCACTCGCATGTACCCCAGAAATCTATGATCTTGCAGGTGGACTTCCACCTGTAAAGCCGCTTGAAGACGTGGCATTCATAGATGCTCTTCGTTCAGTAGGCGCGCGCATCCGGCATTGCCCCGATACCCACATCTTCACCTCCGCAAGGCTCGATGGTCGCGCTCCAGTAGGCCTCTCCGGTCAACTCAAAATCTGGCAGCTTCAAGATCAAAGCAGCGCACCGCACATCGTCGATTCAGCTAAGTGGCTCCACCACAAATACCGCACCCGTTGCGCCCTGCGACGCATAAACGAATCAGACGTTCTGCCGACGCTCGTGTCTTACCCCATTCGCTGGCAAAAACAGATCGCCTCACTTCACGCTCAGGGTCTGCCCAATTTCCGCTTTCTCGAACTTCTTAATGCCGATGCGCTCATCGAAGAACTCTTCGCTTGTACGAACGCACCTCGTTTCGCATTAATCTCGGAAGTCATTGCCACCCTGACTTCAACTCTTGCCGAACATGTAGCGCAGCTCCAGCCGCAATCTATCTAGCCGCTCACTAACGCCTCTGCAGCACGTCGATCCGGAATCGTTCCCGCCGCTCCCCACCTACCCTCGTCCACTCGCTGCGTGAGAGCCAGTAAGCATGGACCTCGTCGCCAGTCAGCGGATAGTCGGGGACCTTCTCCGTCAAATGCACCAGCACGAGGTTGCCACCTGCTTTCTGCCTTGCTGCCAACTCATCTGCAGCTCTCTCAAGATCCGGCAATGACCAGTAGTAAGCCACCTCTGAGACCAGGATCAAATCGAACGTTCCTTCAGGCATCTCCCGCGGAATCTGCATGCGCGCAAATGAAACCTGCGCGAAGCCATGCAGTCGCTCCCTGGCCACTGCTAATGCCGTCTCCGACAAATCAACAGACAGCAGCGCATCGCATCGTACGGCCAGCAACTTGGTGAGCACCCCAATCGAACACCCAATCTCCAGCGCAGATCGATACCTTGCCTGGGGCAAAGCCATCAAGGTAGCTTCATACTTTGTCCTCTCGTACTCACTTGATTCAAAGCTCCACGGGTCCCGGTCTCTGGCATAGATCCGTTCGAAGTACTTTGCCGGCAGTGACTCCTCTCTTCCGCCATCGCTCCAGAAGCCGTAAGAGCTTCCCTCCGACCGCTTGTGCGATTTATCCAGTGAAGATCGCCCAATCGCCGCCAGCGTCGCATCCGGTGCCGGCTGCCGCAGGTACATCGTCAGGTCGCGGATCACCCGCTCAAACCGTGCCGGCTGCAGCAATCCATGCGCCCCTACGCCCGCCGTTACCCGCTGCATCACGCTCGTGCCGATCCGTTCAATCGCCACCCGCATCATGTTCGCGCATTCAATCATCCGCTCCACGTGCGCTTTATCCGTTCGGTAGAAGCTCTCCTCGCTCACTGCGGCAGCCTTCTCAACCCACATGGCCGCCTCCTGCGCGCTGATCGCAACCTCTCCCAGCCGCGCCACCTGGTACGGATCATCTCCGCGCCTCATCTCGTCCAGCCACTCCGCAAACATTGCATGCAGCCGCATCACTGCACCCGCCTGCACTGCTGCAAATCGCGCCGCCCCGCCACGAAACATCGGGTCGCAATAAAAGTCTCCAGGGCCGCCTATCAAGTCCTCTCGCCGCAAGCGGCCGCCAGTAAAGTCGACCCCGTAGCTCTCAGAGCTCTCCATCCCCATCGGGTGCCAGAAGCTTCGGTCGATCGACGTAGCCAGTTCGTCCATCCGCAGCAGGCACATCTGCCAACCCCGGCCCTCAATCTCTGCTGTCACTATCGGCCTCTGGACGAACGCAGCGCCCGTAGCAAAATTCTTTTCTCCCTCGAACCGGAAGCCTTCACCATCAGCCATCAGCTTCAGCAACTCCGGCTTGCCGGTATTCCAAACGCCCGAGATCATCCCCTCGCGCACATCCGCCGCAAGCCGCTTCACCTGTTCCGCAGATCCATACCGCTGCACCAGCAGCAGCCCGTTCACGTGGCCCTCATAGATTCGCCCCAGCGCCAGGTCCGCACCGCCTACAGCCGCAAGAACCTGCATCAGCGTTCCATGCGATCCCGGTTCGACTCCCAGCCCAAGTCCACCCTCATCCACCGGCAGCGGGGCAGTCAGCAATCCAATCTCAGCGCATCGTTCGATTTCACGCTTGGGAGCAGCCGTCAATCCCAGGTTCGGACGATGTGCCAACTCCTCCGCCAGCGCCCTCACCCTGGCACATAGTGCGCCCAGTTCATCCGCTCGGCTCTCTGCCGCGATTCCTTCACCTTTATCCTGCAACTCATACGTCTCTGCCATGTGACACACCTCCTCGAGTGGCCGGCTCTATCCAACTCGTCTGTTTCTAGAGCGTTCGTAACTGTTCGTAGTTCGTAATCTGTTCGTAGATAGATGCGCATTTATCAAAATCGCAGGCTAACCAGGTTCTTCCCCGGCCAGACCAGCATCGAAAGAAGCAGTTCCCAGCGTCTTCAGAAAGTCACACACCATGTCACAGGTCTTTCAAAGTTTCTTCATGGGTGGTTTCGAGTGCGCAACGCATCGTCGCCGCGACGATCTCCAGATTGACGTTCTGTCTTCTACCGGGCATGCGATCCACGCCGCGTACGACTATGAACTGCTCGCTCAATGCGGCATTCGCACCGTGCGCGACGGCCTCCGCTGGCATCTCATCGAATCCTCGACCCCCGGTGACTACGACTGGTCCAGCTTCCTGCCTATGCTTCACGCCGCCCGCGACACCAGCACGCAGGTCATCTGGGATCTTTGCCACTGGGGCGTGCCCGCTAACCTCGACATCTTTTCTCCAGAGTTCATCACCCGCTTTGAAGCATTTGCCGCTGCAGCCGCTCGCGTGATTCTGGAAGCAAATCCCAATCAAATTCCATTCTACTGTCCTATCAATGAGATCAGCTTCTGGTCCTGGGTAGGCGGCGATGTCCAGACCTTCGCACCTCATCAGGAAGGCCGCGGCCCCGAGCTGAAGCGCCAGCTTGCCCTCGCCTCGATCGCCGCAATTCGCGCAGTCCGCACTGTCGATCCGCGCGCCCGCTTCGTTCATGCCGAGCCCATCATCGATATCGTGCCCAAATGGAATGAAGTTGAGGTACAGCCGGAACTCGTCGACAAGATCAGCCATCACACTGCATCCCAGTTTGAAGCGTGGGACATGTTGCTTGGTTTTCAGGAGCCGGAGCTTGGCGGAGACCCATCAACACTCGACTTTATCGGCGTCAACTACTACTGGAACAATCAATGGGTGCATGAGGGCGATCGCAAACCACCCGGCCATCCCGACCACAAGCCGCTGCACCAGATGCTCGTCGAACTCTCCCAGCGCTACCGCCGTCCCATCCTCATCACCGAAACCGGTGCCGAATCGACCGCAGCTGTCGGCTGGCTCTCGTACATCTGCGGCGAAGTCCGCCAGGCCATCCGTCAGGGAGCAGACATCGTTGGCATCTGCCTCTATCCCGTAATGGACTATCCAGGCTGGGATGACGATCGCCACTGCCACTGCGGTCTCATCGAGATCGACAATGACTGGAACCTGCGTACCATCCGCCCGGATCTGGCTGCCGAACTTGAAACCCAATCCAGGCTCCAAACTCTCACCACCGCTCATCGCTTCTAGATAAGCCACCGCTTAGGCCCTGGCATGGCACGCCCCGCAATCCGTACTTTACGGCTGAGGTGACGCGCTTGAATGGAACGTTTGCGCCTCGAAGAATCGCTTCCAAAGCTCCTGAAACTGGACGCACCATTAACGGTGCACGTTGACTTTGCACAGGGCAAAGGCGCTATTCTTAGTCCAACAAGAGCGAACAAAAAGCGAAATGGCATCTTCCTCACAAAGCGCAGTCCTCAAACGAGAGATCGAAGCTAAACTCGCTTCGCGCATCCCTGCTGCCTTATCCCCACAGGCACTCCAGGCCCCGCGTCTCATCGCTTCCGGCGTTCCCGCAATCGATGCGCTGCTCGGCGGTGGCCTGCCCATTGGAGGCATCACCGAATTCACCGGCCAGGCAAGCTCCGGCCGGACCTCGCTCGCCTTCTCACTTCTCGCCAGAGCCGCCGCAGATTCGGCCTGCGCCTACGTTGATGTCGATGACAATCTAGACCCATGTAGCGTCGCCAACTCCGGCGTCAATCTCAGCAACCTCCTCTGGGTTCGCGTAGAAAGTATCGTCCGCACATCCATCGCTGCCACAATCGGCACTCCCAGGATTGACCCCGAACAAGCCGATAAGATGGACAGCAGCCACGGCGTAAACCGCCATCCGCGCACCGAAACCAAGGGCCTCGACGCCGCACTTGGAAAGATGCTCACTCAAAAAGCCGAAGCCCGCCTCGAAAAACAAAAGGGAACTCCCGGCTACCCCAACACCAGACTTGGCCTGGCCGCAGCACCGGAAGAACAAGTCGCCTACGAGCACTACAACGCGCGTCACGCGGACGAATCCGACCCCATCCGCCAGGCCAATCATCGTTCCGCCGACGCTGCACGTGCCCGCGCTTACTCTCCTCGCACCCAGGCCCCGCTCCTTGTAAGCTCTTCCAGCAACAAGCCCGAGCGCCCATGGACCCGGCTCGATAAAGCCATCCGCGCCACCGATCAGATCCTCCAGTCAGGCGGCTTCCGCGTAATCATCCTTGACCTCGCCTCGGTCCCACCGGAGCAGGCGATACGCATTCCCTCGGCAACCTGGTTCCGTTTCCGCCGAGCCGCGCAGGAGAGCGACGCAATCTTTCTCTTGCTTACCCAGGTCGCCTGTGCGCGTTCGAGTGCCGTCTGCGTCTTGGACTGTTCGGCAGGCACGCCGCATACTTCCGGCAATTTACTCAGCGGCCTCTCGCGCACGGCAGAAGTAGCACGCCAGCGCATCAGCAGCCCCTTCGCCAAGAAGGCTCCCGGGCGCGCCGTCACCTGGCACTCCACATCCGCATGGATGCGGGCATCGGGACAATAACCATGGGATACGCTGCCATCCACATCCCGGAGTTCCCAACACTGGCATGGTTGCGCCTCGACCACCGAGCCCGCCCCCACGCTGCCGCCGTCATTGAAGGGAAAGCTCCGCTCGAGCGTGTCGTCTCCTTCAATCGTTCTGCAAAGATGATCGGCCTCACCCACGGCATGAGCAAGGTCCAGGCGGACACCTCCGGCAAAGTCCACTTCCACGCTCGCTCTCTGCCCGAAGAGCAGGCCGCCCTCGAACTGCTCTTTGCAGCAACGGAACAGTTCTCCCCTCGCGTGCAGATCATCGCCTCCCCCATGAACAACTACGCCAACGCCAAACAACTCGCCGCAGTCCTATTAGTGGACCAATCCGGCACCGCTACCTTGTTCGGCGACGCACGCAGTTACGCCGACGCACTCCGCAAAGCTCTCCAGCAACTTGAATTCCCAACCAACATCGCCGTCGCCCCCAATGCTGAAGCCAGCCTCCTGCTCGCCCGCAGCTATACCGGCGTCACCTGCGTCGAAGCCCAAAGCGTCCAGGCCAAACTTGCCCCCTTGCCCCTCTCGATGCTCAGCGCCGACGCGTCCACTCTCGCCACCCTCCGCCGCTGGGGCATCCGCAATCTCGGCGAACTCGCCGCCCTCCCTGAGACCGCACTCATCAGCCGCATCGGCCAGCAAGGCAAGCGTCTCCAGCGTCTCGCCCTCGGCACCGAAGATCATCTCCTCGTCCCCAAAGATCCATCCTTCATCCTCTCCGAACACGTCGCGCTCGATGGCCCACTCGAGTCGCTCGAACCGCTCCTCTTCATCCTCTCGCCCATGCTCGATACGCTCCTCAAGCAAGCGATTAATCATGCATACGCCTTGCGCAGCGTCACCATTACGCTCACTCTCGAAAAAGCCGTCGCGCATCAACTCGAAGTCCGTCCCGCCACCCCGGTACAAAGCAAAGATCTGCTGCTGAAGCTCCTCAACCTCAAGCTGCAATCCGATCCACCACAGGCCGGCATCCTTGCCGTCACCCTCACCGCAGAGCCTACAGTCCCGCAGGTCTCGCAGCGTGGCTTGTTCCAGTCCCAGTTCCCCGAACCCGACAAGCTCGATCTCCTCCTTGCACGTCTCTCCTCCATCGTCGGCAAACAAAACGTAGGCTCACCTGCCCTCTCGAACAGCTTCTCTGATGACGAATTCGTCATCACCCCATTCCAGCCCGCTGCAGGCGCCAGGGCCACACCGCAACCTGTCTCCCCTCGCTCAGCACTACGCCGCTTCCGCCCCGCGCAACAGGCTAAAGTCGTCTGTCGGGAGACAAACCCCGTGCTCCTCTTCTGGCGTGGCGAACGCCTCGAACTCGGCTCCGTCACAGGTCCCTGGCAATCAAGCGGCTACTGGTGGGATGGCCGCCGCTGGGAAGCCAATGAGTGGGACGCTATCGTCTCCCAGCCTGCACAGGCGCTTCGTCTCCGCCACGAACCTGGACCCGGAAACTGGTACGTCGCAGGCCAATATGACTAGCGGCCCTGTCACTGAATACGTCGAGCTCCACGGCCGCTCCGCCTTCTCATTCCTCGAAGGTGTCTCCATGCCGGAAGCCATGGCGCAGCAGGCCGCCAACCTTGGCATGCCCGCTCTCGGCATCCTTGATCGAGACGGCTTATATGGAGCGCCCCGGCTCTACACCAGCGCGGCAAAGCTTGGTCTCCGCTCGCACATCGGAGCCGAGATCTCGACCCTTCAGTTCGGCCACCAGGCTCTTCCCGAGACCTGGCAGCCTCACAACATCCCCATCCGTCCAGTCCGTCTTTCGCTGCTCTGCGAGTCACAGATCGGCTACAAAAATCTCTCGCAGCTCATCACCGGCTACAAGCTTCAGCAGAAGACCAAGGGCGAAGGCGTCGCACCATATCGGCTCGTCCAGGAGCGCGCAGAAGGCCTCGTCTGCCTGACCGGCGGCGACGAAGGCCCGCTCGCCGCCGCTCTCACACGAGGCGGTATCGAGGAAGCACGTCGCACCTTGCAATCACTCATTCAAACCTTCGGACAGAGGAATGTTTACGTAGAACTCCAGCGACATCGTATCCGCGAACAGGAGGCCCGCAACCAGGCCGCCATCACACTTGCCCGCGAACTCCATCTTCCGCTGCTCGCAACCAACGGCCCCAACATGGCTACAACGTTAGAGCGCGAAGTCCTCGACCTCATGATCGCCATCCGCCATGGCTGCACGCTCGATGAAGCCGGCCTCTTGCTCCAGCAGAACACCAACCGCCAGATGCTCGGTGCCTCCGGCATGGCAGCCCTCTTCCGCGATCTTCCATCAGCTATTGCGGAAACGTCAGAGCTCTCCGCGCGCCTGCAATTCGTCATGAAGGACATGGGTTATCAGTTCCCGCTCTATCCGGTCTCGGAAGGCGACACCATGGACACCTTCCTTTACAAGCGCACCATGGAAGGCGTTGCCAATCGGTATGGCTGCAAGTCCAGCGAAGACCTGCGAATAAAGGCCGTCAAGCAGGTCCAGCGAGAACTCGCACTCATCGCCAAGCTAGGTCTCGCCGGCTACTTCCTCATCGTCTGGGATATTGTCGAGTTCTGCCGCAGGCACAACATGCTGGTGCAGGGCAGAGGCTCCGCAGCCAACTCCGCCGTCTGTTACTCGCTTGGCATCACCGCCGTCGATCCTGTCGGCATGGACCTTCTCTTCGAACGCTTCCTGTCAGAAGTTCGCGGTGAATGGCCCGACATCGATCTCGATCTTCCATCAGGCGAAGACCGTGAACGAGCGATCCAGTATGTCTACACAAGATATGGCCAGCTCGGCGCCGCCATGTGCGCCAATGTCATCACGTATCGCGGCAAGTCCGCAGCCGGTGAGACTGGTAAAGCGCTCGGCTTCGATGTTGAAACCACCAAGCGCCTCACGCAACTCGTCGGCTCATGGGAGTGGAAAGGCCCCACCGACACCATGGAAGCGCAGTTCCGAAATGCCGGCTTCGACCTTCACCATCCCCGCATCGCGAAGTATCTCGAGCTCTCCATCCGCATGCTAGATCTCCCGCGTCACCTTGGCCAGCACTCCGGCGGCATGATCATCGCGCAGGGCCAGCTTGCCTCCGTTGTGCCTATCGAGCCAGCCAGCATGCCCGGTCGCAACGTCATTCAATGGGACAAGGATGACGTCAGCGATATGGGCCTCATCAAGGTCGATCTGCTCGGCCTTGGCATGATGGCCGTCCTCAAAGATTGCGTCGACCTGATCCCACGTCACTATGGCCAGAAGGTTGACATCGCCCAGATCCCGCACGACCCCGCAGTCTACGAATCGCTATGCCGCGCCGATACCGTTGGTCTCTTCCAGGTAGAGTCACGCGCACAGATGGCCTCTCTCCCGCGCAACAATCCTGACCGGTTCTACGACCTCGTGGTGCAGGTCGCCATCATCCGTCCCGGCCCCATCGTCGGCAAGATGATGAACCCCTACATGCTGCGCCGCCAGGGCAGGCAGGAGGTCACCTACCCCCATCCGCTGCTCGAGCCTGTGCTCAAACGAACGCTCGGCGTGCCGCTGTTCCAGGAGCAACTCCTGCGTATTGCCATGACCATCGCGAACTTTACCGGTGGTGAAGCCGAAGAGTTGCGCCGTGCACTTGGCAGCCGACGGTCAAAGGACAAGATGCGTGTGTTGGAACTCAAACTCCGCGCAGGCATGGACGCAAACAACGTCGGCATCGCAGCCCAGGAAGAGATTGTTCAATCGATCAGTTCTTTCGCACTCTATGGCTTTCCCGAGTCGCACGCCGCCAGCTTTGCACTGATTGCCTATGCAAGTGCGTGGCTTAAATTTCATTATCTTGGTGCCTTCACCGCGGCCATTCTCAACAACCAGCCAATGGGCTTCTACTCCGCCGCAGTGCTGGTCAAAGATGCGCAGCGCCATGGCCTCCGCATCAAACCCATCGATATTCTCCGCTCCATTTGGCGCTGCACACTCGAGCAGGAAGAAGAGGGCAAGCTCTCGCTGCGTCTTGGCTTCTGCTATGTGCGTGGCATGCGCGAAGCAAGCGCAATCGAGCTTGAAGCAGCGCGTGCAATGCGACCATTCGCATCCATCGAAGAGCTTGCCCGTCGCGTCCCATCGCTCACACGCGCTGACCTCTCGACGCTTGCTGAAGTGGGTGCCTTGAACACGATCGGCGAAGGCATTCATCGTCGCGATGCGCTCTGGCAGGTAGAGCGCGCAGGCCGCAAGCCCGGGCCGCTCTTGGAAGCCCTGGATCGTGATGAGGAAGCTGAATCGCCGTTGCGAGCCATGGAGCCACACGAGCGGATGGTCGCCGACTACGCGTCTACAAGCGTCACCGTAGGCCGTCACCCCATGGCGCATTGCCGCCCACAACTGCATGCCATGCATACTGTTGCTGCCAGAGACCTGCCTTTGCTACGGCATGGTGTTACCGCTCGCATCGCCGGCTGCGTCATCGCCCGTCAACGCCCCGGCACAGCACACGGCTTCATCTTTCTCTCAATCGAAGACGAGACCGGCATCTCGAACGCCATCATCGACCCCGATCTCTACGAGAACAATCGGTCCCTGGTGACCTACGCAAAATTCCTGTTGATCGAGGGTGTTCTACAAAATATTGACAAGGTGATCCACATACGAGCGAAGCATCTTGAGCAACTGGACGTAACCACAGCGCCTATGCAATCGCATGATTGGCATTGAAGCGAATACGTCGACTTGCGTTGGAATGATTCTACTACTTACGAAGTTATGTCGTACGTGTGACACGTATATTTGGAACTCTGTGTGTATTGTTCAACATGACGGTGCATAACCCGTCGTGCTGTAAGTCAGCCGTAATCAGCAGTCGCACTCTGCGACTCCCTTTGCGCTCTGAGCAAAGGAACGTTTTGTCGACAAGTAAAAATTTGCTCTTGGCTTGCCTGAGCGAGTCAAATCGGAACCTGCTGCTCTCGAATTGCGTAGAAAAATCACTACCTCTTCGTACCTCGCTTTACAAGGCCGAAGAGTCGCCGGAGTTTGCTTATTTCATCACGTCAGGCGTGGCCTCGGTTGTGGCTTCAACCTCGGATGGCGACACTGCCGAAGTAGGGCTGATCGGAAATGAAGGGTTTGTCGGCGGCTTTCACCTTTTAGGGCCGGCAAAGGTCCCAACCGAGTGTTTTATCCAGCTTGAAGCTGAAGGTTTAGAGATCAGCACGGCCCACTTACGCCATGCCTTTCGCACTTCTCCGGAGATCAATGGACGTATTCTTGAGTTCGTTCAGTCTCAGGGCCTTGGACTAAGCCAGGTCGCAGGTTGCCATCGCTTCCATGAAGCGGAACAACGCCTTGCCCGATGGCTGCTGATGGCGCAGGACAGGACTCATTCCGACGTTCTTAACCTTACGCAGGAGTTTCTAGGCATGATGCTTGGTGCGCGTCGGACCACGGTCACCATGATCGCTGGTGCGATGCAGGACAGCGGTTTGATTGAGTACAGCCGAGGTCGTGTGCGCATCCTGAATCGTGAAAACCTGATCGCCGCTGCATGTGACTGCTACGTCATCATGCGCGATCTTCATCACCATCTTTACGAAAAAGACATTCCCGGCTGGCTTGTCTCAGGCTGACCGGTACCAGCATTTCAGCTGTGGATCCAGCTTAGTCTCCGAAATGCCTCCGTTTTGAAGGTTCTGGCCGCTATCGGCCGATCAGAGGATCACGGCGGTAAGATTGCAAGATCGTGCTGTCGAGACCACTTAGCACAGAATGTTCCACGTGGAACATTCGTCTTATCCACAGGTTCCTTCGTAGTAACTGCGTGATTATCTAAGCTGAAAAACCTGCTTAGAAACACGTTAGAAGAGGTGAAAACCTCTGGTTCTAGAGATGTTTAAGGTACGCTTTTGCCTGTTCCAGCTCAGGAAAAAGCCGTTCTTCGGCTTGAAATTCGCGCGAATGGACGCATCGGCGGCCAGCCTTGACGCGCACCGGATGCTTCAAATGCAGCATCTCGTGATACAGCAGGTACTCAACAGCACAGCGCGGCGTGTCCGGCCGGTCAAACACTTTGCTGACAACAATGGTGTTATGCGCCGAATCGTAGTGTCCCAGCATGCGCCTGGCATGATGCGCAGACCACGTGAGCGTAGGCCGACCGAGTAATCCGTGAAAAAAACGGGTGTTCAGCGACTCGAAAACCTCGTTTAAATCGTAAAAATGGCCAGTCGGTGCAACAAGGCGCTTCCGCCCACGCGTTTGTCGTACATGCTCTGCCTGCTTTGAAACGGCTTCCGATGAGACGTGTCGGCGGTAGCGGTCGGCATGATGCGGTGCGATGGTCTTCCGGTACAGCTTCGCCAATAGAATGTGTGCGATAGCGCGATGAACGGATTCCGGAGCATGTTCCAGAATGTCTGAAAGCCGAACGTGCAGACGGCCTTCGCGAAGGCGAATTGTCGTGTTGAGCGATGTGAATTTGCGGAACCGGATGTCCAGGGGCGGGATCGGCGCGCGTGGACGAAGCTCCCGATATTCCTCTTCAAAGAGGGGAGTGAGCACGGATGTTTGCAGGAGGGTGGGCACTCTTTTCGAGGGTAGCATGGTGGGTTGTGGGTGGAAGGTGGCGCTTATCGCATCGGTGAGCCGTCGGATCTTGAGCCTGGCGATGAAGTTCAGCGGAACCGAATCCCGGGACCCGGCACTCCGACAAAAGATCATAACCGCAGTTGCAGCCATGATCCTTAGAGGACTTTGCTTTACTGGCTCGACAACAGGTCTGAGCGCGTCGCAGGTCACATTCGTAAACGCAGATGTGAGTACTCCGAAAGCTGCCAGCACAGGACGGTCGTCCCCACACACGCAGCATCCATGAATACGAATCGTGTCTCTGTTTGTGTTGGGTCCAAGGTGCGATCAGCGGTTCTCTTACTACTCGATGAGGTTGACTTCAGCGTCTTTTTGCGGCGGATGGGCGGCAAACCAGGTCTTCTGGTCTTCGATGAGGTGCTCGGTATCTTCGCGGAGATCGCGGATGGCTTCGAGTGAGAGCTTCCGTGAGACGTTGTAGGCGTCGTCGTCTGCGGGCGACTTGATGATGGACGTCCATCGATCGATGGCGCGAAGAAGTTTTGGCAGCGCTTTACGGACATCACGATGGCGCGGACCATACTCGTTGAGATTGTCTTCGAGGCTGTCGGTGATGGAGATGAACTGCTCCATGGCATCGTGGATGTCCTCTTCGCGCCCGGGGTGGCGGGGCTTGGCGACGAGGGTGCGGATGGTTTCGGTGCGTTCATCGAGGAATTTTACGAATACGAGAACGCGCTCGTTGGGCATGCGGTTGGTGTCGCGGAGCTTTTCGACCTCGGCCTGGGAGAGAGCGTCGGGCTGCCCACGCTGCGCGTAGGCAGCAGGGTGTAGGCAGCAGGGGATGGGGAACAGGAGGCCGGAGGCGTGGAGTGCCAGCGGAGACAGCAGGGACGCGATCAGCAGGGGCGTGATGAGGATGCTAAGACGCATGGCTGCGATGCTCAGTGGTTGAAGACCTGGGTGAGCAGCTCTTCGTGAACGTGGTCAAGCTGGGCGAGGGTGGCCTTGAGCGAGGCCTGATCGTCGGAGGAGGCCTGGCGGATGTACATGCCGAAGTGCGACGTGGTGTGCTGCATCAGCATCTCGGCGTCCTTAACCTTCCTGGTATCGTTCGCAAGGTTGGTATGCATGAGCTGAGCGTAGCGGTTGATCTTTTTTAATGTGGCGGACGCCTGCTCCACGTCGCCATCTATAAATTGCTTACCGGCGAGCTGGGTCATGCTGTGGATCAGTTCCGCATAGAGAAAGCATTGTTCGCGCGGCTTCGCACTGGCAGCCCGCGCCTCGAGCTGGGCGATGAACTCTGCGGCGGGCACGGAGTCGTCTATTGCGGCGTGGGCCGGCATCGTGGAGACAGCACAGAACATGATTGCAAGAAGAAGGGAGAAGAGGCCGGGTAGAGTGCGCTTACGAACGTCGCTGGTGTGCATGATGCACCTCAAAATGTGAGCGTGCTTACTTCATGTGTTCAAGGGCGATGAGGCGGTGCTTGGCCTCCCACTCCTGATCGGCAAACTTGCTGTTTGCCTTGACTTCCGGCAGAACAAGAAACTGTTTGTAGAGCTCAGACGCTTGCTTATACTGATGCAATTTGTCATTTGCTGTTGCCGCGAGGAAGACAGAACCAGCACTGATGGGAGCGACTTTAGCACGCAGACCAAGCGCTTGCAATGTGATTGTTGGGTCATTGTTTTCAGAAGCGGAAAAAGCGAGGTCGCTATATGCTGCGGCGAGATCCTCCGGTGAGGGGAAGGCTTTTGGGTCGGCTACGGCACGCTTGAGGACGATTTCGGCTTCGGGATAACGGCGGAGATGAAGGAGGTCCGAACCGTAGTCGTCGAGGAGGGTAGGATCGTTCGGCGTTTGCCTGAGAAGCGCGGCGTAGAGGGGTTCGGCCAACTCGGGTCGTTTGGATTGTGTATACAAACGGGCGAGGAGTCGGGTGATGCTTGCCTCCTCCGGGTGGTCGCGGTGAAGAGTCTCGACGAGGGGAACGGCGAGGGCAGATTTCGCGGGATCTGCGCTGGATTCTGCGAGATAGACCGTAGCGAGCTGCGCGGTGAGAGCGGTGTCGCCGGGATGGGCGGCCAGAGTTGTCGTCAGCAGTGTCTCGGCTGCTGCGGGTTTGTTTTCGCGCAGCAGGACATGGGTGAGGGCGGCGGTGACAGCGGAATCGTTCGGGGTAGCAGCGAGAAGGCGATTGTAGGCGGTCTCGGCGAGCGGAAGGTCATTGAGAGCTTCGGCGATCTGGGCGGAGAGCTGGATGTCAGCGGGGGTTTCGGGGGTGAGTTTGAGTGCGGCGAGGAGTTCGTCACGGGCGTCAGCTGCGTTGGTGGTGAGATCGATTTGGGCCAAGGCGCGGAGAGCGCGCGCAGTGACGGCGGGATCTTCAGGAGGAAGACTGGTGACAGCGAGGAGTTCGGTGCGGGCGTCTGCGGGCTTGCCGTTGCGGGCGAGGAGCAGCCCGAGAGCCAGATGTGACGGAGCGAACTTTGCGTCGGCAGTAGAGGCAGAACGGTAGGCGGCTTCGGCTGCGGAGTCGTGGTTCAGGTTTTCTTCGGTAAGGCCGAGGTCGAAGAACAGGTGCGGGTCTTTCGGGTCATCGCGGGTGAGGGTGGTGAGGAGTTTCTGGGCGGTGACGAAATCATTCTTTTGGAGAGCTTCGTTGGCCTGGGTGAGGGTGGTGTTCGGAGCGGCGATTTGCTGAGGGGCGGTGGTGTCGGTCGTGCCGGCGGGGAGTTGAGCGTGGGCTAACGGAGATACGAGGAAGAGGAGCGAGAGGTAGTAGCGGTTCGTGCTTTGCACGAATGCCCACCTTAGCGACGATAGAACTGTCGCGAAGATGGGGCACCCGGATTTTTGGGGGATGGGAAAAACGGATTGCTGGG
>CAHJWN010000074.1 GCA_903642265.1 Acidobacteriaceae bacterium | reverse complement strand
GCGTTGCTCCAAGATCCGCAGCGAAGTACCCGCGCCGCACCTTGCCGCTCTCTTCCAGCGCCTTCATCACGTCGTAGATTGCCGAAAATCCTCCGGGCAGGTTCTCCGCATGGGCCGTCTCCCGCAACACCACACCGTACCGAGTCAATAATTGGTGTGCAATCGCATGGCTCCAGTTCGTCGCCCGCTTGACTGAGTCAGCCCGCTCCATTGCGAACGCCGCCGTCTGCAGCGCCCATCGTCCCTGCGCGGTTGGCGGGGTCGTCCGGCGCGAGCGAAACCCTGCCTGGTTATGCACGCGCTTCGGCTGCCGCGAACTGCTCTGCGAGGGCCGCGTACAGTAAGCCCGCAACGCCGCCAGGCCGTCATTTCGAAGCTGCCCGCGCCACACCAGATTCCAGATCGCATCGAGCGTCTCACCTGGATACCCGCCCCCCAGCGCATCATGAATATCGCCAAAGAACGAAGCTCCATGCTGCCCAAGATAAGCAATGATCGCCGCTTCCTTCTCCGCTGCCCCAGCGTACTTCTCGTCTCCTTGCTCTCTCGTCCCTGCCGCCTGCCCGATGGGCCACAACTCCGGCAGCTTCTCCGCAAGATATAGCCCTATACGACCATCACGCTCACCGATTGGATCAAACCCCGCCCACACCACCTCACCCGCTGCGATCAACGTATCGAGATCCGAAGACTTGTAGTTCAGCAGTCTCGCTGGCAATATCTCCGTTTCAAGTATCGAGGCCGGTAGCGGTGCACCCTGCAGGTTCTCAATCACATCAAGCAGTGCGTCCAGCCCACGGCGCGGCTGAATGACACCCTGCCACCGTGTAAACAGCCGCGCAAGGGTCCTCTGTTCAACCGGCTCAACTTCCTTGCGCAGCCGCGCCAGCGACTTGCGTCGAATCGTCCGCAGCACTTCGTTGTCGCACCATTCCCGATGGATGCCTCCCGGCCTGAAACCGCCTTCAACGATTCTCCCCGTCCCCACCAGCCGGTTCAACGTTGCTTCAACGCTCTCGGGCGCAAGCTCGAACCGTCTCGTCGCATCCTGCGTGGTGAACGGCCCGTGCGTACGTCCGTAACGGCGCAGCAGATCAAACATCGCCTCAGGCACTGCATTCAAAAACGCCGAAGGCAAGCCCGGCGGCAACGGCACGCCAAGCGCATCGCGATACCTTCCTGCGTCCTCAACCGCGATGAATCGCTTCTCTCCCGCTACCGTCACCTCCAGCACGCGCCGCGCCCGCATCAACCGCGTTACCGAATTCGCAACCTCTTCGCTCACGCATCGCCGCAGCAGCTCCGCTCGCGTCAGATCACCAAGCCGCATCAGCAGATCGTGCACCCCATCCATGGTCTTCGCTTTGTAGGACTCCGCAAGACACTGCAGCTGCTCTTCTGTCTCTTCAATCGCATTCAGGTCGAGCAGTTCGCGCAGGTCCGCATCGCCCATCAACTCACGCAGCTGGTCCTGGTCAATCGATAAGGCCTGCGCCCGTCGCTCCGCAAGCGGCGCATCGCCGTCGTAGATGTAGTTCGCGACATAGCTGAACAGCAGCGCCGACGCAAACGGCGATGGCGTCCGCGAATCCACCGTATGCACCCGCAGCGTACGATTACCGATCGCCCGCAGCGTCTCCATCAGTGCTGGCATGTCGAAGACGTCGCGCAGACATTCGCGATACGCCTCGAGCAGGATTGGGAAGGAAGCATATCGCGAGGCAACACTGAGCAGGTCATAAGCGCGCTTCCTCTGCTGCCAAAGCGGAGTGCGTCCATCGGCTCTTCTGCGTGGCAGCAACAACGCGCGTGAAGCAGACTCGCGAAACTTTGCCGCAAACAACGCCGTCGATCCCAACTGCCGCAGCACAAGCTCTGCCGCCTCTTCAGCTTCGAGTAAAAGGATCTCAACCGGCGGAGGCTCATCTGCTTCGGGAAACCTAAGCACGAAGCCATCCTCGCTCCACATGGTCTCAACTTCAGAAGCATTGTTCGCGCGGATCTTGGCGGTCACCGCCATCGCCCACGGCGCATGAATGCGACTGCCAAACGGCGTCAACACGCACACACGCCAGTCGCCAAGCTCATCCCGCACGCGCTCGATCACAATGTTGCGGTCATCTGGCACAGTGACGGTCGCAATCTCCTGGTCGGCCAGATAGCGCAGCACGTTCTCCGCCGCACGCGGTTCAAGATCATGCTCACTCGTCAACTGCGTCATCGCCACATTGCGCGGCATCTCGCGAAGTTCGCGTATCAGCGCGCCAATGCGTCTGCCAAACTCCAGCGGCCGGCCTGCGCGGTCGCCATGCCAGAAGGGCATCTTTCCCGGATCACCCGGCGCTGGTGAGACCAGCACGCGATCATGCGTGATCTCCTCGATCCGCCACGTCGACGCGCCAAGAATGAACGTGTCGCCGGTGCGTGACTCAAAAACCATCTCCTCATCCAGCTCGCCCACGCGGATTGGCTTGTTGCTGCCCGCCAAGAACACGCCATACAGGCCACGATCTGGAATCGTGCCGCCGTTCATGATCGCAATGCGCTTTACCCCGGCTCGCGGAGTAATCCAGTTGCGCGTCCGGTCCCATGTGATGCGTGGCCGAAGCTCTGCAAACTCATCCGATGGATACCGCCCTGCCAGCATATCCAACACGCCATCGAAGACGCTCTGGCTCAGCCCCGCGAATGGTGCCGCACTGCGCACCAGCGCGTATAAGCCTGCATAGCTGATCCCTGGACTCTCTTCCTCTTCCGTCTTCGCTTTGCTCCGTTTGGCCGCATTCAGAGCGTCGAGCGGCGGATGCGCAATGATGGCCACCATCTGCTGCGCCAGCACGTCCAGCGGATTACGCAGGAACCGCGTCGACTCAACATGCCCCTCATGCATGGCCCGCGTTACTGCCGCACAGGCGATCAGGTCCGCCCGGTACTTCGGAAAGATAATGCCGTTCGAAGGCGCACCCACCTGGTGCCCTGCTCGCCCGATCCGCTGCATCCCACTCGCTACAGACGGCGGCGCTTCAATCTGGATCACGAGATCGATCGCACCCATGTCAATGCCAAGTTCCAGCGATGACGTCGCCACCAAAGCCTTGATCTTGCCCGCCTTCAGCAACTCTTCGATTTCACTGCGTTGCGCCGCCGCCAGCGAGCCATGATGCGCCCGCGCGATCGGCTCGCCCGCAAGATCGTTCAATGCCCCGGCAAGCCGCTCCGCCACTCGTCTTGCATTCACGAAGATCAGCGTCGAAGTCCGCTCACGAATGATCTCCAGCAGTCGTGGGTGAATCGATTGCCAGATCGACGTCCGCTTTGGCCCCTGCGACGCTGGCCCGCTCGGCAGCTCCTGGATCTCTCCCAGCTTCGCCATGTCCTCGACTGGCACTTCAACGCGAAGGTCCAGCACCTTCCGTGCGCCCGCGTTGACAATCGCCACGGGTCGATACACTGGGCCGGCTGCGTCGGAGGGCGCCGCAGGGTCCTGCGCCACCTCCATCAAGACCTCCGAAACCTCTCCTTCAAGATCGGCCACCAGCCCTTTGTCCGGCCCCGCCTTGATTGCATCCGCCTTGGTTGCGGCTCCCCCAAGGAACCTTGCCACTTCTTCAAGTGGCCGCTGCGTTGCCGATAGGCCGATGCGCTGCAAGCTCCTACCTGTCAGCGCCTCCAGCCTCTCAATCGACAGCGCCATGTGCGCCCCGCGCTTGCTCGGCACCAGCGCGTGAATCTCATCAATAATTACAGTCTCCACTGACCGGAGCGACTCACCCGCTTCAGAAGTAAGTAGCAGATACAGCGACTCGGGAGTCGTGATCAGGATGTCGCCGGGATGCTTGCGGAAGCGCGCCCGGTCCTTTGGCGACGTGTCCCCGGTGCGCACGCTGATCTCCGGCATATGAAACGGCACACCCTGCCGCTGCGCCATGTTTGCGATGCCCTGAAGCGGCGATCGCAAGTTGCGTTCCACGTCGGCTGCAAGCGCCTTCAGGGGCGAAATGTACACCACCCGGCAGCCGCGCTCCCCATTGTTGCCTGATCCGCTCGCAGGCGTCTGCATCATCAGCTTGTCGAGACACCACAGGAACGCCGTCAGCGTCTTGCCCGTGCCCGTCGGTGCAAGGATCAGAGTCGACTCGCCACGCGCAATGGCGGGCCAGCCTTCGCGCTGCGGAGCAGTCGGGCCATCGAACACCGCACGGAACCATGCCGCAGTGATCGGATGGAAGAGCGCGAGCGCAGCATCCGCCTTCGCCGCGGCCAGATCTACAGGCTTAGCGGCCGATTTCTTCGCAGCATTTTGCGGCGCAGGTTTACCCGGTTTGACAGGTGTAGACGGCATAGCCTTTTAGACTACAACCGAACCGCCTAAGGTTTTAGCTTGCTGAACAAAGGCAGTTTGGTCACGTCGTTGAAGATCACCATGGCCGCGAACACAATCAAGCACACGAACGCAACCTGGTACACGCGTTCCTTCAACTGCTGGTTGATATCTCGCCGAATCACCGACTCAATCACCAGGAACAGGATCATCCCGCCGTCCAGGATCGGGATTGGGAGCAGGTTGAAGATGCCCAGGTTGATCGAGATCATTGCCATCAGGCGCAGCAGAGTCCAGATGCTCTCCCGCGCTGCCATACCCACCTGCTGCCCGATTCCAATTGGCCCCTGCAACTGCTTCGGCGACACCCTGCGCTCGGCCATGCCCTTCAGCACGTCGCGAATCATCAGGGCACTCTTCATGTTCGAATCAGCAGATTCAGCAACAGCCGCTCCAAGTGGCAACTTGTCGATATGCACCGGCGGCCGGACATAGCTGAAGCCAAGCCGATAGCCCTTGGTTCCATCTGCATCGCTTTGCTCCGGAGTCACCGCAAGTGTCTGCGGCACACCGTTGCGCAGAATGTCGAGCTTCGCAGGTTTGCCCTTTGCGTCCTGCATATATGCCAGCAGCATAGGGACGCTGTGCACCTCGACGCCATCGATCGAGACGATCTGGTCCTTGGGCTTCAGCCCGGCCTTCGCTGCAGGTCTGTCCGGGACCACTTCAACTACCGTGACCGGCATGTTCTGGGCCCGAGGCACCATGCCAAGATGCTGCAGCAGACTGACGATGTCGCCCGAAGACGCGTCCGACTCGGTTGCCGCAACCTGGATGGTCGTATCCACCCGCTTACCGTCGTGCTCGTAGGAAAACGGCACCACCCGGTTCAGATTCAGCAAGGATCGCATCGCGATCGCTTCCCAATCAGGGTTTTCGGTATCGGCATAGTGGACAATACGGTCACCCGGCAAAATCCCGGCTTTGGCAGCGGGCGTGTCCTGGATGGTGTAATCGTTCATCGCCGCGCCCGAGAGATAGTCGTCAATCTCGTGGTGAAACATTGAGACAAACGTCATGATGATAAGCGCAAGAATGAAGTTGGCGACCGGCCCGGCAAGCGCAATCAGCATCCGTTGCCAGCGTGGGTGCGCATTGAAGTCGCCAGGATCGCCACTGGGAGCTTCACCGGGAGCGTCGCCCGACATCTTCACATATCCGCCAAGCGGCAGGATGTTGATCTGATAGTCCGTGCCGCCGCGGCGGAAGCCAATCAGGCGCTTGCCAAAGCCAATGGCGAAAGTCTCCACCCGCACACGGCACAACTTTGCCGCTGCATAGTGTCCAAACTCATGCACCAGAACCATGATGCCGAGGACGACGAGAAGCTCTAGAACAGTGATCATAAAGAGAAGAAGACCCTCGTACTGCACATGCCGTAAAAGGTGCCGTGCGAGATCTAACCTTGAACCAGCCTGCCGCGTGCAATCGCTGAACGGGCAAGCTCCCTGGCTAGCCTATCGACCGCCAGCACCTCGTCGATAGACGTCGGCCGAGTAGCGGAGGTCGCTGCAAGTACCTCCCCAATTGTACGCGGGATGCCCATAAACGGGATCTCTCCAGCCAGGAAGGCAGCAACGGCAACCTCGTCTGCCGCGTTCAATGCGATGCAGGCAGCACCGCCCGCCTCCGCAGCCTCGTACGCCAGGCGCAGGCACGGGAAGCGATCAAAATCGGGCTTCGCGAAGTTCAAATAACTCAGCGTTTCAATGTCGAAGCTCATGTCTGACGGCACCCGTTCCGGGTATGCCAGCGCATACAGGATCGGCAACCGCATGTCCGTAACCGAGAGCTGCGCCAGGATACTTCCGTCGACAAACTCCACCAGGGAATGAATCGTTGATTGCGGATGCACCGTCACCCGCACCTTCGCTGGAGGCAGGTCAAACAGTCGGCACGCCTCGATCACCTCAAACCCTTTATTCATCATCGTGGCGGAGTCGATCGTGATCCTCTTCCCCATCACCCACGTCGGGTGCTTCAACGCTTGTGCCGGCGTGATCCGCTCGAAGTCCATCAGCGGCGTGCTGCGAAATGGCCCGCCCGAAGCCGTCAGCCAGATCTGCTTCACCTCGGAGTGCCTGCCGCCACGCATGCATTGATGCACCGCATTATGCTCCGAGTCAATCGGGATCAACGCCGCCCGATGCTTTCGCGCCGCCGCAATAATCAGCTCGCCGGCCGCTACCAGGCACTCCTTGTTGGCAAGTCCGATGGTCTTACCCGCGCACACCGCAGCGTAAGTCGCCTCCAACCCCGCGACTCCGACGATCGCCGACACAACGAAGTCTACTTCCGCGAGAGTCGCCGCATACGTCGCACCCTTGCTGCCCCAAACCACTTCGACTGCACTACGTCCTTCCACGCGAAGCCGACGATTTAGATCCGCGGCCAATTCTTCTGTAGCAACGGACACAACCCGCGGCTTCCAGCGCATGCACTGCGCAAACACCGAATCGATGTTCGCTCCAGCGGCGAGCGACACCACGCTGTATCGGTCCGGGTAACTTTCGACTATCGAGAGAGTACTGGTTCCAATCGATCCGGTTGAACCAAGTATGGCTAGCTTCTTCACGTTCTCTATCTTCTCAGATTCTGGTTATTCGCTCAGCGAGTTTGAGGTCGCAGACCTAATCTCTAGAACCTTCCGACATGCAGCCAGTCCTTGATCAGCAGCGCGTACCAGAGTACCGGGGTCGCAAGCAACAACGCGTCAATGCGATCGAGAATGCCGCCATGCCCAGGAAGCATCGTGCCGGAGTCCTTCACGTCCGCGCCCCGCTTGATGGCGGATTCCAGCAGATCACCTAGTTGCGCCGCCGCATTCAATACGGCCGCCAGGAGCAGCAGCTGCCACAGTGGCTCCTGGATGTGCAGCACCATATTTCCGCGTGCGGAGAGCGTGTCCCCAACCCAGAAGACTCCAGCTGCCACCAGCATTGACCCGGCGAGGCTCGCCGCCGATCCCTCCCACGTCTTGCCCGGACTCAGCTTCGGCGCCAGCTTGTGTTTGCCAAAATTCTTGCCAATATATAGCGCCGCAATATCGCCCGCCCAAACACAAGCCATCAAGAAGACCAGCAATGGCCTTCCTTCATCGAGATTCCAGATCAGCGGCAGCAGGGACATCGGATATGCGATATACATCAAACCAAATAGGCCGGCAGACGTATCAAGCAGCACCCGCTTCAGCGGGGCCCTGAAGCCGCTCACCGTAAACAGAACGAACGCCAGAGCACTGAAGACCGGCAGCCTCGCCTCAATCGGCGACACATACGTCACAACAAAAATGCTTGCCGTAGCTGCCGCGATCCACCAGAGCGGGATCTTCGCCCCCGAGCGACTCGCCAGCTGTAAATATTCATAGGCCGCAAGCTCAGCAACCAGCGCCGCAAACAACGTAATCATCCAAAGATGCCCAAAGAACACAATGGCAAAGACGAGGGCGATCAGGACGACAGCAGTAAGGATTCGTTTCATTCTTATCTGAAGGATAAAGCAACGCGAGACTCGAAGCGCTGCGTTGGAGACACGACAGAATCACTGCGGTCGTGCTCGTATGCACTTATATATTGCAATCAGCGCGTTCCTGAGGAGTAGCGCCATTCATCGCCGCCAAGTGCGAAGCTCACGCGATCGCCGCCGTCACCAGCGCCTGCGCCTCGGTCTGGATCCGCTTCAGATGCTCTTCCCCATGGAAGCTCTCTGCATAAATCTTATAGACATCTTCCGTTCCCGAAGGCCGAGCCGCAAACCATCCGTTCTCCGTTGTAACCTTCAATCCACCAATCGCCGCATGGTTCCCCGGTGCCTCTGTAAGAATCGCCGTAATCGGCTCACCTGCAAGCTCCTTTGCCGTCACTTGCGCCGGTGAAAGTTTGCCAAGCTTCGACTTCTGCTCCTTTGTCGCCGCTGCGTCGATACGCTGATACACCGGCGCGCCGTACTTCGCCGTTATCTCGCCATAAAGCTGCCCCGGATCTTTGCCCAACTTCGCCGTCATCTCCGCAGCCAGCAATCCGGGGATCAGGCCATCCTTATCCGTCGTCCATACCTCGCCGTTCTTCCGCAGGAAGGTGGCCCCTGCCGACTCCTCGCCGACAAACCCAAGTGACCCATCCATAAGCCCGTCCACAAACCACTTGAAGCCTACCGGAACTTCAAGAATCCTTCGATCGATCCCCTTTGCAACGCGGTCAATAATGCTTGACGATACCAGCGTTTTTCCAATTGCCGTCTCCGCCCCCCAGCCCGGACGATTGGTAAACAAATACTGAATGCACACCGCGAGATAGTGGTTTGGATTCAGCAGCCCGGTCGACTTCGTCACCACGCCATGCCGGTCATGGTCCGTATCGCAGGCCCACGCAACATCGAACTTGTCCTTGTTCGCAATCATGGAAGCCATGGCAAACGGGCTCGAACAATCCATGCGGATGCGGCTGTCCCAGTCGAGCGTCATAAAGCGAAACGTCGGATCGACCGTCTTATTCAACACCTCAAATGGAAGCCCGTACTTCTCCGCAATGCGCGGCCAGTAGAACACTCCTGCTCCGCCCAGCGGGTCGACAGCCAATCTCAGCGTTGTCCCCTTCAGCACGTCGAAGTCGATCACGTTCGCAAGATCGTTTACGTAAGTCGTGATGTAATCATGCCGCTTCGTCGTGGACGCCTTCAGCGCTTTCGCATACGGCACCCGCTTCACGTCCTTCAGCCCGCCCGCAATCAGGTCATTTGCGCGGTTCTCGATCCACTTCGTCGCCGTCGTGTCCGCAGGCCCGCCGTTGGTCGGGTTGTACTTGAAGCCGCCATCCTCGGGCGGATTGTGCGATGGCGTAATCACAACGCCGTCCGCAAGATTGAATCTCCGACCGCGGTTGTACGTCAAAATCGCATGCGAGAGCACCGGCGTTGGTGTATATGCAAGCTGCTCATCGATCATCGTCTCGACGCCATTACCCGCAAGCACCTCGAGTGCAGTCACAAACGCCGGCTCAGAAAGCGCGTGCGTATCCTGCGCCAGGAAGAGCGGCCCGGTCACAGACTGCTCGGTGTCTTTATTGTTGCGATAGTCACAGATTGCCTGCGTGATCGCCGCGATATGATCTTCGTTGAAAGCTGTCTTGAACGCACTTCCGCGATGGCCGGATGTTCCAAAGCTCACGCGCTCCGAAGCGACTGAAGCATCGGGCTTCAACGCATAGTATGCAGTAATCAGCTTCGGTACGTTTACAAGTTGTGAAGCGGTGGGGTGCTGTCCTGGCTGGGCAACATCAATCTGGTTCGGCATGGCTTGCTGAGTCCTTGGGAAGCGGTTCGAGAGATGCAATAAAACTATAACCTCTTGTTACCCTCGCGCGTCGGCCAGGTGTCAACTGTCACAAGGTCGGCAGCAGCATCGCTCGAAGCTGACGTGCAACTTCGCCAATACGTGCAGAATCGGGGTAGGCGCAATCAAGTACCTGCTCAAGCTCCCTTGCAAGCAGGGTCCCCTGTTCGAAGCCGAACATCCCAAGCGATCCCGAAAGCTTGTGGGCCACATCGAGCGCAGCCGCATGCAACTCTGCTGGAAGAGTCGCCGCAGCAGCAGCCCGGTCGAGCGTCGCCAGCCTGTCTTCGATTGTCGTGCGATTGCGGCGCCAGAGATCCGCCAGCAGCGCTTTGGTCTTTTCAGAAGCTTGATCAGCGATCGCGTGCTGCGGTCCGACGTTCATCTCCGTCTAATCCTTCCATCCAAGCACGTCGGCAATTTGTCCCGACAACAATAAAGGATCAAACGGTTTAAACAGCACGGCGGCTACACCCAGGTCGGCAAACCGCCGCTGATCAATACCCTGCACCTTCGCCGTAAGCAGAATCACCGGAATGTGCTGGATGCCCTTCGTCTGTTGCATCGCCTTAAAGGTTGTCGGCCCATCCATTCCCGGCATCATGACGTCCATCAGGATCGCATCGGGCTGCAGTTCGCCAGCGGAGACAATCCCTTCTTTACCGGAGTTCGCCGTATACACCGTCCAGCCTGCAACAGCTTCAAGCGACAGTGCAGCGACCTCGCGTATGTCGTCTTCATCATCAATAATAAGAATGCTGTGCACGAACCTAGCATCTCACGATCCGGCCCTATCTGCACCGGCATCTCGAGCCGTGGGAGAAAGCTTACCAATCGATAAATAGCCACTCATGATTGATGCGCGATGTTGCCGCCTTCGCCCAGGAAGGGGCGCGATTCGAAGGTAGAAGGCGACCTCTCTTCCGCTTTCGTTCCACTCATCTCGTAGCCAACCGTCTCAGCCGCAGCCGTCGTAGTTGGAGCGTCGTACGTTCGCTGTTGCCGGGGCAGACGGACGCACATCGAAACACCAGTAACGGGATTCCGCTGCGCCCAGATCGTGCCACCATGCTGCTGCACAATGCTGCGGCAGATCGCAAGGCCGAGCCCCGTCCCACCACGATGCCGCGAGTCGGAATACTCAACCTGCTTGAATCGCTCAAAGATTGTCTCGAGCTGGTCTTCAGGTATGCCTCGTCCCTGGTCAGCAATCCGAAAGATCAACGCCTCAGGCGGAGTCTCCACATCAATCGTCACGGTGGATTCAGCCGGAGAGAACTTGATCGCGTTCGATAGTAGATTCGTCAGCACCTGCAGGATTCGATCAGCGTCACCATCGAAAAACACAGAAGGCAGCACTGCACCGGCATTTGCGGTAATCCTGAGCTGAATGCTTGCTGCGTCCGCCATCGCGCCCATTGTCTCCGTGGCCTGGTTAATCAGTTCCGGCAGCGAGCATCGGCGCACCTGCAGCACCGATCTGCCGGATTCCATCCGTTCCAGGTCAAGAATGTCATTGATCAGCCGGATCAGACGCTCAGTATTCGTGAGTGCAATGCCAATCAGGTGTTGGCCTTTCGAATCCACCGTGCCCAGCTTTCCTGAAGAAAGCAGTCCCAGTGCGCCGCGAATGCTTGTCAAGGGTGTGCGTAGCTCATGGGAGACGGTCGAGACAAACTCGTCCTTCAAGCTGTCCAGGGCAGATCGTTGCGTTAGCTCACGCTCGTCTTCTCTTTGGCGCAGCTTGGCTGCGTTGAGCTTTTGCGCAAGAACACTCATCGCTCGCCGCGTTCGTATCCACGCGCCAAGAACGACCCCAGTAATCAACAACATGGCCCCGAAAGCAATTTGTATGGGCGTCGGTAACAAATTCACCATCCCATTAGTAACGTACCAGCTACACCTTTGGATGTAACTATCTTAGCCGGGTGAGCCCGACTCTACAAACTTCGGCAAATTTCTGACACAAAAGAGGGATGGCCGGCTAATTAGCCGGCCATCCGTAATGTAACGTGACTTACCTTGCTCGCCTATGCAATTGCCGGCTCGCGAACCTGATCGAGCACCGTAGCCCAGTTCTTGCCCTCGCGTTTGGCGTGCCCCTGCTTGTGGAAGGCATATCCTGCGATCAAAGGCAGAGCGAGCGTGGCCTCGGAGTAAACCATCTGCTCGTAGGTCAGGTCTACCTTCCCCCAGCTGCTCGCCTCCTTCAGCGTCGAACCCGACAAAGCTCCGTCGCGCGAATCGGCAACCGTGATCTGGATCGCGTACTTGTGCATCGGGGCATCCGAACCGAGAATCTCGGCGGCAACCACGATGTCCTGTGCAAAATTCTTCGGTACACCACCGCATACCATCAACAAGCCTGTCGATGGGTTTTCAATCTTCAGCTTGGTCAACTCGTAGAAGTCCTTTGCCGAATCGATCGACACAACCGGCTTACCCTGTCGCGCATGCTGATGGGCCACCAGGCCAAATCCAGCCGAGCAATCGGAGAATGCCGGGATGAAGATCGGCACATTCTTCTCATAAGCGGCATGGACAATGGAATCGACCCCGCCAGCCTTCAAGGTCTTGCCGTTGGCTCCGAGCCACGCACCCATCTCGCGTAGGAACTCCCGTGAACTGTACGCCCGCGGTTCCAGGGAATTCGTGATCTCCTCAATCGTGTCATCACAGATACGAAGCTCATCCTCATCAATAAAGGTGTCGTAGATTCGGTCGATTGCAAGTTCACGCAGCGTTGCATCTTCGTTACCGTACTTGTACTGGTCCTCGGCGATGTAGTGCTTGAACCCAAGCGCCTCAAAAAAGTCCTGATCGACAATGTTCGCGCCAGTCGAAACAATCGCGTCGACCATGTTGTTACGGATCAAGTCTATGAAGATCTGCTTCATCCCGGCCGAAACCATCGAGCCTGCTATGCAGAGAATGACTCCGCATTCGGTGTCGCGAAGCATCATGTCGTAGATCGAAGATGCGCGGTGGACATCGCGGGAGCTGAAGGCCAGGTCAGCCATGGCGTCCACAAAGGCGACGACGTTATGCTGCTTGATATCAAGGTGAACAATCGGGCGGCTAAGGAGTTCTTTTTTGGTAGGCATGTCCCCTCTAGGATATCAATACGTCGCCCGTATCGAAGCCAACCCATGAGAATTTCCGGTAAATGACATGGCTCAGCCAAGTCGGGCGGTTGCTTTCCTCCAACCGCCGGAACGCGGGTGCCCACTTCGCGCAACTTCATCGCGCTAAGGTAGGCATCGAGCGAAGCTCAATAGTCAGCTCCATTTCTCTTGCCAGCACGAACAGCTAAGCGTTGCCTACGAGCCGCCTCAAGCCTGGGGTTTAGGGGACAACATCACGAACGCCTCGGCCTTCGCCGACCAGTCACCCAGCATCGCCATCGCCAGGCTGCTCTCTGACTGCTCGGCATGCTGCTCGACCAGCTTCCGTAGTTCAAATTGCGCATCGATGCCAGCTTCTGCAAAGGTTATCGGCTCAATGAAATCCGCATGAAATCTCTTGCGATTCATGAAGGATTCGTCGTTGTCGTAAATCCACGCGAGCCCGCCCGTCATGCCTGCGCCAAAGTTCATCCCAGCCTGGCCCAGCACAACTACAGTTCCACCCGTCATGTACTCACAGCCATGGTCGCCAACGCCTTCGACCACTGCCGTCACACCGGAATTACGCACCGCAAATCGCTCGCCCGCACGACCCGCCGCAAACAGCAATCCAGCAGTTGCGCCATACAGAGCCACATTACCCAGGATGACGTGATGCCCGCTCTCCCGCGCCGCAAGTCCTTGCGCCCGGATCACGATCTCGCCCCCCGACAACCCTTTGCCTACAAAGTCGTTTGCCTGCCCGGTCAGAACAAGCTTCATACCGGGAGTCAAGAACGCGCCAAACGACTGCCCTGCCGTCCCTTTCAGGTTGAAGGTCACGTCGACAAGTTCATCCCTGCCCTGCGCACTTCGCAGCGCAAGCTCACCAGCCAGCCGCGCACCGACCGACCGGTTTGCATTTGTAATCGGCGAATCAACCACGTACGGAATACCTGCATCGACCGCATCCAGCGCCGGCTGGACCCAGGCTTCGTCAAGCGGCAGTTCCGTATCCGGGCGATCATTGCGTACGCCTAACCATCTCTGCGGCCCGTCCGTGACTCGCTTCAACATGGGCTGCAAGTCGAGATTGCCATCGAATCGCACCTGCTCCAGCAGGTCCGTCCGTCCGACCGCAGCTTCAATCGATGCCAACCCATACCGCGCCATCAGATGTCGCACATCGCCCGCAAGCTGCTCGAAAAATTTCACCACGTGTTCAGGCTTACCGCGGAACTTCGCGCGCAGCTCCGGCTTTTGTGTGGCGATTCCCGTCGGACACGTATTCAGGTGGCACTGCCGCGCCATATCGCAGCCCAATACCACCAGCACTGCTGTGCCAAACGCGTATTCATCTGCTCCGAGCATCGCCGCAATCAACACATCGCGGGCCGTCGAGAGCCCGCCATCGGTTCGCAAGCGCACGCGGTCGCGCATGCCACTATGCATCAACACCTGCTGCACTTCAGCCAGCCCAAGCTCCCAGGGATTGCCTGCATACTTGATGCTCGAAAGAGCTGCTGCGCCCGTGCCTCCGGTGTTGCCTGCAATCACAATGAAGTCTGCGTATGCCTTTGCTACACCCGCTGCAACTGTTCCCACTCCGCAACCTGACACCAGCTTCACGCCGACTGCGGCCCTCGGATTGACCCTCTTCAAGTCGTAGATCAGTTGCGCAAGGTCTTCGATCGAATAGATATCGTGGTGCGGGGGAGGCGAAATCAGCGAAACACCAGGCTGCGCATGGCGAAGCCGCGCAATCAGCCCGGATACCTTGTACCCCGGCAACTGCCCACCCTCGCCAGGCTTTGCTCCCTGCGCTACCTTAATCTCGATTTCTTCGGCATGAGCCAGGTACTCCGCAGTCACTCCGAATCGGCCCGAGGCCACCTGCTTGATCTTGTTGTTCAGTAGCCGCTGCAATGCAGGAGACTCAGCAACTCGTTCCGCCACTGCGACCGAACCGGAACTCTGCGACTGCATCGCCAAAGCGCCTGCCGTCGGCGTCCCGCCTGGAACGACCAACTCTGAGCGATATACATCCCGGTCCTCGCCACCCTCACCTGTGTTCGAGCGTCCGCCAAGCATGTTCATAGCAATCGTGATGGTCGAGTGCGCCTCCGGGCTTAATGAACCCAGCGACATCGCGCTCGCCGCAAACTTCTTGTACAGCTCCGACGCCGGCTGGACCTCCTCAAGCGTCAATTCCGCTCCTGCCGGACGGATCTCCAGCAGGTCCCGCAGCACCGACGGATCTTTAGCAATCACGTCTCGCGAGTAGATCGCAAAGGCACTGGTCGGGTCCGTCGACACCGGCACGCCACGCGCACTCCCCACCACCGATTGCAGCGCCTTAACCGTTGCCGGTTGCCACGCATGCGGCTCCGAGCGGTCAGTCTTGCGAAATCTCACCCAGCCATAATCCGGCAGGTCAGTACTCGCCACCGGCGCTGTCTCGCTTGGCACCGCTGCCGGTATCCAGGTCTGTCGCAGATGGTTGTCGACTTCGGTAAAGCCAATCCCCGAAAGCGGCGCCGGCGTATTCGGAAAGCAGCGGTCCACCACGCTGCAGTGCAGGCCCAGGATGTCGAAAAGATGCGCACCCCGGTAACTGTCTACCACCGAGATCCCCATCTTCGACATGACCTTCGCCAGCCCCGCGTCGAGCGACTTCAACATCTTTGCCTCGCCGCCAGCCGTATCCGCGTTCACCGGAGCCAGACTCAACGCGGTCTCCAAAGCCAGCCACGGGCAAACCGCACCTGCCCCATATCCAATCAGTACCGCCGCATGGTGAATGTCACGCACATCGCCCGCTTCGACTGCCATTCCAGCCAGCGTCCTCAGACCAGCTTCGACCAGTGCCTGGTGCACTGCGCCCGTCGCCATCGCCATCGGAATGGGCAGCAGCTCGGCACTTGCAGATCGGTCGCTCAACAGCAGGATCCTCGCCCCGCCCCGCACCAGCTCAATTGCCTGCATCGCAATTGCGTCCAGTGCGTCCGCCAGCTTGCTCGCCCGCGCAAACACACACGGCAACTCAGCCAGCCGCAACTCCGCAAGGTGGGGGTATTCGCCTGCACGCAGCGCCGCAACCTGGCCTAGAGAAAGGAACGGTGAACTCAAGCTCAATCCCGGCAACGGAGCATTTCTGTCCAGTAAGTGGGGCCACGGGCCCAGCCGCGTATCCAGAGATACCACCACAGCCTCCCGCAGCGGATCAATCGCCGGGTTCGTCACCTGCGCAAACCGCTGCCGAAAGAAGGCATATACCGGCCTTGGGGCCCGAGCCAGGAACGCCAGCGGGGTATCGTCGCCCATCGACCATATCGCATCTTTGCCATCCACAGCCATCGGCTGCAGGATCATCTTTACGTCTTCGCGCGTGTACCCAAATCCGCGCTGCGCTGCAAGCAACGCCGCGGCGTCCGGCAGGTCCCCAAGCGGCAGGGGAGCAAGCGGTGAAATCTCTGCCAGCTGCGAGTAATGCTCCTCCTGGTCGAACAGCTCCAGCAACGCCTGGTCGTCATAGACCTTCTGACCCACCAGGTCGACCACCAGCATCTGCCCCGGCCCTAACCGTCCGCTCTCGATCACCTTCTCCGGATCCAGGTCGACCAGCCCTGCCTCGGACCCCGCAACTACCAGCCCATCGCTTGTTATCGCATAGCGACAAGGCCGCAGCCCGTTGCGATCCAGTGCCGCACCAACAACTTTGCCATCTGTAAACGCAATGGCCGCCGGGCCGTCCCAAGGCTCTGCACACGCGCTGTGATATCGCAAAAACATTGAGCTCTGGTGGCCCTCAGCCGCAGGAGGCAGCAGCATGCGCACCGCCTCTGCCAGCGTCCGGCCGTTCATCGAGATCAACTCCACCGCCTCGTCAAGGCTGGTCGAGTCGGTCCCGCCCTTCGTCAGCACAGGCTTGCACTCGACCGGCAGCGTGGAATCCCGCGCCGCCATTCGCACCCGGTTGCCCCATACCGTGTTGATCTCCCCGTTATGCGCCAGCGTCCGTCCTGGCTGCGCCCTGTGCCACGTCGGCAGCGTATTGGTTGCATATCGCTGGTGGAACAGCGCAAACGGCGTTACATACTCGGGTGACGCGAGATCAAGGAAGAACTGCGCAAGATGCTCGCCAGTACACATCGCCTTATACACAATGGTCTGCGACGAGAGTGAGCATACATACCCGGTCACTTCTTCCTGCTCGTGCATTCGCTCGAATTGCTTTCGCGCAAGATACAGCCGCCGTTCCATCGTTTGCGAGGCTGCGGCGCTGTCGGCGATCAATACCTGCCGGATCTTTGGCATCGTCCTCAGCGCAATCTCCCCAAGCACGCGTACATCGATCGGTACGTCACGCCAACCAAGCACTTCCAGATCCTGCGACTGAATGCATCGCTCCAGCAAAGCCTCGGCCCGCATCTCCTCTTGCGGTAGAAACAACATCCCGACACCCAGCGGTTGATCCTCAGCCAGGGCCATACCCGTCTCGCGCAACAAGAATGCCCTTGGAACGACGGTGGACACACCTACGCCATCGCTGCTCCTGCCATCGGACGCAACCGCACCGCGGTGCGCCAGCCGCGCCAAGGCCGTTAGCGCCTGATCGAGAATCTCGTGGCTGGGCTTCGCATCCACAGATGCGACGAACCCCACGCCGCACGAATCGGAGTCAAAGCGTGGATCAATCAAAGATCCGGCAAGCAGTGATCCAGCAAGCAGTGATCCAGCAAGCGGTGATCCAATGGGCAGCGATTCCGCAAGCAGTGGTGCGGCAGCCGTGTCCCCGCCTTCAACACGCGCACTACCGCTCCGGGCCAGGAACTCGGGTCCTACAAACTGGGTCATGATGGGGGAGCTGGCCATGATCACAATATACTTCGGAATCGACAACCGTCCCTCTTCCGAAATCCCTTCTTGTTATCTGTTCAAAACATTTCTTTGCTATGATTGCGTTATGTATATTTATACATGATACTGTATTTTTATGCATCAGTACGGATCTTCAGTCCAAGGCGCATGGACAGAAAGCGTTTTACAGCGGCATGACTACCGTCCGCTTCAACAGAAGAATCACGAAGAGCAAACAGGATCATCTTCATCATGAAGCAGCAACGCCACTCTGCGATTCGCGAACTCCTGGTGAATACCGTCATCATCAACCAGGATGAACTGCGCCGTAAGCTCGCCGGACACGGCTTTCACGTCACCCAGGCGACCCTGTCAAGAGATATACACGAACTGCGCCTCATGAAGGGACCTGCAGGCTACAAGCTTCCAAATACTTCTTCGAACAGCGAGGATGAAGGCCCCGGAATCCGTGAAGTCCTCCGCAGCTTCGGCCTGGAGGTCCGCCCCGCTTCAAACCTTCTCGTCCTGATCACCACCACCGGCAGCGCCCAGCCTGTCGCCGCCGCCGTCGACTACGAAGACTGGGCAGAAGTCGTCGGCACCATCGCCGGCGACGATACCGTACTGATCATCTGTCCGGACGAGAAACAGGCCCGCACCCTCAAGCTCAGGATCGAAGGCTTCATTGGCTGACACCTCCTTCATGCCCGTCACTGCCCCTGCACTCGCGACGCAGGCAGCCACAGCCGTCCCCTCTGACGTCCGCACCGCCGTCGCTGGCGTTAGCGGCTACGCCGGCGGCGAACTCGCCCGCCTGCTCCTGCACCATCCCCGACTCGCAGAAACTCCACCTGCCTTCTTTGGCCGAGCCGGCGAAACCACCAAAGGGTTCCTCACCGATCTCCACCCGCAACTCGCTACAAGTGGCCTATCGCCAGAAGTCCTTCCCTTCAATTGGGACCGCATCGTGGATGCCGGCACTGACATACTCTTCCTCGCCACGCCCCACGAGCAGTCCCGCGAATGGGTCCCCGAGGCGCTCGCCCGCAACCTCCGCGTCATCGATCTCAGCGGCGCCTGGCGTCTGCAATCCGATCACAACCGCGCCATCTACAATCTCACCGACGCCGATCCCGCCCTCGCGAGTTCCCTCCAGGAGGAAGCCGTCTACGGCTGCCCTGAACTTCACCGTGACGCCATCCACGGCGCCCGTCTGGTCGCGAACCCCGGTTGCTATGCAACTTCCATAATCCTTGCCCTCGCCCCGCTCCTCCGGTCCGGAGTTGTCGACCTCGCCCACGGCATCGTCGCCGACGCGAAATCAGGCGTCAGCGGTGCAGGCAAGGCCGCTACCGCAAAGACTCACTTCATGTACGCCGCCGATAACCTCTCTGCCTACTCCGTCTTCGGCCATCGCCACACCGGCGAACTCCTCGAGCAGCTTGACCTGAACGTTTCAGACATTCAGTTCACGCCGCATCTCCTCCCCATCCCGCGTGGGATTCTTGCAACAATTTATCTTCGTCTGGGGAATCAACTCACCGCTGCGGACATCGAATCCATCTTTACTGACTTCTATAAGACCAGTCCGCTCGTCCGTTTGCGTGGCAGTAGGAACCTGCCCCAGATCCAGCACGTCGTGAAGACCAACTATTGCGACATCGGCTTTGAGCTCGAACCAAACGGCTCCCGCCTCGTTCTCGTCTCCTGTCTCGATAACCTCCTCAAAGGAGCCGCAGGGCAAGCCGCCCAGAACATGAACCTTATGTGCGGCTGGAACGAATCAGAAGGATTGCTATGAAGTACGTCGTCAAACTCGGAGGCGCATCGCTCGAAGATAAAGAGCTGCTTCATGCCTGCGCCCAGGCCATCGCTGATCTCGTCACCGATGGCAACCAGGTCGCCGTCGTACACGGCGGCGGTGTGCAGCTTACCCGCGTGCTTGCTCAGATGGGCAAGGTAAGCGAGTTTATCTCTGGTCTTCGCGTTACCGACGCCGAAACCCGCGACGCCGCCCTCATGGTCCTGGCTGGTCGCGTCAACAAATCGTTAGTCGCCGCACTTGGCCAGCACGGCTGCTCAGCCGTTGGCCTCACCGGCGGAGACGGACACGTCTTCCGCGCCCGCAAGAAGATCACCACCCCCGACCTCGGCTTCGTCGGCGAAATCGCCGCCACCGACCCCCGCTGGCTCGATGCCATTTGGGCCATGGGCGCCGTGCCCGTCATCTCTTCAATCGCCCTCGGCTTCGATGGCGAGTACTACAACATCAACGCAGACGAGATGGCCGCCGCCTGCGCCATCGCTACCAAGGCCGACGCCCTCGTCTTCCTTACCGACGTTCCCGGCGTCAAAGGAGCAGATGGCCAGGTCATGCGTTGGCTCTCGCTGCCGCAAATTCCGGCACTCGAAAAAGAGTCTGTCGTCTCCGGTGGCATGCTGCCCAAACTGAATGCCTGCCGCGAAGCGCTGACCCACGGCGTCAAGCGCGTTCGTATTCTTCCTGCAGAGTCTGCCCGGCTGCTGCCCGATCTCATTTCAACGCGCGTCAACGATGGTACGGAGGTGATGGTCGCATGAAGCTCGAGTCCTTACAGGCAGCCGAAAGCAAACTCATGCTGCAGACTTACGAACGCAATCCATACCTCTTCACCGGCGGCAAGGGTGTCTATCTCCACGATGAATCAGGAGTCGAGTATCTCGACCTGCTGAGCGGCATCGGCTGCTCCGCACTTGGTTATGGTCATCCCGCCCTCGAAGCAGCCATCATCGCGCAGACCAAGAAGCTCCTCCACACCTCGAACCTCTTCTTCCATGAGCACACCGCCGAACTCGCCCTCCGCCTTACCGAGATCAGCGGCCTCGACCGCGTCTTCCTCTGCAACTCCGGTACCGAGGCCTGGGAGGCCGCACTCAAGCTCGCCCGCGCCCACGCCGTCATGCTCCGCGAAGAAGGCAGCAGCATTGGCACGAAGTTCATCGCACTTGAACACAGCTTTCACGGCCGCACCATGGGTTCCGTATCGACAACGCACAAGGCCAAGTATCGCGAACCCTTCGCACCTCTAATCCCTTCAGTCGACTTCGTTCCAATTAACGACGTCGCCGCTCTTCGCGCAGCCTTTTCCTCCGACCATTGCGCTATCCTTCTTGAAACCGTCCAGGGTGAAGGCGGCATCCATCCTGTCTCGCAGGAGTTTTTCGCGGCTGCCCGCGAACTTTGCGACTCCACCGACGCTCTCCTCATCGCCGACGAGATTCAATGCGGCGTCGGTCGCACAGGCAAGTGGTTCGCCTATCAGCACTACAACGTTCTTCCCGACGTCACTACCCTCGCCAAGCCCATCGCCGGTGGCATTCCGATGGGTGCGCTTCTCTGCACAGAAGAGGCCGCAAAAGCCTTCCACCCGGGAATGCACGGGACCACATTCGGCGGCAATCCGCTCGCCTGTGCCGCAGCCATCGCCGTCCTCGACACTATCAAACGCGACGGCATACTCGCCCACATCACCGAGGTCGGCAGCTACTTCATCGAACGCCTCAACACCCTCGCAAGGTCACAGCCCACCATCAAAGAAGTCCGCGGCCTCGGCCTCATGATCGGCGTGGAACTTAACGACGCAAACCTCGCCGGGGACATCGCCCGTGAACTCATGGAGCGCAGGATCATCATCAATCGCACCAGTGACACCGTGCTCCGTTTCCTGCCGCCATACATCCTCGAGAAGAAACATGTCGACATCGCCATTGAAGCTCTCACCGAGCTCCTCACCCAACACCAATCCGCTCTCAGAGAAACGAACACCGCCGTACTCGCAGGAGGCATCACCCATGGGTAGCAAAACCGTCATCATGAACTCACGGTCCGACGAAGACACGATCGTCCCAAACGCGAAGAGCACTCTCGGCATTCAATCAGATGTCTCATTCTCTGAAGCCTCAAAGCGCCTCATCGGCCGCGATCTCTGCTCCATCGCTGACCTCTCCGTTCAAGAGATGGCCGCTATCATGGAGCTCGCCCACGCCGTCAAGAATCATCCCGAGGATTTCCGCCACGCCCTCGACGCGCGCCAGATGGTTCTCTTCTTCGAAAAGGCATCGCTCCGTACTCGCCTCACCTTTGAAGCCGCCATCAACACGCTCGGCGGGAACGCCATCTTCGTCGACCAGACGCAGTCGCCGCTCGGCGAGCGCGAATCGCTTCCCGACATGGCACACAACGTGGAGCGCTGGATGTCCATCATGGTCCTCCGCACCTACTCGCACGACACCATCACCGAGATGGCCGCCTGCTCGAAGATCCCCGTCATCAACGCCCTCTCCGACTACGAACACCCCTGCCAGGCCATCGCCGACTTCTTCACACTCGAAGAAAAATTCGGCTCCTGCGAAGGCCTGCACTTCACCTACGTCGGCGATGGCAACAACGTTTGCCACTCGCTGATGCTCACCGCCGCGCAGCTCGGTACGCACTGCACGGTCGCAACGCCCAAAGGCTTCCAGCCAAAGCTCGACATCATCCACAAGGCCATCGAGATCGCCGAATCCACCGGCGGCAGCATCACCCTCACGCAGGACCCCATCAAAGCCGTCACCGGAGCCGACGCCGTCTACACCGACGTCTGCACCAGCATGGGCTTCGAGCACGAAGCCACCAAGCGCGCCCCCATCTTCAAGCCCTACCAGGTCAACGAAGCTTTGATGTCCCACGCCCAGCAGGACGCCGTCTTCATGCACTGCCTCCCCGCGCATCGCAACGCCGAAGTCACCGATGCCGTCCTGGACGGCCCACAATCCGTCGTCTTCGACCAGGCCGAAAACCGCATGCACGCCCAGAAGGCTTTGCTACTGATGCTGCTCGGCGGCGCAAAGCGGATCTCCAACAGCCGCAGCCGTGGAATTCAAGCTCGCAAGAGAAGTTAAAGTTTTTGCTGTCATCCTGAGCGCAGCGAAGGATCCCGCGAGAGCACACACCACCTCAACCGCTCGAACCTTTCACCCCAGACCGCCCGTAGACACTTAGGAGCCACCAATGCCAGAAGGCCACATCTACATCCTCGGCAGCGAGACCGGCACCTTGTACACAGGCGTCACCAGCGACTTCGACCGTCGCCTCTGGGAGCATCGCAACGGCATCAAATCCACCTTCGCCACCAAATACGGCTGCAAACGAGTCCTGCTCCATGAAGAGTTCACCGACATCCGCTCTGCCATCTCTCGCGAGAAAGAAATCAAAGGCTGGACCCGTGCGAAGAAGCTAGCCCTGATCACGCAAACCAACCCTGACCTCAAAGACCTCTCAGCCCAACACCACTGGCACATGCTTCACCCGCAACAAGCTGTGGCAGACCAGAAGTAACGATTTTGTTCCTGTTGTCATTCTGAGCGAAGCGAAGAATCCCGATACCGCTCACCCCACCTGAACCACCCGAACCTTTCTAACCCGAACCCTCCGGACGTCTATAGCAAAAGAAGTTATCAACAAACGAACAAATAAGTCCGCGCGAAAGGGTCGAGCGCTCGAGGTCACATCAACTGTACCGGGATCCTTCGCTTCGCTCAGCATGACAGCAAGAACAAAGCAGCACTAACACCGAACTTTGAGGCACGCAAAAATGTCCGTAATCCTCGAATCTCTCCCCATCAACCAAAAGGTCGGCATCGCCTTCTCCGGCGGCCTGGACACCAGCGCCGCCCTGCACTGGATGAAGCAGAAGGGCGCCATCCCCTACGCCTACACCGCCAACCTCGGCCAGCCCGACGAGGCCGACTACGACGAGATCCCGCGCAAGGCCCTCGAGTACGGCGC
>CAHJWN010000073.1 GCA_903642265.1 Acidobacteriaceae bacterium | reverse complement strand
GCAGCGACGACGCGGCCATCAAGCTCGCTCCCGGCTCGCAATTAGGCATCGACCACTCCACTGTCAGGCGGGCGCTCGGCAGCGGCATCTATTCCATGGACGACGCTGACTTCAGCCGTTTCGAGGCGAACCACTTCGACCATACCGAAACGCCCCTGCGTCTGAAGGCCAGCGACCTGGTCAAAATGGACGCGGGCTCAACCTTCGCCGACAATACGAACAACGTCGTCACGGTCGCGCATGGCGAGGGCAACGTAAAAGAGACAGCTCTATGGCGCAAGCTCACGGTCCCATACCGTTTTGACGGCAGTGTCGAAGTCGAGGCCAAACTTACCATCGAAGCCGGAGCCCAGCTTCAATTCCGCGAGGCGCTGCCGCTGAACGTAAACTCCAACGGCTCCCTTACAGCCATCGGCACAGCCGCCGACCCCATCATCTTCACCGCCACCGACGAGACGCCCGGGTACTGGGCCGGAGTCTTCTTCGAGTCGAAAAGCTCCAGCAATGTCCTCCGCAACGTAGAAGTCCGCTTCGGTGGATCGAAGTCCGGAGCGGTAGGTGGAGCAGTCGGCATCACTCATGGTGCCTCCGCTACTGTGCAGTCGTCTACCATTTCCTCCAGCCCGATCGGCATTTACGTGGCCAGCGAGGCGACCCTCAATCCGGATGCTTCTACCTCGAACCAGTTCAAGGACGTTGGCCAGAACATCTTTACGGAGCGATAGACGTTCTCGGTTCAGCCGGGTCATACATCTTTACGCCCAACTTTTTGCGTCCTAAGTTGTTCGAGGGCAAAACTATGCCACGTCCCTACTGGTCCGGCCAGATTCAGATCTCGCTCGTCTCCTTCACCGTTAAGCTCTTCGTCGCGACTGAATCGAAGGGCGAGCTTCACTTCCACCAGATCAGCCGTAAGACCGGCGAGCGAGTGCGGCATCAGAAGGTGCTCGCCTCAGCTATCGAGGCGACGCCTGAGCAGGCCTCTGCACCTGTCGAGAAGAACGACATCGTCAAGGGATTTGAGTACAGCAAGGGCCAGTACGTCACCATTGAGCCTGAGGAGATGGAGCACCTGCGCGTGCCGTCCAAGCACACCGTGGAGATCACGCAGTTTGTAGCACTTGATGAACTCGCCCCCGAGTACCTGGAGAAGCCCTACTTTGTCGTTCCCGAGAATGACCTGCAGGCTGAGGCATTTGCCGTTGTGCGCCGCGCGCTCGAAAAAACGAACAAGGCCGCCCTTGGCAAGATCGCCTTTGGAGGCCGCGAACACGTCCTTGCAATTACCGCAGCGCCCGGCGATGAGTCACGCGGAATGATGGCTTACACGATGCGCTACCAGGAGGAACTGCGCAGCCCCGCTGAATATTTCCGCGATATCAAGAAGGTTGAGATCAACGAAGACTCGCTTGATCTCGCCGAGACCTTGATCAAGAAGAAGGCTGCGAAGTTCGATCCTTCGAAGTTTGTTGACGGCTACGAAGTCGCTCTCCGGGAACTTGTCGAGGCCAAGGTGAACCACGCGCCCGTTCCGAAGGATGAACCCGCCGCTCCGAAGCGCAGCAACGTCGTGAATTTGATGGATGCTCTTCGCAAGAGCCTTGGTGATAGGGATGCTGCACCAGAGGAGACCAAGAAAAAGTCACCGAAGTCTGCACCCGCTGCCAAGAAGGGCATTGCGCTGGTGAAAGACGCGCCCCCGGCTCACAAGCCGGCCACGAAGCGGAAGTCTGCCTAAATCCTGATGGCCACCGCAAAAAAAACTGCAAGGAAGTCTATTTCTAAAGCACTGCCCGCCGAAGACATAGCTGCAAATGCCGTGGACGAGCAGCTGGCTCGCTACCGATCCATGCGCGACTTTGGCATTACTGCCGAACCCAGCGGTGGGCAGCAGAAGAAGCAAGATGCACTTCCCTTCTGCATCCAGAAACACGCTGCCTCGCATCTCCACTATGACTTTCGTCTCGGCTGGAATGGCGTCCTGAAAAGCTGGGCCTGCGCCAAGGGCCCAAGCTACGTCGTCGCGGATAAGCGGCTGGCCGTAGAGGTGGAAGACCATCCCATGGAGTACGGCGGCTTTGAAGGTATTATCCCCGCCGGCCAGTATGGCGGAGGCACCGTCATGCTCTGGGACCAGGGTACCTGGGAGCCGCAAGAAGGTCACACCGACGTCGATGCCGGCCTTCGTGAAGGCAACCTGAAGTTCATCCTCGACGGCACCAAGATGCATGGCAAGTGGGCACTGATCCGCATGGGCGGCAAGGCAGCAACCGAACGCAAACCCAACTGGCTGCTGATCAAAGAGCACGATGAGTTTGAGCGTCCGTCGACCGATCCCGCAGTTACGGATAAGGAACCAAACTCCGTCGTCACCAAGCGCTCCCTCGAACAAATCGCCGGCAGTGAAGATCACGTCTGGAACTCCAAAGACACCGCCAAAGGAAAAGCCTGGTACCGGCAGGACAAGAAGACAGCTGCTCCCAAGGCACCGGCCCAAAAGACTGCATCGGAACCTGTAAAGCGCCTGAACTTTGAACCTATCACCAGGCACCTTACTGCTGAAGCCCAGCCGAGCTTCATCAAACCGGAACTTGCACAAGAAGCCGAGACTGCCCCTGAAGGCGCTGGCTGGCTGCATGAATTGAAGCTGGACGGTTACCGTATCCAGGCCCGCAAAGACGGCGAACAGGTGCAGATGCTGACGCGCAGCGGCCTGGACTGGACCGGCCGCATCCCGTCCGTCGCCGATGCTGTTCGCATCTTGCCTGTCGAAAAATGCACGCTCGACGGCGAAGTGGTCGTAGTCTCCGAAAACGGGACCACCAACTTTGCCGACCTCCAGGCTGCATTCCAAGATGGCGCGAGAAATCCGCTCACCTACTTCTGCTTCGACCTCCTTCACCTGGAAGGCCACAGTACCCGCGACCGCATGCTGGTCGACCGAAAGGCCCTGCTTGCCGATCTGCTCGATGGCTCCGACGCAAACCTTATTCGGATCAGCGAACACATTGAAACGAGCGGCCAGAAGATGTTTCAGAACGCTTGCGAACTCCACGCGGAAGGCATCATCTCGAAGCGGACGCAATCGACCTACACGTCCGGACGCACCGGAAACTGGCTCAAGCTGAAGTGCCTTCATGAACAGGAGTTTGTGATCGGCGGCTTCACCCTGCCCTCGAATGGAACCCACGGGGTCGGCGCACTGCTCCTGGGTTATTATCTGGACGGCAAGCTGATCTATGCTGGACGCGCCGGCACCGGATTCAACCAGAAGACCCATCAGTCAACGCGCGAAAAACTAGACACACTTAGCGCAGCCTCATCGTCTTTCGCAGACATCCCTACCGCAGCCCGCAAAGGTGCGCACTGGCTCAAGCCGACACTTGTCGCCCAGATCCGCTTCGCCACATGGACAGCCGAGAATCAACTTCGGCAAGCTGCCTTCCTTGGTCTGCGCGAAGACAAGCCCGCGAAGGAAGTTGTCCGCGAAGAGGCCGCTCCGACGCCGAAACGGTCGCGCACCGAGGCCGCCAAGCCCACAGAGGCATCCAAGCCCACTGCCGTTGCCAAGCCAGCGGCCACTAGAAATACATCTGCCTTCGCAAACAAACCCGCGATCCGCCTCACGCATCCCGATAAGATCCTGGATGCAGAATCTGGCCTCACCAAGCAGATGCTGGCGGACTATTACTGGGCCATCGCCGCACACATGCTGCCCCACATTGCCGGCCGACCCCTCTCGCTGGTCCGCTGCCCGGAAGGCTCTACCAAGCCATGCTTTTATCAGAAGCACGTCACGCCCATGCTTCCCAAAGGCATAGGCACGGTCATGGTTGCCGATAAGAAGACCGGCGAACCTGAACCCTACATCACGCTCGACACACCGGAAGCCCTTGCCGGCCTTGCCCAGATGGGCGTGCTCGAGATTCATCCGTGGGGCTCCCGCAACGACGATCTCGAACACCCAGACCGCATCACTATCGACCTCGATCCCGATGAGTCGCTGGATTGGGGTAACGTGACTCAAGCCGCGCTGGACGTCCGCGCACGTCTCAGGAAGCTAGGCCTCGAGAGTTTTCTAAAGACCACCGGTGGCAAAGGCCTGCACATCGTTGTGCCTTTCAAGGCGGAGCACGATTGGAACACTATCAAATCGTTTACCCACAACTTTGTTCTTGCAATGGAAAAGGCCTCGCCCCGCCTCTATCTCTCGAAGATGACCAAGGCCGCCCGGGCAGGAAAGATCTATCTCGACTATCTCCGAAACGAGCGCGGAGCAACCGCTGTCGCTCCGTACTCGCCGCGTGCCCGCGCCGGAGCGACTGTCTCGATGCCTCTTGCCTGGAGCGAGCTGAAGTCCCCAGACCGGCCTGTCTTTCACGCAGCCAATCAATCCGAGTGGCTCAATCGCCTCAAGAAAGATCCTTGGAAGCTCATGGCGAAGGCAGACCAGCGCATCATGTCAGAAGCGATTCGATCCCTTGGCGGGCGGACTTAGTACTTCCTTGTCATTCGCCGGGCTGATCCGATGCAGCTGTTGTTGATGCCTAACCCGAAAGCCGCCATCTATTCAACGAAGCTGCTCCGAAGCTTCATGACAAGACATTTGGCTGCCCCGCCCGCGCGCAGAAATTCACTCAAATCGAGTTGAACCATGGCAAACCCGAGCCCTTCCAGCCTGCGGCCTAGTTGCTCACCGACCCGATTGCAGATGATTGTCTGGCCGACATTCACCGCGTTGCAGGCGAACCGCACAGCATCCCCCTCTGCAACGACGATTCTCTTTTCCACCGGATAGAACGCTTCAATCTCCCGTAGCGCGTCCTCGCTGAACGCGCCTGGATAGTACATGGCGTACCCACCCGTGAGCGGCGCAAAGCAAGTATCCAGATGATAGAAGCGTGGATCGACGAGCTCCAGGCCCGCCACCTCTATTCCCCATGCATCGCGCAACGTCTGGTGACTTACCCTCAATGTTCGCGGCCCATACCCAACCCATAGTCGCGTGCCATCTTCCGAGAACAGCGCATCGCCTTCACCTTCGAATGGGGTCTCCCTTGCGACATCGATAATGGTGTAACCATTTGCTTTGAACCACTCTCTGAAGTGTGGCTCCTCTCCCTGGCGTTCCGCATGGAAGAAGCTGCTGACCGCGACTTCGTTGCCGCGGAGTAGACCAGCATTGGCGGTGAATACCATGTCGGGCGAGCCCGGCCGTGGGTCGACCAGCAAGATACTGGCGATCTGCGAAACCGCTTCGTACAGGGCCTTCCATTGTTCCATTGCCCGTTCGCGGGATGCAGCATGAACATTGCCTGCCATCCACGGATTGATCACGTAATCCACGTCGTACAGCCGAGGAGCGCACATCAGAAATGAAGCTTCAGACTTAAAGGGAAGATTTGTTACCAGTTCAGCTGCCTCGGTGAAATCAATGCTTGCCGCGCTCATTCTCAGTGCCTCGATCCTGAGCTTGGCAGTCCGCCGGACTGGCGTCAACATGAATGATTATGCGGGTTTGGCGCATATAGATGCCCAATTTAAATACACAAATTTGAATTCCGTCAGAGAACTAAGCTATCGAATTTCACACTAGCCCGTCCGACTTATGGTGAGCCGCAAAGGTAACATTAGGTGCATTGCCAGTTCTTGTTACTTAGGTTTAGAATTCGTTGCGTTAGAGTTGAAGACTCTTTCTTCAACCTACGCGTAACCTGTTTTCCAGGCCTAGCTTGTCTAAAGCACGATGCGTGGAACGTTCAAAGCACGTCAGACTTCAATAGCTGCTGCCAAAGACAGGCGCAGCCTTTGCGAGAGGAGCAACAGTATGTCCAAACCAGAAGAACCTGTTCAGAAATCGCATGTTTCCGGAAGCTGGAGAGTTGTTCGTTCTACGGCTGTTCCCGCGAATGTTACGCCGGAGTTGTCAATCGCGCCACCGCTTCATCAGTCGGGTTCGAGAAGAATCCACAAAGTCGAAGAGACCGTGGTCAAGCCACGCAAACACCCGGGGTACTTCGAGACCGTGGACCATCTCGTCTCGAAGGCTTGAAGAAATTTCCGCGCGGCACGTCGCGCAGGTTAGGACCCAGTAACGTAAGAGCGCCAACTCGTACAGAGTTGGCGCTCTCTTTTTTGCTCTCATCAGATTGTCCGACTATGTGTGCGAGGCGTTCTGTGGCAAAGGCTTACTCTCCACATGCTTCGACTTACCTCCGAATGCTCCAAGGACCGTTTTCAGAATGACGTAGAGCACCGGGATGAATACTAGGTTCAGGATTGTCGACAGGATCATTCCGCCGACGATTGCCGTTCCCACCGAGTGCCTCCCGTAAGCACCTGCTCCTGTCGCAAAATAGAGCGGCAGCACGCCGAGGATGAAGGCAATCGAGGTCATCAGGATCGGCCGGAGGCGAAGCTCTGCGGCGATGATTGCTGCATCGATAATGCTCTTTCCTTGCTCCAGTTGCTGCTCGGCAAATTCGACAATTAAGATCGAATTCTTTGCTGACAGACCGATCAACATCACAAGGCCGATCTGAACGTAAACGTCATCGACGAGTCCTCTCGCTGCAACCAGCGACAGCGCTCCGAGAATGGCCATGGGCACAGCGAGCAGAATAATAAACGGAAGGGCGAAGCTTTCATACTGCGCAGCCAGAGCAAGGTAGACCACGAGCAGCCCCAGTCCGAAGATGACGATCGCTTTACCGGAGGACTCTACTTCTTCAAGCGCGATACCAGTCCATGAATAGCTCATCCCCTGTAGCTTAACCTTGTTGAAGAGAGCCACCATGTTGTCCAAACCCTGCCCGGAGCTCAATCCGGCAGCTGGCGAGCCATCGATTTCAGCCGAGCGGAACAGGTTATAGTGACTGATCACCTGTGGCCCTGAGATCTCGGTCGTCGCTACAAGGTTATCGAGCGGCACCATCTGGTTCGAGTCTGATCGAACATAATACTGCCGCAAGTCAGCGGCGTTCCGCCGGAACATCTCATCAGCCTGCACATACACGCGGTACGATCGGTTGTTGAAATCGAAGTCATTGACATAGCTCGAACCCATGAAGGTCGACATCGCCGAGGTTATCTGGGCAAGTGGCACGCCTATGGCCTGTGCCTTCTGCCGATCAATAACAACCTGCAGTTGCGGATCGTTCGCCGTAAACGTTGTGTTCAGCGCTGTGAGACCCGACGTTGGCGCACGCGAAGCTCCGACGATCATGTGCGCGATGCGATCAATGTCCCCAAAGGTGTTCCGTCCCGCATCCTGCAGCATGAACTGGAACCCGCCTACTGTTCCTAGGCCTGCGATGGCGGGTGGCTCGGCAGCAAACAGGATACCGCCGGGCACGCCAAAAAGCTTCGGTCCAATGCGCGCCACGATGTCGCGCGCGTCATGCCCCGGACCCTTCTTTGTACGCTCGTCGATGGGCTTGAGCGGTGCAAAGATCAAGCCTGAATTTGGTGAGCTTCCTCCCGAAAGTGAGAATCCCATGACCGAGAAGGTGCCGAAGACATCGTCATCCTTACGCACGAGGTCTGCACCACGGGCCGCGAACTCCGAGGTGTAAGCCAGCGATGCCCCGGGGGGTGTCTGGACAATGATCAAGAAGTAGCTTTGGTCTTCCGACGGAATGAACGCCGTGGGCACGTGCTGATACATAAATCCCGTTGCGCCGAGCGCCGCGATAAAGATCACGAGGATCACATATCGAATACGAACAACCCGCGTCACAATGATCGCGTACCAGCTGATCAGCTTCCTAATGCCTGCTTCGATGGGATTGAGCAGCAAGCCAACCAGTCCTGTTGGTCGCGCCTGCGGCCGCAGAAGGATTGCCGCGAGAGCGGGAGAGAGCGTCAGAGCATTGAATGCTGAGATTGCAATCGCGAACGCGATCGTCAGCGAAAACTGCTTATAGAGGATGCCGGTCGTTCCAGGGAAAAAGCTCACCGGAACAAACACTGAGATCAGCACCAGCGAAGTCGCAATGACCGCAGAGGTAACTTCGGCCATGGCTACGCTCGTGGCATGATGCGCATCTCGATGCTCGTTTGCTCCCCCACTCTCCGCCTCTTCTTCGAGATGTCGTTGAACGTTTTCGATCACGACGATCGCGTCGTCGACGACCAGTCCCGTGGCCAGCGTTATGCCGAACAGCGTAAGTGAGTTGATCGAGAACCCAAAGATTTTAATGAACGCAAAGGTACCGATCAGCGACACCGGAATCGTCACAGCAGGAATGACTGTCGCCCGCCAATCCTGAAGAAACAGGAAGATGACGATGATGACAATGATGATCGCCTCTGCAAGCGTCTTCTCAACCTCTTTAATTGAGTCCGAAACGACCAGCGTCGTGTCGACGGCGACGACATAGTCCATGCCTGGTGGGAAGGACTTCTTTAGATCCTGCAGAATAGCCAGGCACTGCGTCTTTACGTTCAGGGCATTCGCAGTAGATAGTTGCTGCACGCCAACGCCGACCGCGTCGCCGCCCGAGAACTTCAGGTCTGTGTTGTAGTTCTCAGCCCCAATCTCCGCGTGGCCAACATCCTTGAGCAGCACCAGACCGTTGTTTCCACTGCCATTCTTGAGGATGATGTTTTCAAATTGCCTGGTATCTGCCAGTCGGCCCGCGACCCGCACAGCAATCTGGAAGGTCTGCTTGGCGTCCGAAGGGGGAATGCCCAGCTGTCCTGCAGGCACCTCGACGTTTTGTGCAGAAAGGGCGTTGGTGACGTCCAGCGCCGTCAGTCCGCGTGCAGCCAGCTTTGAAGGATCGAGCCAGATCCGCATGGCATATTTCCGCTCACCGAAGAGGACGACTGCACCCACGCCTGGAACCCGCTTCAACGCATCGGAGACATACACATCAAGGTAGTTTGAGATGAACAGCGGACTCAGCGAGTGATCCGGTGAAACAAAGCCAATCGCCAGCACGAAGTTGGCATTCGCCTTGGTGATCGAGATGCCGGTGTTGTTTACCGTCGCAGGCAGCCGCCCGGCTACGGATGACACGCGATTCTGCACGTCTACCGCAGCGATGTCCAGATCGTACCCGGTCTGAAACGTCACCGTTACGGTGGACGTTCCATCGTTCGCGCTGGTCGAGCTGATGTATCGCATGCCCTCGACGCCATTGATCGATTGCTCGAGAATTGTCGTCACTGCGGACTCGACGTCCTTTGCGTTCGCGCCGATGTAGTTGGAACTCACCACCACCTGTGGCGGCGCCAGCGTTGGATACAACGATATTGGCAGCGTCGGGATGCACACCGCTCCAGCTAGCACGATAAGCAGCGCACACACAGTCGCAAAGATTGGTCGCCGAATGAAGAAATCTACCAAGTTAAACCTCGTGCTCTCGTTGTCCAATAAGTATTTGTCAGATCAGATCAGGACTGCCCGGCATGATCGCTGAGACGAACACCTACCAGAGCATGACTGCGCGAAATGGACCCCAGATTGGAATCCGTTTATTACCCGAGCGGCTTTACCGGGGCGCCCTCTTGAAGAAATTGCAGACCGGAGAGAATCACCTTGTCGCCCGGGTTCAGGCCGCTTAGCACGGGGTAGGTGTTTCCAACCGTATCGCCGAGAGTGACTGCAACCTGGTGCGCTAAGTAGCCATCGCCTTTGGCCGCAGCTACGAATACGAATGGCTGTCCGCCCACGCGCACCACTGCGAGCACCGGCACAGTCGGCTTTGGCGCTGTGCTCCACGTTACGCGCGCGTTTACCAGCTGCGAGTTTCGCAGCATCTGTTGCGATCTTGGGATCTCGGCTTTTGCCAGGATGCTTTGCAGCCCGTTATCCACCTGAGGTGAGAGAAAGCTGATCGTCGATTTAGCCAGCACTGCGCCATCGCCACCCAAAAGTTCGACCGGCAATCCCATACGCACCTGCCCCGCACGGTCGGTCGGAAGATAGATATATGCTTCAAGGTCCGCATTCTCGTCGACAGTTGTAAGCACCGTAGTTGGAGAGACGTAGTCACCTAGGTGCACCGGCACGTCGCCAACGATGCCGGAGAACGGCGCCCGGATCTGGTAGTAGCCGAGCTGCTGTTTCTGCGTATTCGTCAGCGCTACAGAGGAGTCGTAATCCGCCTTCGCATTCTGAAACGCCTGCACGGCCTGGTCATAACTCTGCTTCGACGTGACACCAGCCTCAAACAGCTTCCGCTGCCGCTCGACCTCGGACTGGTTGTACTGGTAAACGGCGTTCTTCTGCGCCTGCGTTCCCTGCTGGCTCTGCAGGGTTGCCACCTGCTTCAGAGGATCAATCTCCATGAGCACCTGGCCTGCTTTCACGATCTGCCCGGAGTGCACGAAGATTTTCGTCAGATTTCCATCGACCTGCGGCTGCATCGTCGACGAGCGGCGGCTCTTGATCGTAGCGACATACGTGTCCGAGTTCGGCACTGGATTAAGCGTAACCGGCTGTACGGATACGGGCGTCGCCTGCATCGCGGGTGGGGCTGGCGCAGGCTTGCTGCAGCCTGCCAGTAGACAACTCGCGAAAGCGAGTGCACCGGTAACCGGCAGAAAGCGGAAAGCATGGGAAGCAGTAAACAAGTGCGGCTCCTTCTGGTTCATCGATGTCTTTATTTCATGTGCAATCTTCAATCGAGGTTCCGATTCTGTTCGTTCCTTCGGTGGCGCCGTCCCAATCGAAATATGATCTTGAGCTTCGGGCGGGAGTAACGATTGAGCCGCGATCCTGAGTGCAGACAGCAAATTACCCCAATTTGGGAAAACGCATGAGGAATGGCTCGTAAAGTTTAGATGAGAGTACTGCCGTCAGGATGCGCAAATTGTCGTTTCAAACGAAATACTGCGGTCCAGCAGCAGATTTGCCCTAGCGACTGACGGTAACTTCTTTCTCGCTGAAAGAGAACGGGTTGAAGTTCTCATTCCGGTCGAAGGCATCCGCATGTTCAGCTCGCTTGAGCCAATTGATGACTCCATAGGTCAAGGGCGTCGCGATCACCTCGTAGGCCACCTTCAGCAGATATCCCGTCACGATGATCTTTATGAGCGTTCGCAGGCTGTACGTTCCGGCAAACGTGAGCACGATCACCAGCGTCGTGTCGACCGCCTGGCCAACCATCGTCGAACCGATTGTTCGGGTCCACAGCTTGCTGCCATTCGTCAGCAGCTTCAGCCTTGCCATCGTGTAGGAATTGGCAAACTCCCCCGCCCAGAACGCGATAAGGCTTGCCGCTAGAATGCGCGGAATGATCCCAAAAACCGTGTCAAACGCCTGCTGGTTCTTCCACTCGGGCGACGCCGGCAGCGCAATAATCAGCGCTCCCACTGCATACAGTAGCGACGTCCCGAAAAAACCGAGCCAGATCGCCCGCCGCGATGCCGCAAATCCATACACCTCGGTAAAGACATCTCCAAAGATGTACGTAATCGGAAAGAGGATCATGGCTCCACTGGTATAAATGGCCGGGAGCTGAAATGCTCGCCCGAATACATGTCCGGCGTACGGCCCGAACATGACCACCTTCTGCGCAATCAGGTTCGACACAAGCAAGATAACGACAAACGCGGTCGTCAGTGCATCGAGATACTTATAACTGCGTGGAGCAATGCTCATGAGGATATGGCCTACGATACCTTATTCTGGTTAGCCTGCCCCTTTCACTCGGCGCTTCCAAGGCCTGATTTGTCGCGCATCTGTCCCCTGCGATGAGCGGGACCGAGCGAACCTCGCGCCTTGATATTGCTTTGCTCCTCGCCGATGATCTTGTTAGCATCACCGGAGATAGCCAAGCGTCCCCGTCGTCTAGCTGGCCCAGGACATCGCCTTCTCAAGGCGACAACACAAGTTCGAATCTTGTCGGGGACGCCAAGACTTGAGGCGGATACCGGATCAACATTGGCTGATCCAGAAACAGCAACATTTGCTGATTCAGAAACAGCAACATCTGCGATCTTGCATGAGCCGAGATGGAGAAAACATCTCACCCGTGCCGGAAGTGTCTGACGCCGGTAAACACCATCGCCAATCCCAACTTGTTCGCTGCATCGATCACCTCAGCGTCCCGAACCGACCCGCCCGGCTGAATCACCGCTGTCGCACCCGCCCGAGCCACAACCTCCAACCCATCCGGAAATGGAAAGAACGCGTCCGAGGCCGCAACAGAGTTGATCAGCGGCAGCACTGCCTTCATTTCGCCAAACCTCGCCGCATCCACCCGGCTCATCTGCCCCGCACCGACACCGACCGTTTGCCCGTGGCCGCCATCAAAGCGCGCGTAAACGATTGCGTTCGACTTCACATGCTTGCACACGGTCCATGCGAAGTTCAGAGCCCGCAACTCTTCTGCTGTTGGGGTCCGCTCAGTTACCGTCTTCAGCTCCGCTTCACTTACCTTCATCAGGTCGGCATCCTGCATCAGGAACCCACCGGAGACCTGCTTCAGCACCCGCGTCGTATGTGCCGGAGCAATTTCGACAAGCCTCAGGTTTTTCTTCGCCGCAAATCGAGCCAGCGCCTCGGGTGAGAAGGAAGGCGCAACGATTGCCTCCACAAACAGCTTCGCAATCTCCTCCGCCGCCTCCGCATCGACCTCGCGGTTAGCCCCGATGACCCCGCCAAATGCCGATACCGGATCGGCTGCCAACGCCCGCCGATACGCCTCAAGTACCGTCGCGCCCGTAGCGGCGCCACTAGGATTCGTATGCTTGATGATCGCGACTGCCGCTTCGTCGAAGTCCGCAAACTCGCTTACAAGCTCCCAGCATGCATCGAGATCGACGATGTTGTTGTAGCTGAGCTCCTTGCCCTGCAACTGCTTGCCTGCCGCCACGCCTTTTCCGCTGCCGTCTACATAGAGCGCAGCCCGCTGGTGCGGGTTTTCGCCATACCGCAGAATCGTCTTCTGTCGTTCAATCACCCGCAATGTGCCGGGCATCCCGTCCGCATCGAACCTGGCTGGTTCACCTTCGCCGCCTGGCTCAAGAATCGTCTCCAGCGTCGATGCGATCCCCGCGTCGTACGCCGCTGTGGTGGCAAACGCCAGCTTTGCCAAACGCCATCGAGTCGCCCGCGTCAGAGCGCCTTTATGTGCTTCCAACTCTGCCGTTAGCGCCGTGTAGTCCGCCGCCGCAGTCACCACCGCCACATCTTCGAAGTTCTTCGCCGCCGAACGCACCATAGAAGGGCCGCCGATATCGATGTTCTCGATGATGTCCGAAAACGCCACGCCCGGCTTCGTAGCCGTCTTCTCAAATGCGTACAGGTTCACAACGACCATATCGATCGCCTCGATCGCATAGGTCGCCACCGAGGCCATGTGGCCCGCATCGCCGCGCTTATGCAGGATCCCGCCATGCACCTTGGGGTGCAGCGTCTTTACGCGCCCGTCGAGCATCTCCGGGAACCCGGTCAAATCGCTGATATCCCTTACCGAGAGGCCGGCTTCCCGCAGCGCCTTTGCCGTTCCACCTGTCGACACTAGTTCAACCCCGAGGCCACTCAGGACTCGCGCAAACTCCACTAGGCCGGTCTTGTCCGTCACAGAAAGCAGCGCCCGGCGAATTGGCTTCAAGTCACCAGAGAGCTCAGGATCGACGTCGGTAATGCATTCGATATTCACAGTAAGAATTCTAACTCTCACCACGAAGCGATACACACATCGTGATGCGAAGCGATACACACATCGTGATGCGAAGCGATACACACATCGTGATGCGAAGCGATACACACATCGTGACGCGACCGCCCCTGAGCGTCTACGGAGCGCCCGCAGCGTACGGCAGGATGCTGGCTTTACCTAAGCAAGCCACCTGTCAGCTCCGCCACCTTCATGACTTCATTCTCCTCACACCACTTCCTCAATCCATTTGCCAGATTCTCCACTGCCCTTGGATCCGCATAGCTTGCAGTTCCCACCTGGACCGCCGTTGCTCCCGCCAGCATAAACTCCACCACATCCTCGGCCCGGGTAATCCCACCCAGCCCTACCAATGGGATGGTGACTGCCTTCGCCGCCTCATAGACCATGCGCACGGCGATGGGCTTGATCGCCGGTCCGGACAGCCCTCCGGTAAAATTAGCGATTCGCGACTTCCTTGTCTCCACATCTATGGACAGCGCCAGGAACGTATTTACCAGCGACACTGCATCCGCCCCCGCATCCTGCGCCGCTTTCGCCATTACCGCGATGCTCGTCACATTTGGCGACAGCTTCACCATCAGCGGGCGGTTCGCCACATAGCGGCAATGCGCTACCAGGTCGTAGAGCAGGTCCTTGTCCGTCCCAAAAACCATACCTCCATGGCTGGTATTTGGACAGCTGGCATTCAGTTCATACATCGCAATCCCGTCCGCATCGTTCAGTACGCGGATTACCTCGATGCAATCCTCGACGGTAAACCCGAAAACGTTTGCAATCACCACCGTGCCGAGCTTCCGCAGCCGAGGCATCTTCTCCGCCACAAACGCTCGCACCCCCATGTTCTGCAGGCCGATTGCGTTCATCATGCCCGCCGCTGTCTCCACGATCCGCGGTGTCTTGTTCCCGGCCATCGGCTCGCGCGACAGCCCTTTCGTGACAAACGCGCCGATCCGATCGAGCGCAACAATCTCCTCGAACTCCACCCCATAGCCAAACGTTCCACTTGCAGCAATCACCGGCGAGCGCAGCTCCACTCCAGCCACATTCACCTGCATATCCGAACCTTTATGCAATCTCGTCGACATCTCTCAATTGTAGCGATGGGTTTCCGATGCCGTGCCTACTCCGCCGAGGGCAGACTCTCCCGGATCGTCTGCGTTACATCTTCAATCGAGGTATGCTTGCTCAACTCACGCACCTCTGCTCCCTGCGCTGCTTGATCCAGGCCCACTTGCTGCGCGATCTTGCGATCTATTTTGAGGACCGCCGTGATCTCTTTCTCCGTCAGCAGGAGTATTTGCAGCATCAGGTGATCGCGCTCATCGGCTCGGCGCGACATGCGGGCCTGCCGCATCAAGATCAGGCTGGCGAGGATAATGCCCTCCATTGCCAGGAGCGTCGCAAGGAGCGAGAACGGTGCGGGGTCGAACTTTTGAAGCTTGGCAACGTCATTCCAGCCAATCCAGCCCGCAAAGATCAGAAGGTGTACAGCGACAAAGCCGAGGCTACCCACGAATCCTGCCACACTATCGCCAAGCCGTTCGACGGCGGTCCGCTGTTCGAGAAACTCCTGCTCGTGCCGTGCAATTAGATCGATGTGCTCCTGAATATGGTTCGTCGGCATTGCCTCTAGCATCCTTGGCGTGGGTTTCGCAATTTGCTTAAAAGTTTGCTCGCAACTTAGCACGGGCGCACTCATGTCAAGTATGGACGCAAACGTCGCCGCAATGCGTATTGCGCCTGCAGGCAAGTTCTATGACTGCGCAATTTAGCCGATCGAGGCTGATCTGCCTTTGGAACCCAACACCCTGCTCTGCTGGTCGCATAAGCGGGCAGCTTTGCGAGAGTCTGAAATTACTTCCATACACAAGGCGGGATCTCGTCATTGAGATTGGATGTGCGGTCTATGTCTCTGAGGCGAGGTCTCTGAGCGAGCACCTTGTTGATACACCAAGCAACACACCGACCCCACGACCCCTCTAAATGTATGTTGCAGAAGATCGCACGAAAGAGGTAATCCCTTGAAGCGTAGATCGATACTCCCCGTTATTGCCCTCACTGCTGTCGGCCTGTTCACCGCCGCAACAGCTCGCGCCCAATATCAGCAGGGCCCACCGCCGCCGCCCCCGGGCTACCAGGATGGTCCTCATGGCGGATGGGAAGAGCCACCAAACGAGTTTCAGGATGCAGGACGGCGCGGTTTTCATGATGGCATCGAGGGTGCACGCAAGGATTTCGGAAACCACCGGCCGCCGAACGTAAATAATCGTGATGAATATCGGCATCCCAGCATCGACCGCGCACTCCGCCATGACTACCGGGAGGGCTTCCGGCGCGGGTACCAAGTTGGTGTCAGCCACATCTACGGCTCCGGACCTCGATAAACACGTTTAACTTTTATCCCATCGGCCTGCACCGCCTTCGGTGCAGGCGTTTTTCTTGCGATACGCCCTCACGCTCTCCGAAGGGCGTCTCGGTCGGCACGGTCAACGCAGACGGAAGCCCACTCGAATCAATCAGCGCAGTCCCGCCAGTTAGAATAAGTGCAATGCTTGACCTGGCCTTTGTTCGTTCCAATCTGCCGCTCGTCCAAGAAAAGCTGCGAGCTCGCAGTGTCGCCGTCGCATCCGTCCTGGAAGACTTTGCGCAGATAGATCTTGACCGTCGGGACGCCGTCACCCGTTTAGAGACCCTAAAAGCTCAGCGCAATAAATTGACGGGCGAGATCGCCACCCTCCGCCGTGCCAAGTCGGATGCTACGGCCCAAACCGAGCAAACACGATTGCTCAAGACTGAGGTCGAATCTCTCGAAGCCACAGCCGCAGCAGCAGACGACCGCCTCCGCAATCTTCTGCAGACTCTCCCCAATTTGCCACAAGCATCGGTCCCTGGCGGTGCCTCTGAACACGACAATGTCGCCGTTAAGCACTTCGGTACGCCCGCCACCTTCGACTTTCCCGCCAAGCCTCACTGGGAATTAGGCGAGTCTCTGGGGATCCTCGACTTCAACCGCGCCGCCAAGGTCTCCGGCTCGCGATTTGTCGTCCATTTCGGCCAGGGAGCCCGATTAGAGCGCGCACTGGCAAACTTCATGCTGGACCTGCACATCACCCAGCACGGCTACACCGAAGTCCTGCCACCGTTTATGGTCAACTCGAAATCTTTGTTCGGCACTGGCCAGCTTCCCAAATTTGCCGAAGATCTCTTCCATTGTGATGACAAAGGCGCATACGAACCCGGCAAGCTCCAGGAGTCCGATCACTGGTTAATTCCCACTGCCGAGGTCCCCGTAACCAACCTCTTTCGCGATGAGACGCTTGATGAATCGCAGTTGCCTATATCCTTGTGCGCCTACACTCCCTGCTTCCGCTCGGAGGCAGGTTCCTATGGCAAAGATGTCCGCGGCATGATCCGCCAGCACCAGTTCCAGAAAGTGGAGCTCGTCAAATTTGCCCGTCCCGAGGAGTCCGAAGCTGAACACGAACTTCTGACCCGCCACGCCGAGGTGGTCCTCGAAACGCTTGGCCTTCCCTATCGCCGCATGCTTCTCTGCACCGGCGACATGGGCTTCTCCTCATCCAAGACTTACGACCTGGAGGTCTGGCTCCCTGGCCAACAGCTCTACCGCGAAATCTCCTCCTGCTCAAACTTTGAAGCCTTCCAGGCCCGGCGAGCGAACATTCGCTACAAGCCTGCGGGTACGAGGAAACCGGAGTATCTCCACACCATCAACGGCAGTGGTCTCGCCGTAGGCCGCACGTACCTTGCCATCCTCGAAAACTATCAGCAAGCCAACGGCACCATTCGTATTCCTGATGCCCTCATCCCTTACATGAACAGTGAGACTGTCATAGGACCGCAGAACAATTTTCCTCGCAAGCCATCCGGAGCACCCACCGCATGAAACTCCTCCGCAGCTATCTTTTCTGGACCTACGAGCGCGGCAGCATGCATTACGACGTCATGGTCTCTCTGATCCTCGTATTTCTCTTTCTCTCGCCACGCTTCATTGACTACGGCGACAAACCGGTCGCTACTGTCCCCCTCCGCGACAGTGAAATCCTTGTGAAAGAAGCAGGCACCAGCGGTCTCAAAAACAAGTTCATTTATGAGATTCGCGCCAGCAGCACCACTGGGTCACCGAATCCGTCTCAGTCGGAAGATGACCGGCGCGCGACCATCCTGCGCATCGTTGAACCCATCTCCGGTGAAGTGACGCTCGACCACTACGAACCCGTCCTCGACAATAAAGGAAAGACAGTTGCTTACGACGCCTACGTCCTTCGCTAGCAGTATGGTCCTCCGCAACGGACCGTCGTCATCCGCGACGGACCGTCGTAATCCGCGACTAACATAGTCATCCGCAACCAACCAGCGAGTGCCGGGTTGCAGGTATCAAGTTAGTTTGAACGAAGGACGTCATTGCGAACTCATTGAAGAAGCTCCGCTTTACATCGAGCCAGAACACTCACGTTGCCGCGTTTCACTCGCATCTTGCTTAGGAACACGGCTTCAGCCATGTCGAAACACAGGAAGTGCGGCTTAGCCGCCGAGGTACCGCTTGAACTCTAAATCGTCAAAGCTTCTACTAGCAGCACTTTTTGTCGCAGCGACTGCTTCCGCCCAGAACCTCGATACCGTTCTCCGCCAACTCGACACTGCCTCAGCCAACTTCCACTCCGCGCAAGCCGACATGCGCCGAGATGGTTACGCTAAGGTCGTCAAAGAGACTACGACACAATGCGGCATAATCTACTTCGAGCGCAAAGGCAGCTCGCTCGAGATGGGAGCCAAGATCGCACCATCCGCCACTCAAGCCTGCTCCGGAGAATCAGCCGCCACTGCCAGTGGCACCCGTACCCTGGCCTACAAAGCCGGCGAACTCCAGATGTTTGAACCCGCCCAAAACCACCTTACCCTGCTTCATGCCGGCAGTAACCAGGCGCAGTACGAAAGCTTCCTCACGCTCGGCTTCGGCGGCAGCGGCCGTGATCTTGCGAAGACGTGGGACATCACCGATCAGGGCACCGAGATCCTGAAAGACGGTGCCAAGAGCATCACGACCACTAAATTGGATCTGGTCGCAAAGGACCCCGCCAACCGCAACATGTTCTCGCACATCACCATCTGGGTTGACCCCGTCCAGGGCGTCTCCTACAAGCAGCTTTTCTTCACCCCAGCCGGCGACTACTACACAACCTACTTCGATCACGTCCGCTACAACAGCAAGATCAACGAAGCCGCCTTCGCCATCAAAACCGACAAACAAACCCAGGTCGACCGCCGGTAGTCATAACTTCGCTAAACCATTTTCGCGCAGTCCATTGCGCAAAACTGGAGATCTGCCAAAGCTCGACATCTTCACTGCATTGGGCCATATCAGGCAGGTAGTTCGTCGCTCGTCTTGCTGAAGTCATGACGCCTTTCCTGGGCCGATGACCGAAACCGCCAGAACTGTGCTCCCAAGACCCATAGGATGGGAAAAAACTCCAGGGTATAGCGCGGCTCCGAGTTGTCGATCGTCAACAACAACGCACACCTAAGCCCCACATAAGCCACCATCGCCACCAGCAACACCCGGTGCTGCCCCCCGCGCCACCATAACGCCAGACCTGTACCCCCCAACACCAGATACCCAAGGTTCACCCCCGCGTAAGCGGCCCCGAAGATTCGCTGTGACGTGTCCTCCGTGCTCTTCCACCACTCCAGCGACGTTCCCATCAATTCTGTACGCGGACGCAGCAACATATCCGCAAGCCGGGCGACTGGCAGCGCAAGATAGTACCTCGCAGGATCGTTCGCTATCCGCTCCCTCGCCAGCTGACCGAACCCGAGATCCAGCTCAGGCGTCGGGTTGTCGTCCTTGTCGTAAGCGCTCAACAACTCCGCCGTCCGCTCATACTGCTCCTGCGTATCAAACGCGCGCTCCGGCAGGTCCGCCACGCTGATGTCGCTGCCGTCATAGTTCCAATACACATTCTCAGTGGAAGCAAATTCAATGGCCCACGTCCGGTACCACCTCTGAAATCCAAGGGGTATGGCCTCCCCAGGATCATTTGCAAACCGCGGCGCGATCGGCTGAAACACATGAAACACCCGCTCGTTCCGAATCGCCCAAGGCACCAGAGGCAACACAACGCAAACGGCCGCCGCCAGTACCGGCGCCACCGATCTGAACTTCCGCGTTGCCGGGCCGAAATGCCCGATCGTGCGGTCCTGAGATGTGGCTTGATCTGTTGTGGATTGATCCGCCATCAAAGGCCTTTGTGCCCCATGCCTTGCGGGTACATGCAATGAGTGGGTCTTGAACCAAGCCATCCAGAACATCGCGGGGACAACTGCAGCCGCCAGCAATCCCTGCTCCGGCCTGAGCAACACGGCGTACGCCAGCGCCCCTGCCACCACCCAGAGCCAGCGCCCCGACCCGCACCCGGCAGCCCGCCACCGCGCGAGGCCATAGAACGCCGCAGCGATGCAGAAGAGACTCAGCGTCTCGGTCAGCGCTGCACCTACGTAGTTTGCCGTAAACGGACAACACATAGCCAGCCAGAGTGCCGCAACACCTGCCTTTGACCCCCAGGCCCGCCGGGCAAGATCAGCCATCAGGCAGCAAGTCAGTAGATCGATCAGCAGCTGCACCCACAACACTGCCTGGTACTTCCCTACTCCAAATAGTAGAAAGCATGCCGCCAGGAACAGCGGGTATCCAGGCACTCGGATCAGCGTTGGCCGCGGCACTCCCCCTGGCACCGTAAAGCCATATACATGGCGCTCCAATAGGTTCTTCGCTAGATCGCCGTAGATCAGGGTATCGTTCGTCACCAAAGGCGCGTGAATCACAAAATAGATTCGCAGCGCCACGCCGGCTATGACCGCCCCAAGCACCCCCAGCCCAATATGTTCCTGCGCCTTCGCCATGTCCTCGCATCATACCGCTCGTCCCCTGAATTCATCATCTTGCGCAAAGTAAGAGCCTTGCCTCAATGGCTGCTGGAAAGCTGCGTCCACTCCAACCAAGAGTGCACACGCATTTCCAACCATTGGCTGATTTTCCAGCGCGACGCACGATAACCGTCATCTTCATTGCTGATTCCGCCTTCGCTTGAGAGAATCATTCTGGAGCCATACCATGCCGTCGCATCCCATGCCGGAGTTCGGGAGCTTCTCCCTGCTCCTCGCGCTTGTCCTCAGCATCTATACGCTGGTCATCGGCGGCATTGCGCTTGCGCGCTCCTCTGCCGCAGAGCGCATCGACAACGCATCCCGACTGGGGGAAACCGCGCGCCGGGCCGGCATTGCCAGCTTCATCGCCATGTCCTGCGCCGCCTTTGCCCTGGTCTGGGCCTCCTTCACAAACGACTACTCGGTCGCTTACGTCCTGCACCACACCAATCGATCTCTGAACACGGCTTATAAGTTTTCCGCGCTTTGGTCTGGCCAGGAAGGCTCGCTTCTCCTCTGGGCCTGGCTGCTCGCCACGTACGGCTTCGTCCTCCGCGTTCGTCACCGCGTCGACGTTCGCCTGTCTGCATTCGCTTCGACAATTCTGGCCGGAGTACAGGTCTTCTTCCTTCTGCTACTGAACTTTGCTGCTCCGCCGTTCTCCATTCAGCCTGGGCCTACTCCCCTCGATGGCAACGGCCTCAACCCGCTTCTCCAGTATCCCGAGATGGTCATCCATCCACCAATGCTTTATCTCGGCTACGTCGGCTTCGCCGTACCCTTCGCTTTCGCTCTTGGCGCCTTAATGATGCGGTACCCCGGGGAAAAGTGGATTCACATCACCCGCCGCTGGACCATGGTCACCTGGCTCTTCCTTACATGCGGCATCTTTCTCGGAGCTCACTGGGCCTACTCTGTCCTCGGCTGGGGAGGCTACTGGGGCTGGGACCCCGTAGAAAACGCCTCGCTGATGCCATGGCTCACTGGCACCGCCTTCCTGCACTCAGTCATGATGCAGGAGAAGCGCGGCATGATGAAGAACTGGAACGTCTGGCTTATCTTTTCCACTTTCCTGCTCACGATTCTAGGAACGCTCCTCACCCGCTCCGGACTCGTCTCGAGCGTTCATGCCTTCGCGCAATCGAATATCGGGAGCTGGTTTTACGGCTTCATGATGCTGACCTTCGCGGTTTGCCTTTTTGCTTTCTTCAAAAACCGTGACCACCTCAAGAGTGAGAACAAGCTGGAATCCATTGTCTCCCGCGAGTCCAGCTTTCTCTTTAACAACCTGATTCTCCTCGTAGCCTGCTTCACCGTTCTTTGGGGCACCCTGTTCCCTGTCCTCTCGGAATACGTGACGGGTACCAAGGCTACCGTCAATGCGCCCTACTACAACCGCGTTAACGTCCCCATCGGATTGTTCCTACTTTTCTTGACCGGAGTAGGGCCGCTTCTTGCATGGCGCTCCACCTCCATCCGCTCTATCCGCCGCAATTTCATCCTTCCCGGCATCGCATTTGCGGTCACTGCGATTGTTCTGATGGCGGTCGGCATCCGCCCCTGGAACGACGGCGATGATATGCATGCAACTATCTTTTCACTTGTTACCTTCTCGCTCGCTGCGGGGGTCATTACCGCCATCACCAGCGAGTTCCTTCGCGGTGCCAATGTTGTGCGGACGCAGACAGGCAAGAATCTCTTCGCCTCCACCCTCCAACTCGTCCAGAAGAACACCCGCCGCTACGGCGGCTACCTCGTCCACTTCGGCATCGTCGTCCTCTTCATCGGCATCGCCGGCGGCGCATTCAACCAGTCTCATGAGCAGGAGATGGGCTTCGGCGACTCCCTCCAGCTTGGTCCCTACCGCCTGGTCTGCCAGTCCTTCAGCCAGGATTCGAACCCGAACTATGACACTGAGTACGCTCTGCTCGATGTATATAAGTACGGTAAGAAGATCACTCAACTCGCCCCGGAGCATCGCTTCTACATCGCGAGCCAACAGCCCTCGACCATCGTCGCGCTCAAGTCCACGCTGCAGGCCGACCTCTACGTCATCTATGAAGGCAAGAATCCCGACACGGACCGCCCGATCATCAAGGTCTTTCTCAACCCCCTTATCTCCTGGATCTGGATTGGCGTGCTTATTGTGATTGCCGGCACCCTTCTAGGCCTTACTCCCAACCTCGCCCGCAACGCTTTCAAAGCCGCGGCAGTCGTCGAACCGACGATGGTCGAAGCCGAGGTCCATCATGTCTAAGATCTTCAGCAGCCGCCTACTTCAAGCCATCTTCGTCACCTGCCTGGCCATTGTCATGCTGGGTGCAGGAGACACAACCGAAAGACGCTACGAGCGCGTCGGCCATAACATGATGTGCGCCTGCGGATGCGGCCAGATCCTGCTCGAATGCAATCACGTCGGCTGCCCCGACTCCGCGCGCATGATCGGCGAACTCCACCAGGAGATGGCCACAGGTGACTCGGACCGCGTCATCCTCGACTGGTTCGTACAGAAGTACGGCGCTACCATCCTCGCCGCTCCCCTACGCGGCGGTTTTGACAACGTAGCCTGGATTACGCCCATCGCCCTGTTCCTCGCCGCCATCCTTGGCACCGCGCTCATCATCCGCATCTGGAAGTCCCGTACGCTGACGCGCGCGCCGCTAAGGATTAAAGGGATGTCTGCTTCCGGCACTGATGAACTGCGGGAGCGCATTCGACGGGAGACAGAATATTGAGCAGCATCCTGCCCGGAATCATTCTTACCCTCGGCCTCTTCGCTTTTATCTTCTGGCCTGATAAAAACCCCTTCGTCCAACGCGACAAGACCCGCGCCGACTACCTTCGCGAGCGCAAGGACGTCATCTACGACAACCTTCGCGATCTTAACTTTGAGTACCTCGCCGGCAAACATCCCGAGGCGGACTACGCCGAGCAGCGAGCCGGCCTCGAAGACGAAGCCGCACAAGTCATCGCCGAACTTGAAGGCCTCGCCTCGCCTGCTAAAGCTACTGCGCTTAAGTCCAGATAGCCGCCCAGCCAGCGGAATTCGGATGCCCATGTTCGCAGCTTGATCACGTCGAACGCGGGAGACCAAGCGAGGGTCGACCGCCACTCATTGACCGCCCTTCTCACACCAACGACAATCAAAGAAACACTGAGCGCACCCAAACGAATGACTCTCCTGACCAAACTCGCACTTTGCCTCTTCATGGTCTCCGCTGCAGCACAAGCACAAACCTCCATCAAGGGCACGGTCACCAACAAGACCACGAGCAAGCCGGCCGCCGGAGATGACGTCGTTCTTATCCGCCTCTCGCAGGGCATGCAGGA